>JAFUPX010000022.1 GCA_017472575.1 Clostridia bacterium | reverse complement strand
CCCGGTTATGAGGGTATAAACGAATTAACTCTCTCAAATGCCGCATATCTTTCCTCCTGGAAGAACGGAGCAGAGGTTGAGCTGCCGTTTGATGAAAAGGAATTTGATATGCTCCTAAGCGAAAAAATCAAGGCATCTTCCATAAGAAACGCAAAAATTAAAAACAACCTGAGCGGCGAATATAAAAAACGTTGGCAGGTAATATGGTGAAAAAATATGCAGATTTAAAAATCTGCATATTTTTTTGTTTTTAGGGGTTGACAAATTTACTGTATTGTTGTATTATATTATTAGTACAGTAGCACAAAGGAGGTGCGCAATGGGTTGGACATTTGATAATATAAAACCTATTTATCTGCAAATTGCTGATAGGCTTGAAGGAGATATTCTTTCAGGGAAGCTTAAAAAGGGAGAAAGAGTTAAGAGCGTAAGAGAGTTAGCGCTTGAAGCATCTGTCAATCCGAACACAATGCAGCGTGCGATGCAGGAGCTTGAAGCCAGAGGCTTGGTAACCGTTCAGCGAACCTCGGGCAGGCAGGTAACCGAGGAGGATGAGGTTATAAATAAAGCCCGCGGTAAGCTGGCGTTGGAAAATGTGCGTGAATTTTCCGCTCAGATGAAGGCTCTTGGCTTTACGAGAGAGGAAATTATCAATATTTTAAATGAGGAGTGGTAATATGGAGTATACACTTGAATGCAAAGATTTGTGTAAATATTTTAGCGGAAATAAATATTTCGGCGCCGTAAAAGCGCTTGATAATGTTAATTTACAGCTTGAAAAAGGAAAAATAATCGGACTTTTAGGTCCTAACGGAAGCGGAAAAACTACCCTGCTTAAGCTTGCCGCCGGTCTTTTGAAGCAAAATTCGGGAGAGATACTTGTTGACGGTATTTCACCAAGCGAGCAGACTAAGGCTTTAGTATCATATCTGCCTGAAAGAAATTTCTTAAATCCGTCTATGAGGGTCAGCGAAACGCTTGATATGTTCAGCGATTTTTACGCTGATTTTGATAGGGAGAGGGCAGAGGAAATGCTTACAAAGCTGGGTATTCATTCGGGGCAGAAATATAAATCGCTCTCAAAAGGTACAAAGGAAAAGGTTCAGCTTGTGCTTGTGATGTCAAGAAGAGCAAGGCTTTATTTGCTTGATGAGCCAATCGGCGGAGTAGACCCAGCAACAAGGGATTATATTCTTAATACTATCGTTTCAAATTACGCTGAGGATGCTACAGTCCTTATTTCAACCCATCTTATCTCGGATGTTGAAAAGGTTCTTGATGAATTCCTGTTCTTAAAATACGGTCAGGTGGTTCTGCATAGCTCGGCAGATGAGATTCGTCAGCAATACGGTAAGAGTGTGGATGAATATTTTAGGGAGGTGTTCAAATGTTAGGTAAGCTTATTAAATATGAAAATAAAGCGTTAGCTAAAACGCTGTTTCCCTTAGGGATGGGCGTTATATTCGTTTCTGTTTTCGCCGCTGTAATGCTCAAGGTAAATTTGTCTGTTACCGATTGGTTAAGTGCGGAGAATTCGGTTGCCTCAATGCTGCAGTCGGTTTCTGTTATCCTTTTTGTTTTCTCGGTGATAGCTATTATCTCAGCCTGCTTTGTTGCAGTATTTATGCTGATGCAGAGGTATTATAAAAATCTGTTTTCGGATGAGGGGTATCTTACATTTACTCTGCCGGTTAAAATAAGAGATATAGTTACAAGCAAGGCAGTTTGCGCCTTTATATGGTCGCTGTTTGTTATACTTTGCGTACTTGCAGGAGTATTTGTAATAGCTGTTTTTGGAACAAGCCAAAGCTTTGTTAATTCTCAGGTACTTGATTTCTTAAAGAATATGCTTAAAATTGCAGTTGATACCGATTATTACGGTGTTAATATTCCTGCTTATATTGCTCAGTATTTATTTATGATGGTCGTGAGCTCCTTCCAGCAATTTATGCTGATATATCTTGCAATTACAATGGGTAATCAAATTGCTAAAAGGCATAAGATTTTAAGCTCTATACTGATGTACTTCGTGATTTACGCGGTTTGTCAGACTGTAAACACACTGCTTATGCTGGCTGCAGGCTTCGCAATGGGCGGAATGGGAGTTCTTAATGAGTTAACCCCTACCGATACTTTGTTTCATATAATTTTATTAGCAGCAACATTGCTTAGCGCGGTTTATATAGCAGTTTTCTTCTTTATCAACTGTAAGATACTGAAAAATAAACTCAATCTTGAATAACCTTAAAGAACGGGGAATTCTGAAGTCCTTTAATTGACTTTAGCGGTTTAATGTGCTAATATATTCATATAGATGAAATAGGAGCGAAAAAAATGCAGAAAAGTGATTTTGCCGATCAGTTTTTTGAGGCGGTTCTAACCCTTAAAACTCCCGAGGAATGTTATAAGTTTTTCGGGGATGCCTGTACTCCAAAGGAAATTCAGGCTATAGCTCAGCGATTTGTTGTTGCAAAAATGCTTAAGGACAATAGAGTTTATAATGAAATAGTCGAGCAAACGGGTGCCAGCACTGCTACTATAAGCCGTGTAAACCGTTCTATTAATGAGGGCTATGAGCTTGTATTTAAAAGATTGGATAAGAACAAATGAGCTTATACAAAGACTTTGCATCGGTTTATGATTTGTTGATGGATGACGCTGATTACAGCGGCAGAACAGAATATTTATGCCGGCTTTTTGAGAAGTTTGACCGAATGCCAACCCTTATGCTCGACCTTGCCTGCGGAACGGGTGAGTTTTCAAACAGATTTGCAAAAAAAGGTGTTCAGGTAATAGGTGTCGATATTTCTGAGGATATGCTGTGTGTAGCTAAGGAAAAGTCTGCTGAAAAGGGAAATGATATTCTGTATCTTTGTCAGGCGGCAGAGGAGCTTGACCTTTACGGAACGGTGGACGGTGCTGTCTGCTGTCTTGACAGCTTGAATCATATAACAGCTTATGAGGATTTTTGTAGAGCAATAGCGAAGGTGTCTCTGTTTTTGGAGCCTGAAAGGCTTTTTATTTTTGATGTGAACACCGAGTATAAGCACAGGGAAATTCTCGGAAATAATACCTTTGTTGTTGAGCAGGATAATGTTTTTTGTGTCTGGCAGAACAGTTTTTACAGTCAAGAAAACATAACCGATATAAGCCTTGATTTCTTTGTTAAGGAACAAGAAAGTTATAAACGCTTCAGCGAGGATTTTTCCGAACGGGCGTACACCTGCAAGGAAATAGAAGAGGCGATTAAATCAGCAGGGCTAAAAATAGAGGCTGTATATGCCGATATGAGTGAGAATTCTCCTTTGGAAAATACCGATAGAGTAATTTATGTAACGAGAAAAGGATAATATAAATGGCGAATCTTATTAGATGTATAACGAGTGACGGCGCGGTTATGGCAACTGCTGTTGACAGTACAGATATTGTAGCGCGTGCCGAACAGCTTCATAAAACCTCAGCTGTTGTAACTGCTGCGCTTGGCAGACTTTTAACCGCCGCTTCAATGATGGGAAATATGCTTAAGGGTAAAAACGATACTCTTACAATAAAAATTGAGGGTGACGGTCCCTCTGGTTCATTGGTAGCCGCCGCAGATTCCGCGGGTAATGTAAGAGGCTATGTAATGAATCCGGTGGTTGAGATTCCTTTAAAGGAAAACGGAAAGCTTGATGTCTCGGGAGCGGTCGGCACTCAAGGAAGTATGTATGTAATAAAGGATTTAGGGTTAAAAGAGCCGTACAACGGCTTTGTTCCGCTTGTATCGGGCGAAATTGCTGAGGATATAACCGCTTACTACGCAACCAGCGAGCAGATACCCACGGTCTGCGCTCTGGGTGTGCTTGTAAACCCCGATTTAACGGTTAAAAAGGCGGGAGGATACATTATTCAGCTTCTTCCGGGAGCGGACGACAGCACAATCGACCGACTGGAAGAAAATGTCCGCAGGGCAAAGCCTGTAACAGCAATGCTCGAATCGGGAATGAATATAGAGCAGATAGTTAAAGAAATGCTGTCCGGTTTTGAAACAGAGGTTCTATATACAGAAGCTCCTGAATATAAATGTAATTGTTCGAGGCAAAGAGTTGAAAAAACACTCGTCTCTCTTGGAGAAAAAGAGCTTACAGAAATGGCTGATGAGATGCCCGAGGTAGAGGTGAAATGTCACTTCTGTAATAACAAATATGTATTCTCTAAAAAAGAAATAAAAAATTTAATAAAAAAATGAAAAACATACTTGACAAAAGCATCCTTTTATGATAATATAATCTTCGTCGCCGGTGAGTGCGAGCAAGCCAGCGGTATCACATAGGATGGGAGCATAGCTCAGCTGGGAGAGCATCTGCCTTACAAGCAGAGGGTCACAGGTTCGAGCCCTGTTGTTCCCACCATGTGGCCTGGTAGTTCAGTTGGTTAGAACGCTAGCCTGTCACGCTAGAGGTCGTGGGTTCGAGCCCCATCCAGGTCGCCATTTGCCTCTGTAGCTCAGTCGGTAGAGCAGGGGACTGAAAATCCCCGTGTCGTTGGTTCGATT
>JAFUPX010000021.1 GCA_017472575.1 Clostridia bacterium | reverse complement strand
AGGTTGAGCTTTTTAACATCTATATCGGTATTTCTTATCCAGCGAATATACTGATAAGGCAGATTATTTCTTATAACCTCAACATTATATTCATTTTTAAGGCGGTATTCAAGCACCTCGAACTGCAAAACACCTACAACTCCTACAATAACCCTTTCCATACCCGAATTAGGCTCGTGGAAAATCTGAATAGCGCCCTCCTGCGCTATCTGCTCAACTCCTTTTACAAACTGCTTTCTCTTTAAGGAGTCTTTTTGTTCGATAACCGCAAAATGCTCAGGCGCAAAGGTGGGTATACCCTCAAATTTAACCTTGCTTTTAGGCGAGCAGACCGTATCGCCTATCGAGAAAATTCCGGGGTCGAAAACACCGATAATATCTCCGGCATAGGCTTCGTTTATAATCTCTCTTTCCTGAGCCATCATCTGCTGAGGCTGAGAAAGGCGCATAGTCTTACCGCCCTGAACATGGAAATACTCCGCATTCCGTTCAAATTTGCCGGAGCAAATACGGAAAAATGTAATTCTGTCTCTGTGGGCTTTATTCATATTAGCCTGAATTTTAAAGGCAAAGGCAGAGAAATTATTGTCAAAGGGGTCAACCTCATCTTCTCCCGATATTCTCGGTAAAGGCGAGGTCGTCATTTTAAGGAAATTTTCAAGAAAAGGCTCAACACCGAAATTTGTTAAAGCAGAGCCGAAGAAAACAGGTGTAAGCTCTCCCTTTTGTACCTTTTCAAGGTCAAATTCAAAGCTGGCACCGTCTAAAAGCTCTATCTGGTCAACAAGCTCTGTTCGCTGGTATTCGCCTAACAGCTCGTCAAGCTTTTCGGTGTCGGTTATATCACAGGGGATAGCTTCCAGCTTGTCGCGTCCCCTGTGCATTTCGTTAAAGAAAAGTATCTGTCGTTTATCCCTGTCAAACACACCCCTAAAATTAACTCCGCAGCCTATAGGCCAGTTAACCGGATATGTTCCTATGCCGAATTCCTTTTCAAGCTCGTCAAGCAGTTCAAATGAATCCCTTGCCTCACGGTCAAGCTTGTTTATAAATGTAAAAATCGGAATATGCCGCCTCGCGCAAACCTTGAAAAGCTTTCGGGTCTGTGCTTCGATACCCTTTGCCGCATCAATTACCATAACAACACTGTCCGCCGCCATAAGAGTACGGTAGGTATCCTCCGAGAAATCCTGATGCCCCGGAGTATCAAGTATATTTATACAATAACCTTCATATTCAAACTGCATAACCGATGAGGTTATCGAAATACCTCTTTGCTTTTCAAGCTCCATCCAGTCCGACACCGCATGCTTAGCATTTGCCTTGCCTTTTACGGAGCCTGCTGTTTGAATCGCACCGCCGTAAAGCAGGAACTTTTCGGTAAGGGTAGTTTTACCTGCGTCGGGGTGGGAAATTATTGCAAAAGTCCGTCTGCGGGAAATTTCCTGTTTTAAATCCGCCAATTTAATTTCTCCTTTTAGTTTGCATAATCTTATATATTTTACCACACAGTGAAAATATAATCAAGGAATATATTTCTTAATAATGTTCCAGTTTTTATTGACAAAGTATCAAAAATATATTAAAATGAAGTTGTGTATTTTAGTGCAAATATCTTATAACGGAGAATGATATAATATGTCCACTATCGCAAACGATTCCGAGGCAGTGGCTTTAGCTGTAGAAAAAACGGATCTTACACAACAAAGCGAGACAACCATTATAATGCCTTTTGAAATAAAGGAAGAATTCACTGTTGAAGAGCCAGAAAGCGTAAACAACAGTCTTTTTTATAAAGCTACAAAAAGAGCTTTTGATATAATCGTTTCATTTTGTATGCTTTTGGTTTTAATTCTTCCTATGGCAATTATTGGAGTTATTATAAAGCTCTCTTCAAAAGGCCCTGTTCTTTATACGCAGGAGCGTTTAGGAAAAAACGGCGTTCCTTTTAAAATGATTAAATTCCGCACTATGGTAGTTGACTCGGAAAAGGACGGAGCTCAGTGGAGCTCCGGTAAGGAAGATTCAAGAATCTACCCCTTTGGAAGAGTTCTTCGTGATTTTCGTTTGGACGAGCTGCCGCAGCTATGGAGTATATTTATCGGCAAGATGTCCTTTGTAGGGCCGAGACCTGAAAGAGAATGCTTCTACAATGAATTTGAAAAATATGTTCACGGTTTTTCCCACAGGCTTAAGGTAACTCCGGGACTTACAGGACTTGCTCAGGTAAGCGGAGGCTATGAATTAAAGCCCGAAGAAAAAATCGTATACGATATGGAATACATAAACAATCAATCGCTTCTTTTGGATTTAAAAATAATATTTAAAACGGTGGCTGTTGTGTTCAACCACGAAGGAGCTAAATAAATGGAGAATTCTTCTTGCGATTCAATTCTTATAACTGTTCTTACTACGGTTTACAACTGCGAATCAACCATTGTAAGAACTATTGAATCCGTATTAAACCAAACATATAATAACATAGAATATATAATTATTGACGGCTGTTCTACCGATAAAACACTTGAAAAAGCAAGGTCATATCAAGAGCTTTTTGATAAAACAGAGGGCAGAAGCCTTAAGATAATCTCAGAAAAAGACAACGGTATGTATGATGCTTTGAATAAAGGCGTGAATGCGTCGAGCGGAGTTCTTATAGGCAGTATAAACGCAGACGATTGGTATGAACCTGAAGCGGTTGAAAAAATGGTTTGTTTTTATGAAAAAAAACATTATGATGTAGCGTGGGGAGATTTAAGAATAATAAAGCCCACCGGCAATATAATAAAAAAAGCAAAGGTAGGCAAGGTTTGGACAACTACCGGATGGTGTCACCCAAGTATGTTTGCAAAAAGAGAGCTTCTTTTAGAAATTCCGTATGCCTGCGAAAATATGTATGATGACTTTAATTTTATAACCTCAGCACATATTGCAGGAAAAAGAATTTGTACTCTTAACGAAACAATTTCAAACTTTTCTTTCGGAGGGATGAGTACGCAAAAGAATCTAAAAGATACCTTTGAAAGAATTAAAATAAAATATTCGATTTACAGAAAGCATAATATGAGCCGTCTTTACTGGCTCCATTGCTTTTCTATGGAAATGGCAAAATATATCTTAGGATAGGCGTAAGTTAAAGGAAGGGATTATTCCCCTCCTTTTTTATTGCAAACAACTGAATAATATGTTAATATAATATCAATATTAGTATATGTTCAAATAAGGAGGCGGGATATTTGAAGCTGCAGCATAACAGAGGCATTAGAATTCAAACAAGAATAATCGTTTCGGCTATTCTTCTGCTTGTTCAGATAGCCTTTCTGTTTGGAGTTGTATATAATATTTCCAAGAATTCGGTTTGGGTGTATGTTCTCTCTTTAATTATAGGTGTTATAACTGTTATTTATATTGTTAACCGCAGAGGAAATCCAAGCTATAAAATAATGTGGATTATTTTTATCCTCGTATTCCCGATTTTCGGTGTTTCGGTGTACCTGCTCTGGGGCGGAGAAAGAGTTATGCCGCATCTTCGCAAACGGATGAAGGTATGCGAGGCGCATTATATGAAGTATCTTCCTCCCGATTGGGAGATAAGAGAGCATCTTAAATATTATGATATTATGCACTCCCGTCAGGCGGACTATCTTAAAGCGGAATCAGGTTATCCTCTTTACGATAAAACCGATACCGAGTATTTAGCTCCCGGAGAAAAATTTTTGCCGCGTCTTCTTGAAGAGCTTGAAAAGGCTGAAAAATATATTTTTATCGAATTTTTCATTCTTGCAGAGGGCGAAATGTGGGATAAAATTCATAAAATACTCCGCAGAAAAATTAAAAACGGAGTGGAAGTGCGTATAATTTTTGACGATTTCGGTTCGATTAAACGCCAGCATAAGGATTTTATTTCCCGTTTGAGGGCGGACGGTATAAGGATCTCTATTTTCAACCCTATCAGACCCTCTGTTGATATTTTTATGAACAACCGCAATCATAGAAAAATCGTCTTAATTGACGGAAAGGTTGCAATAACCGGAGGCATAAACATTGGGGACGAATATATTAACCGTATGAAGCGCTTCGGCAACTGGATGGACAGTGCCATTATAATAAAAGGCGCTGCCGCCAGAAGCTTTCTTGTAATGTTCTGCTGTATGTGGGAATTCACAACCGGCAAAGCCATACAAATTGAAAAATATATTGCCAATTATAACGAAATTCATGACGGATATGTTCTTCCCTACTGTGATGACCCACTTAACGACAAAAATCCCGCTGAAGGTATCTATATGCAGATACTCAGTAACGCTCAAAAATATGTATATATTGCAACTCCGTATCTTATAATAGATAACAGTATGATGAATATTCTGCGTATGGCGGCAAGGTCGGGAATAGATGTAAGAATAATAACACCTCACATTCCGGATAAATGGTATGTTCATCCGGTTACACAATATAATTATCTTGAGCTTCTTGAAGCAGGAGTAAGAATATATGAATACACTCCTGGCTTTATTCACTCAAAGCTGTTTGTTTCGGACGATAAGGTTGCTACTGTCGGAACCGTTAATATGGATTACCGCAGCTTTGTATTCCACTTTGAATGTGGGGCATGGATATGCGATAATAAAACTGTTGCCGATATAAAACAGCATTTTGAAGAGCTGTTTAAGGCTTCAACCGAGATTAAACCGGCAGAATGGAAAAAGCGTCCTGTTTTGGATAAGCTAAAAGAGTTTGTTCTTCATATTTTTGCACCGTTTATGTAATTGACAGTTAAATACCTAAATGCTATAATAATAGTAAGGAAAATTGGAAGGTGGTTTATCGTATGAAAGGATTTTTAAAATTTATGTCAACAATGCTTGCAGTATTTACTGCAGTAATCGGAGCACTTGCTGTGTTTGACAGGCTGTCAAACAAAAATCGCATTAAGGGCGAATACCTCGAATGCGATACTTCAGATAGTGAATAATTTTAAAAGGCTGCAGCAGTTTTGTTGCGGCCTTTTTATATCGTTTTATTAAGCTTTTATTGTTATTTTTTACTAATTAAATTTCACTTTGTGTGTAATTTGACGATATTTTAGGTAAAACTGCACAAATTTCCGCATATATATAGTTGCGTATACCACTTGAAAAAAGTTTAAGAATAATGTATGATATAAAGTAAATAATAACAATAATTAATTTTTGATTCGGAGATGTTAGTATGACAAAACTTACCGTTACTCAGCTTTGTGAAATGATTGAGCGCAAATTATCTCATAATTTCGGTGTTTCGCCCGAGCAGGCCTCCGATGAGCTTTTTTACAAGGCATGCGTTTTAGTTCTGCTTGATATAATGAGCGAAAGAAGAGCCGCATTCAAAAAAGAGTGCGACAATCAGGAAGCAAAAAAAGTATACTACCTTAGTATGGAATTCCTTATGGGACGTTCGCTAAAAAACAATCTTTACAATCTTGACCTTACCGATACTATGGCAAAAGCTCTTACCAAGTTTAAAGTAAAGCTTGATAAGCTCTACGATTTCGAGCCTGATGCAGGTCTTGGAAACGGCGGTTTAGGCAGACTTGCCGCTTGCTTTTTAGACGGTCTTTCTACAGGCAGCTATCCCGCAATGGGTTACTGCATTCGTTACGAGCTTGGTATTTTCCGCCAAAAATTGGTTGACGGTTGGCAGACAGAAATGCCGGATTTTTGGCTTCCCGGCGGCGGAGTATGGCTTGAAGCCAGACCGACCTCCGCAGTAGACGTTCATTTTGACGGACGCATAAACGAATGGTGGGACGGTAATTACCACCATGTTGAGCATGTTGACTACAGCAGCGTTCACGCTGTTCCTTATGACCTTATGGTTGCCGGAAAGGACGGTAAAACCGTCAATGTCCTCCGCCTTTGGAGTGCAGAGTGTAACGATTTTGATATGTCCGCCTTTAATAAGGGAGACTATGCCAAGGCACTTGAACAAAGAGCTACCGCCGAGGCAATCTCAAAGGTGCTTTATCCAGAGGATAACCATATTGAGGGTAAATCTTTGAGACTTCGCCAGCAATATTTTTTGGTTTCTGCATCTATTCAGGACATTCTCAACCGTCACCTGAGAAAATACAACACTCTTGACAACCTGCCCGATAAGGTTGCCATTCATATTAATGATACTCACCCCACCCTCTCTATTCCTGAGCTTATGCGATTCCTGCTTGATGAATGCGGATACCCTTGGGAAAAAGCATGGGATATGGTAAGCAGAACCGTTGCTTACACCAACCATACAATTATGTCCGAAGCTCTGGAATGTTGGTCCGAAAGCCTGTTTAAAGAGAGACTTCCCAGAGTTTATCAGATAGTTCAGGAAATTGACCGCCGCTACAGAGCCGAGGTTATATCTAAAACCGGTGATTTTGACCTTGCAGAGCGTACTGCCATAATTTCTAACGGTATGGTGAGAATGGCAAATCTCTGCGTTGCCGCCTGTCACACTGTTAACGGAGTTTCAAAGCTTCACAGTAAAATTCTTATTGACGAGCTTTTCAACGATTACTATAAAATGACACCTGAAAAGTTCACCAACGTTACAAACGGTATCGCTCACAGGCGCTGGCTTTGTCAGGCAAACCCTGAGCTTACAAAATATCTTACCGAGCTTATAGGAAACGGCTTTATCAAGGATGCTTCCAAGCTTTCCAAGCTTACCGCCTTTGCAGACGATAAGCAGGTTCTTGATAAATTAGCCGAAATAAAGCATTCAAACAAGGTCCGCTTTGCAGACTATGTGAAGCAAACTCAAGGAATTGTTCTCAATCCTGATTCAATATTCGATATGCAGGTAAAGAGATTGCACGAATATAAGAGACAGCATCTTAACGCACTTCATATAATTTCAGAATACCTCTACCTTAAAGACAATCCCAATGCTGAATTTACACCCAAAACCTACATTTTCGGTGCTAAGGCAGCTGCCGGATATCTCTTTGCAAAAGAGATTATCCAGATGATTTATAAGCTTTCAACTGTTATTGATAATGATAGGTCTGTAAGTGATAAGCTAAAAATTCTCTTCCTTGAGGATTATAGAGTAACAATGGCAGAGCTTATGATTCCTGCCGCCGATATAAGCGAACAGATATCTCTTGCTTCAACCGAGGCAAGCGGAACCGGAAATATGAAGCTTATGATGAACGGAGCTATCACTCTCGGCACTGAGGACGGTGCAAATGTTGAAATTCACAACGCAGTTGGTGACGATAACATCATCATCTTCGGTATGAGAACTCCGGAGGTTCTGTCGCTCCAGAAGAAAGGCTATTCTCCCCTGCCTTATTACAATAACAATCCTCAGCTTAAAGCTGCGCTTGATTTTGTTGGTAAGGGAATTGCAGGTCAACCCTTCGATAATATTTACAACACCTTAAAGAATGTTGACCGCTATATGGCTCTTGCTGACTTTTCGGATTACTGCTCTGCTCAGCAAAAGGCAAGCGAGCTTTACAACAAGAAAGATGTATGGAATAAGATGTCGCTTACCAATATTGCCAACTCCGGTATATTTGCGGCAGACCGTTCTATTGCGGACTATGCCAACAACATTTGGCACATTAAGCCTGTTAAATAATTATGCAATACTATCCTTTTGATTCAAGAAATCCTATATACAGAAGTAAGATAGGCGCCGTAGCCGAGGGTGAAGCCCTTCAGCTACGGCTGTTGCTGCATGCTGACGCTCATGTTCACGAAGCCTATCTTTTAATAAAAAACGATACCGACAGCTCTGAACAGCAAATAAAAATGGAGTCGGGTGAATGGCTTGAAGGCTACCGCTTTTACACCTGTGAAATAACCTTGAATGAAGGACTTTACTGGTATTATTTTAAATACACCAGCGATTACGGTACTTTTTTTGTAAAGAAAAAAGAACATTCTCTGGGCATTATAGGGAATGACGGTACAAGCTTTCAGCAAACGGTTTACAACAAGGACTTTTCCACTCCCGACTGGCTTGACGGCGGCATAATCTATCAGATTTTTCCTGACCGCTTTGCAAAATCAGGTAAAAATAAAGAAAACATTCCGTCTGACAGGTATATCTGCGAGGACTGGTCAAAGCAGCCTGAATATACGCAAACCGAAAATCCCTGTCATTTAGGCAACGATTATTACTGCGGCGATTTTAAGGGCATTGAAAGCAAGCTTGGCTATTTAAAATCTTTGGGTGTTAACTGTATTTACTTCAATCCAATTTTTGAGGCACATTCAAACCACCGCTACAACACCGCCGATTATTTAAAGCCCGACCCCGCTTTAGGCACCGAGAAAGACCTCGTTTCACTTATAAACGCGGCCAAGAAAAAAGGAATTTATATAATTCTTGACGGTGTTTTCTCTCACACAGGGGACGACAGCCGCTACTTCAATAAATACGGAAGATACGATACCATAGGCGCCTATAATTCCCCCGATTCTCCTTTTGCCGACTGGTATAAATTCGGAAGCTCGAGAGACGAGTACTCCGCGTGGTGGGGCATAAAAACCTTGCCCGAAACAAATGAAGAAAATGCCGACTTTAATGAATTTATCAATGGAGAAAACGGCGTTATAAGGTATTGGTTAAAAAAAGGGATAAGAGGCTGGAGACTCGATGTTGCAGACGAACTGCCCGACTCATTCCTTGATAACATAAGAAAAGCTGTAAAAGCCGAGGGTGAGGATAAATTCCTTTTAGGCGAGGTCTGGGAGGATGCTACTACAAAAATAAGCTACGGCAGCCGCCGCAGATTCTTGCGCGGAAAACAGCTTGACAGCGTTATGAATTACCCCTTTGCAAATGCAATATTCAAGTATTTAAAGGGCGGAAATTCGAGAGAGCTTTTAGACCTTGTTCTTGAAATACTCGAAAACTATCCCCCTCAGGCGGTTAAGCTTTTGATGAACCATATCGGAACCCACGATACCGCAAGAGCTATTACCCGCCTCGGTTGCGATGAAGAATTTCAAGGTGACAGGGAAAAACAATCAGTAAGAACTTTAAGCCCTGACGAATATAATAAGGGTAAAAGACTTTTAAAGCTCGCAGCGGTACTGCAATATACTTTACCCGGAATTCCTTCTTTGTATTACGGGGACGAGGCAGGTCTGCAAGGCTTTGGCGACCCATTCTGCCGCGGCACCTATCCCTGGGGAAAAGAGGACACCGAGCTTGTTGAGTTTTACAAAGAGTTAGGCAAGCTAAGGCGGTCAACCAAGGCTTTTGCCTCGGGAGAATTTATTCCTGTTTACGCAAATTTCGGTGAGATAGTATATATCCGCCAAAAGCAAGACTGCAAGGTCTTAGTTGCGGTTAACCGATGGAAAGAAGACTCTTTTGTTGATATACCTGAAGAATTTGCAAATAAAAAAGCCTTGTTCGGAAATTCTCCTGACGGAACAAGACTTAAAATAGACAGCGAATCCTTTTGCATTATAAAACTATAAAAGCTTTGCACCTTTTTCGGTGCAAAGCTCTTTTTAGTATTGCTTTAAATTTTCAAGAGCTTTTTGGGACTGGGCGAAAATATCGTCTATCCCCTTCTTCCCCTCAAGCCATGTTCCTTCAACAGCTCTCAGAGAAACCTGCGCTCCCTCAGGTATATAAATCTCATTTTCTATCATTTTCTGCCTTTGCTCTTCGGTTATTACATACGGCTCTCCCGTAAACAGACCGTCATTTTCATTTTCCTCGCCCATAATAAACTTATAACCATCGCTGTCTGTAATATAAATCAGCTTATCGTGGTCAGCAGACAGAATAGCCTGAACCTTTGTATGAACGGTTGTTTGGTACTGTGCGTCAGAGGCGGCTTTGGCATCGTAAGAGCAGTTAATAATCTCGATATTAACCTCACCGTCACCGTTTATATCCTCACATTGCTCCGCCATATAGTCCGCCAGCTTTTCAAGAGACTCAGTGGAAACCGAAGAATATGTAAATGCAACTATTCCGAAATCGTATTTGGTTGCGGTTACACACTGGCGAATGGATACCGCCAATATCACCGCGGCTAACACAACCGAAATAATACCCCACTTATAATAATACCATATATGCTTTGCCTTTTCTTCTGGAGTTTTAAGCTCTGCCTCCCTATGCACTTCTCTTTCGGGAGCAGCACCCTCCTGTTGCATTTTTTTTAGCTCTAAATATTGTTTTCTTGCTTTTCTTTGCTCTGCTAAAATTTCATTTTGACTTTTTTTAGCCATTTTCATCAACCTTTTTAAGTCCTTTTGAATTAGTGTAACAAAATAAATCCTAAATTTCAAGGTGGAAATATTAACTAACTGTAAAATATCAAAGAAAAAACTACAAAATCCTCTATTAATATTAAAAAAAATATGGTATACTTATAATATATATTTCCGGAACGGAGAGAGTTTATGGTATATAAAACAGAAAACCTTGCTAAAGGCGTTAACGGTCTGTTTATTAAGAACGACCGTTTTAACACAACCCTTATTTCCTTTAATTTTTATACTCCCTTAAGCAGTACCTCGGCAGGAGAAAACGCTCTGCTTACTTCCCTGCTCTCAACCTGCAGTAACCAGTATCCCGATTTTGCAAAGCTTAATTACGAGCTAAACCGGCTTTACGGTGCAAAGCTTGAAGCAGGAGTGGAAAAGGTAGGTGACTGTCTGCTACTGAGAATAGCAGTTTCGGTTATAAACGATAATTTTACCCTTGAACACGAATCGGTTATAAAGGCTGCAAGCAATCTTTTAGTAAAGCTTATTTTTGAGCCGAAGGTAACCGGCGGTGAATTTGCGGACGAAGACCTCTTAAGAGAAAAGCGCAAGCTTACCGAGCATATAAGGGGCGAGAAAAGCGAAAAGCGTTTGTATGCAAAAAACCGCCTTATTGAGGAAATGTTTAAAGGCGACCCCTACGGTGCTTATAAATACGGAACCGAGGAGCAGGTTAATGCTTTATTCGCAGTCGAAATTTATAACGCTTGGAAAAAATTACTCCAAACCGCGTTTATCAACATTCAGATAGTAGGCTCTGCTGTTCCTACGGGACTTTTTGATGATATAAAAACCGCTTTTGACGGTATTGAGCGCGGCGAAATAACCGATCCAAGACTTTGCAAGCCTGCAGCAGAAGCTGAAACGGTCAATACTGTCTGCGAAAAAATGGATATTGCTCAGGGTAAGCTTGTTATGGGCTTTTCAAGTGAAATTTGCGGAGATGATGATACCGCCCTCCCCCTTATGCTTGCTACCGATATTTTCGGCGGCGGACCTTATTCAAAGCTGTTTTCAAATGTCAGAGAAAAGATGAGCCTTTGCTATTATTGCTCTGCGGCATCAGTCAGAAAAAAAGGCTTTGTAACTGTTGAATCAGGAGTTGAAGCCGCAAATGCCGAGAAAGCGAAAAAGGAAATTTTAAATCAGCTTCAATCGGTTAAAAACGGCGATTTTTCGGATTTCGAATTTAATTCCTCTCTTAAGAGCATCTGCGACTCCTTAAA
This sequence comes from Clostridia bacterium, assembly GCA_017472575.1. GTDB lineage: Bacteria > Bacillota > Clostridia > Oscillospirales > Acutalibacteraceae > UBA737. The sequence goes on along the minus strand of JAFUPX010000021.1, from coordinate 15,073 downwards.
CACTTATAATGACAGCCAGACCTCCCTTGACCTGTGGTATGCTCTAAAGGCTGTAAACGAAAATATTTATTCCCCTGAGGAAACGGCTGAAAAAATCAGCAGTATTACCAGAGAGCAGGTTATATCAGCGGCAAAGGGAATAAAATTACACACAGTTTATAAACTTCTCCCCAAGGAGGATAAAAATGCTTAGACAAACCTTTGAAAGCGAAATAGGCGAAAGCTATGTAAAAGCCGTACTCCCGAACGGATTAAAAATATATTTACTTGAAAAGCCGCAGTACACCTCTGCCTATGCCATTTTCGGTACTAAATACGGCTCTATTGACACCTGCTTTTCGGTAGACGGAGAAAAAATATGCGTTCCCGAGGGAATTGCGCATTTTCTTGAGCATAAGCTGTTTGAAAGTGAGGAGGGCGACGCATTCACTCGCTACGCCGAGACCGGCGGCTATGCCAACGCCTTTACCTCGTTCGACCGTACCTGTTATCTCTTCTCCTGTTCAGACAGATTTTACGATAACCTTGCAATTTTGCTTGATTTTGTACAGTCACCCTACTTTACACAGCAAACCGTTTTAAAGGAGCAGGGTATTATCGGTCAGGAAATCAGAATGTATGATGACAGCCCCGCCTGGAGAGTTATGTTCAATATGCTTTCCTGTATGTACCAAAATCATCCTGTTAAGATTGACATTGCGGGAACGGTTGACTCAATAGCTCAAATAGATGCTGACCTGCTTTACAAATGCTACAATACCTTTTACCATCCCTCTAATATGTTTATCTGCATAGCAGGAAACATTGATATAGATAAAACCTTAAAGCAGATTAAAGATTCTATCAAGGAAAGCTCACCCATAGAAATCGAGCGAGGCGAGTTTGATGAGCCTTATGAAATTACCGAAAGCTATACCGAGCAAGCCTTGGAGGTTGCTCAGCCGATGTTCTGCTTTGGCTACAAGGAGAAAATCGAAGCTGAGGAGCGCACGGTTAAGGAAAGAATACGAACCGCTCTTTTGCTTGAGGTTATAGCAGGAGACTCCTCCCCTCTTTATGAGAGACTTATCAAGCAGGGACTTATAAATGATGAATTTTCCTTTGAATATTTCACAGGCAACGGCTATGCGGCTGTTATATTTGATGGCGAGTCAATCGACCCGAAAGCGGTTGCCGAGGAAATCAAAAAAGAGATTACGGCTATAAAGGAAAAAGGTATTGATAAAAAGCTGTTTTCGGTTGTTAAGCGGGGTCTTTACGGTGATGCAGTAAGACGATTTAATAATGTTGAAGGCATTGCAATGCAGCTTGTTGACTGCGCTATGAACGATAGCGGTCTTTTTGATGAGATAAAATATCTTAAATCCGCTACAGCCGAAAATGTGTATAACAGGCTTTTGCTTCTTGATAATAATAATACTGTTTTATCTGTAATTAATCCTAAGGAGAAATAAAATGAACGGATATGATGTAACAATATTCGGGATAGACCTGCATCTTACTCCCGTTGCTTTTACTATACCCATAGGCAACGGCTGGGATGTTTACTGGTACGGAATAATAATTGCAACCGGCTTTTTGTTAGCTTTAATTTACGGTTTTAAAAATGCGGGCAGATTCGGCATCAATACCGACAGGATGCTTGATGTTGTACTTGTTACAACTCCGGTTTCCATACTTTGCGCCCGTACATATTATCTTTTGTTTGACGGTGAAAGCCTTTCCGGAATTAAAGACTTTTTCGGCTTCGGCGGCTCAGGCTTTGCAGGACTCGCAATTTACGGCGGCGTAATCGGTGCCTTTACCTGCGGAGCGATTATGTGTAAGATAAGAAAAATCAAAATCCTTGATATGTTTGATTTAGCGGCTCTTGGTTTTCTTATCGGTCAAGGTATAGGCCGTTGGGGAAATTTTATAAATCAAGAGGCATACGGCAACTATACCGGCAGTAGCTGGTGGGGTATGCAAAGCGAAAAGACTATTCGCGAAATGGGCGAAGGCTTGGTTCATCCCTGCTTTTTATATGAATCAATATGGTGTATCGGCGGATTTTTCGTTTTACATTATTTAAGTAAAAAACGCCGTTTCAGCGGAGAGGTTTCTCTTATGTACTGCGCGTGGTACGGTTTCGGAAGAGCCATTATTGAGACACTCCGCACAGACAGTCTTATGATTGGCAGAATAAGGGTATCTTGTCTGCTGTCTGTTTTGCTCTGCCTTGCCGGACTTACGCTTATCTTTGTTTTCCGCCGCAAGCTATCGGTTAGGGCAAATGAATCGGGCGAATACGCACCTATGTTTGAAAACGGAGAGGAAGAAAACGAAAATGTACAGGATAATTGACGGAAAAGCAATCTCGGCGGCGGTTAAGGAAGCCGTAAAAACAGAGGTTGCGCAGTTAAAGGAAAAAGGAATTACAACAGGACTTGCGGTTATAATTGTAGGCGAAGACCCCGCTTCAAAGGTTTATGTATCAAACAAGAAAAAGGCTTGCGAGGCTCTCGGTATGATTTCCAGAGAATATGCTCTGCCGGAAAACACAACTGAGGATGAGCTTATATCTCTTATTGAAAAGCTTAATTCAGATAAAGAAATCAACGGAATCTTATGCCAGCTGCCCTTGCCGAAGCATATCAACGAAAAAAAGGTTATAGATTCGATTATTCCCGAAAAGGATGTTGATGCATTCCATCCGCAGAATGTAGGCAAAATAATGATTGGCGATTATGATTTTGTTCCTTGCACACCTGCCGGAATAATGGAAATGTTAAAGTATGAAAACATTGATGTTTCAGGTAAAAGATGTGTTGTTATAGGCCGCTCGAACATCGTGGGAAAGCCTATGGCTATGCTGCTCTTACATAAAAACGGTACTGTTACAGTCTGCCACTCTAAAACCGAAAATCTTAAAGAAATATGCCGTGAAGCCGATATTCTGGTTGCCGCTGTAGGCAGAGCAAATTTTGTTACTGCAGATATGGTTAAAGAAGGTGCCGTTGTTATTGATGTAGGAATGAACAGGGTTGACGGCAAGCTCTGCGGCGATGTGGATTTTGACAGCGTTAAGGATAAAACCTCTGCTATAACTCCCGTACCGGGCGGAGTTGGACCTATGACCATTGCAATGCTTATGAAGAATACTCTTACAGCAGCAAAGAAACAGAATAACATATAATAGGTGATAAAATTGAAAAAAAGATTGCTTTTATTAACAATCCTTTTTATCTTTATTTTTTCGTTTTCGGCAAGTGCGGCAAACGGTTTTGAAATTTCTGCCGGAAACAACTTCCTTGTTCTAAATGAAAACGCATCGGAAAAAGAAATTTCAGATGCTTTCGGAATGGAGGAGCAAAAGCTTAAATCCTATATATCGGCAAACGGTATTATTTATCTTGCTGTAAATGAAAATAATACAAAGCAAATCCGCTTAAGCTCTTCAAAAAACAGTTTTTCAGAAGAAATTGAAAATCTATCGAGCCTTATAGACGAAGATATCACCGCACTTTCGGCTGAACTTATGGGTGAGGAAGATATACAGGCAGAAATAATTACAAAGGGTGCACAAAAATTTTTAAAAGCATCCCTTTCCCTTTCTGACAGCGGCGGAAATTATACACTTACAAAATATGTTACCGTAGCACAGGGGAAAAATTACACTCTGAGCTTTTACACCTCCGAGGGCGAAAACAGCGAATATATAGAAGAAGTATTTAAAACCTTCACCTGCGACGATTTTTTAAAGGAATCAAATACCAACCAAAATAAATTTTTACTGCTTATAATCATAGCATCCGCAGTTGCAGTGTTTATACTGTTTACTTTTTTAAGAGATTATTTGAAAAGTAAGAAAGAATAAGATTATATAAAAAAGACCGAAAAAACACTAATGTCAACGCTTTCACCTTAAATCAGCTGTGTGAAATCGAAGATATTGCAGAATTTGTATCAAATAAAGATAAATAATAAATCCGACTGAGAGCCAGTCGGATTTATTGTTTTATTAATTACATTTCGCTAAGGTTAGCTTTAAGAGTTTCAAGCTGAGCTTTAAGCTCCTTTGGAAGCTTATCGCCGAACTTCTTGTAATGCTCCTCTATTTCCTCAGCCTCTTTTGTCCAAACATCCTTGTCAACCTTTAAGATGCTCTTAAGAGTATCCATATCCATATCAAGGTCTGTAAGGTCAATATCCTCAGGACGGGGTACATAACCGATAGCAGTTTCTACAGCGTCTGCCTCGCCCTCGCAACGGTCAATTATCCAGTTAAGAACGCGCATATTATCGCCAAATCCGGGCCATACGAAGTTGCCTTCATCATCGGTACGGAACCAGTTAACATTGAAGATTTTGGGAGCCTTGTCGCCAAGCTTCTCGCCCATGTCAAGCCAATGTCTGAAATAGTCACCCATATTGTATCCGCAGAAGGGAAGCATAGCCATAGGATCGCGGCGTACAACACCTACTGCACCTGCAGCAGCGGCGGTTGTCTCAGAAGCCATAGCAGAACCTACGAATACACCGTTCTCCCAGCTCTTTGATTGATATACCAGCGGAGCGCACTTAGCACGGCGACCACCGAATACGATAGCGGAAATCGGAACGCCCTCGCCCTTATCAAACTCGTCAGAAATGCAGGGGCAGTTCTTAGCAGGAGCAGTAAATCTTGAATTGGGGTGAGCCGCATAGGTAGACTTGTCAGCCTTATCAAACTTAGAAGCATCCCAAGGATTACCCTTCCAGTCAAGAGCGTTCTGCGGAAGCTCCTTGTTAAGACCCTCCCACCAAACGGTGTTATCGTCAAGATTTAAGCAAACATTAGTAAATATTGTATTCTTCTTTGTACTCTCAAGAGCGTTGAAGTTAGAGTGAGCGTTTGTTCCGGGAGCAACACCGAAGAAGCCGTTTTCAGGGTTGATAGCATAAAGTCTGCCGTCAGGTCCTATCTTCATCCAGGAGATATCGTCACCTACAGTCCAGATCTTATAGCCCTTCTTGCGAAGATACTCAGGCGGAATAAGCATTGCAAGGTTAGTCTTTCCGCAAGCAGACGGGAAAGCAGCAGCAATGTACTTAACTTCGCCTTTGGGATTCTGAAGACCTAAGATGAGCATATGCTCAGCCATCCAGCCTTCCTTCCAACCCTGATATGAAGCTATACGGAGCGCAAAGCACTTCTTACCGAGAAGTACGTTTCCGCCGTAAGCAGAGTTAACAGAGATAATTGTGTTATCCTCAGGGAAATGGCAGATGTATCTGTTTTCGGGGTCAACATTGCACTTGCAGTGTAATCCGCGAACCCAGTCGTTACTGTCACCGAGAACCTTAAGAACCTCAGCACCGATTCGGGTCATAATAGCCATATTAAGAACAACATAGATAGAATCTGTAACCTCGATACCTACCTTAGCGATAGGAGAACCGATGGGACCCATTGAATAGGGAATTATATACATTGTTCTGCCGCTGTAGCTTCCGCGGGCAATATTGTAAAGCTTTGTGTACATTTCCTGAGGGTCGCACCAGTTGTTTGTGGGGCCTGCAGCTTCCTTTGTCTTAGAGCAGATAAAGGTACGGTCCTCAACACGGGCAACATCGTTAGGAAGAGTTCTGTGAAGATAGCAGCCGGGGAGCTTTTCTTGGTTAAGCTTAATCATCTCGCCTGTTTCAACAGCTTCCTTGCGAAGAGCCTCAAGCTGCTCCTCGCTGCCATCAATCCAGACAACTTTATCGGGGTTAACAAGCTCTTTAACCTCGTCCAACCACTTGATAACGGTTTTGTTTTCAGTCATTTTAGCAGTCTCCTTTTAGTAAATCAAATTTCTGCTTTTACATTATATAGTATTTTTATTAATAAATCAATAGACTTTGTAAAAAAATTAACAATAACTTCATATATTTTCTTTTTAATATTTGCCTTTAAAGATTTAATGTGTTAGAATATATAGGATAATACATACAAAGTGAGGTAAATTTATGAAAACAGTTATTTCTGTTATAGGAAAGGATAGCGTAGGCATTATCTCAAAGGTAAGCGCCGTATGCTCTGAATGTAATGTGAATATCATAGATATCACACAGTCAGTTTTACAGGATATGTTCGTTATGGTTATGCTTACGGATATATCGGGTGCAAGCTGCCCCTTTACAGAGTTCTCGGATAAAATGAAAAAGCTTGGAGAAACAATAGGCACTGATATCCGCGTTATGCACGAGGATATCTTCAATTCAATGCACAGAATCTAAAGGGGTTTTAAAATGCTTAATTTGAATGACATAATGGAAACCATAAATATGATAGAATCGGAAAATCTTGATATACGAACTATCACTATGGGTATTTCTTTGCTAGACTGTATTGATACGGACGCAAAGCGTGCGTGCGATAAGGTATACGATAAAATCACTCGCCTTGCAGGCAACCTTGTAAAAACGGGAGAGAACATTGAAAGCGAATACGGTATCCCGATTATAAATAAGAGAATTTCGGTTACCCCAATAGCAATGTTGGCAGCCGCAACAAAGGAAAATCCGGTTGTTTTCGCAAAGGCTCTTCAAAGAGCGGCGGATTCAACAGGTGTTAACTTTATCGGCGGATACTCTGCTCTTGTACATAAAGGATTTTCAGCCGGAGACTTGGAGCTTATTAAATCCATTCCCGAGGCTTTAAGCGAAACCACTAATATCTGCTCCTCGGTAAATGTAGGCTCAACAAAATCAGGTATAAATATGGACGCGGTTAAGCTTATGGGGCAAATCGTGCGTGAAACCGCCGAAAAAACTGCCGATAGGGACTGCATTGGATGTGCTAAGCTGGTTGTTTTCTGCAATGCTGTGGAGGATAATCCGTTTATGGCGGGCGCATTTCACGGCGTCGGCGAGCCGGACAGTGTTATCCATGTAGGAGTATCTGGTCCCGGAGTTGTTCATTCTGCCCTTAAAAAATGTCCTGACGGTGATTTGGGCGAAGTTGCCGAAACAATAAAGAAGACCGCATTTAAGATAACAAGAATGGGTCAGCTTGTCGGAACACAGGCATCAAAGCGCCTGGGTGTTCCATTCGGAATTGTTGACCTTTCCTTAGCTCCCACACCCGCAGTAGGGGACTCGGTTGCCCACATTTTAGAGGAAATGGGACTTGACACCTGCGGCACCCACGGAACTACTGCCGCTTTAGCCCTTTTGAATGACGCAGTTAAAAAAGGCGGAGTTATGGCATCCTCCTCCGTTGGTGGACTTTCGGGCGCCTTTATCCCTGTAAGCGAAGATGCCGGTATGATAGCCGCCGCACGCTCAGGAGATTTATCCATTGAAAAATTGGAGGCTATGACTGCTGTTTGCTCGGTTGGACTTGATATGATAGTAATACCGGGAGACACTCCCGCAAATACTATTTCGGGAATTATTGCAGACGAAGCCGCTATCGGAATGGTCAACACAAAGACTACTGCTGTTCGTGTTATACCCGCAATCGGCAAAGGCATCGGAGAAGAACTGAACTTTGGCGGACTTTTAGGCTCAGGACCTGTTATGAAAGTAAATCTTAACAAAACTCCCGATAAGTTTATAGAGCGCGCCGGAAGAATCCCCGCTCCGCTTCAGAGCCTTAAAAACTGATATGAAAAAAAGTAATATTGTTCTTACCGGTATGCCCGGTGCCGGAAAAAGTACGCTGGGAGTTGTTCTGGCAAAAGCGCTGGGAAAGCAGTTTATCGATACCGATCTGCTTATCCAGCAGCACACCGGAGAGTGTTTGCAGGATACTATAGAAAATAAAGGTATAAACGGATTTTTATCGGTTGAAGAGGAAACCGTTTCTGCTTTAGAGTGCGAAAACAGCGTTATTGCCACAGGCGGAAGCGTAGTGCTTTCAGCCAAAGCAATGGAAAATTTACGCCGCACAAGTATTATTGTTTACCTTGATGTTCCCTTGGAAGAAATTAAGAAAAGAATTACCAACATAACCACACGAGGCATTGCAATGCAAAAGGATGAAAGCATTGATTCGGTTTATGAAAAACGCCTTCCGTTATACAAAGAATATGCCGATATAACGGTCAACGCCGAAAATGCTGAGTTTGAAAAAACGGTTGAAAAAATTATAAAAAAGGTGATTAATTGAGCTTGAAAAATTCGGTTTACGCAATAAGCGGAATGTCCTGCGCAGCTTGTTCGAGTGCGGTACAAAGAGTTGTATCAAGACTTGACGGGGTAAAAAGCTGCGAAGTAAATCTTATTACCGAGAAAATGACCGTTGTATATGACCCCGAAACGGTAAGTCTCGCCGATTTTACAAGGGTAATAGAAAAAGCGGGCTTCGGTATTCATGAAATTGAAGAAGAAAAAAGAAAAGAAGCAAAAAAGAGCAAGGCACCCGTAGGTATAATCACCGCAGCGGTTTTAAGTGTAATACTTCTTTATATTTCAATGGGACAGATGTTGTTTAATAATCTTCCCTCGCCTGCGATTGTTGATATGAGTAAAAATCCGCTTGGATTTGCCCTTGTTCAGCTTATTCTTACAGTTCCTGTTATGATAATAGGCAGAAAGTTTTTTACGGTAGGCTTTTCCTCTCTTTTTAAGGGCAATCCCAATATGGATTCACTTGTAGCGGTTGGGTCGTCAGCCTCATTTATTTACAGCCTTATTATGACTTTTACAGTAAAAAGCAACCACCACGCTGTACACAACCTCTATTATGAATCGGTTGCAGTTGTTATAACCCTTGTTATGCTGGGCAAATATTTTGAGCACCGAAGCAAGGAAAAAACCACCTCTGCAATTAAAAAGCTTATGGAGCTTACTCCCGATACCGCTTTGCTTGTTACCGGAGATACCGTTACCGAGGTTGCAACCGCAAGCATAAAGCCCGACGATATTCTTCTTGTTAAGCCGGGAAGCAAAATTCCGCTGGACGGTATAGTTGAATCGGGAAGCGGCGGAGTTGACGAATCAATGCTCACAGGCGAAAGCCTTCCTGTAGAAAAGGAGAAAGGCTCAGCCGTTACAGGCGGAAGCCTTAATCTTAACGGTGCGCTTTATATCAGAGTAACAAAGGTGGGTAAGGACACTACCCTTTCTAAAATAATAGAATTTGTTGAGAACGCTCAATCAAAAAAAGCACCTATTTCAAAGGTTGCGGATAAGGTTGCAGGAATTTTTGTTCCCGTTGTTATGGGCATAGCAGTAATTGCCGCCGTTATTTGGCTGATTTCGGGAGAAGAGCTTTCCTTTGCTCTTAAAATATTTACAGGAGTTCTGGTTATTGCCTGCCCTTGCGCTTTGGGACTTGCCACTCCCACCGCAGTTATGGTAGGAACAGGTCTCGGAGCGGGAAACGGAATACTGATAAAAAACGGTGAGGCACTTGAAACCACACACAACACCAAAATCGCCGTATTTGATAAAACAGGCACCGTTACCGAGGGAAAACCCGTAGTAACCGATATCATATCGGAAAAACCCGAATTGCTTTTAAGCACGGTTTCTTCTGCAGAAGCGGTTTCCGACCATCCCATAGCTCAGGCAATAATCCTTTATGCAAAAGAAAAGAACATCACCCTCTCCCCTGTGGATAATTTTGAAAATATTCCTGGCTTCGGAATAAAATGCACCGTTTCAGGAGCGGAATGTCTTATAGGAAAAGCGGGTTTATTCAAAGAAAAGGATATAGATATATCCCAATTAACCGCCAAAGCCGAGGGGCTTTCCGCTATGGGTAAAACGGTTATGTATGTTTCGCTTAACAGTAAGGCTTTAGGTCTAATTGCTATTGCGGACGAGCTAAAAGAGACCTCTGTTAAAGCGTTTGAAAGACTTCACAGGCTTGGAATTAAAACCGCCGTTCTTTCGGGCGATAATAAGCTTTGTGCCGAATATATGGCTAACCGCCTTAATGCGGACGAGGTATATTCAGAGGTTCTGCCCGAGCAAAAGGCTGAAATCGTTTATTCCTTAAAGAAAAAATACGGTACAGTTTTAATGGTTGGTGACGGCATAAACGATGCTCCGGCTCTTACCGCCGCGGATATAGGCTGCGCTGTAGGCACAGGCAGTGATATCGCTATTGACTCAGCGGATATCGTTATAATAAAGGGCGACCCGTTGGATGTTCCAAAAGCAATAAATTTAAGCCGCCTTACAATGCGAAATATTAAGCAAAACCTTTTCTGGGCATTTTGTTACAACACCGTTTGTATACCCATTGCGGCAGGTATCCTCTATCCTTTCGGCGGACCGCTTTTAAGCCCTATGATAGCCGGACTTGCTATGTCTTTAAGCTCTGTATGCGTTGTAAGCAACGCTTTAAGACTTAAAAATAAAAAATTATAAGGAGAAAATCAATGGAAAGAGTTATTTTGGTTCCTGATATGCATTGCGAGCACTGCGTTCAGCGCATCACAGGCGCATTAAGCAATGCAGGACTTGATTTTAAGGTGTCTCTTGAGGAGAAAACCGTAACGATTAACGGATGTGAAAACTGTCTTAAAACCGCTATGGAAGAAATTTACGATTTAGGTTTCACACCTGAAGCCAAGTAAACTGTTAGGAGAAAAGAAAAATGGGAAGTAAGAAAACTAAAGCCAAAGATATTTTAAACGATAAGAGCAAAATGAACCTTGCGGACAAAATTGCCGCTCTCGTTTTCGGAGGCACTGCGGTTGCAGTTGTAATTGCTCTTATAATCTATCTGTTGGTAAACTCCCTGCTTGACAAAGGCTATTTCGCCAGAAAGACCGTTGCGGTAACCTCGGAATCATACAGTATAGATAATGCGATGATGTCCTATTTCTTTTATGAAGAATACAGGAACTTTGTAAACCTAAATTACGATAAGCTTTCCGATTTAAATATCACCGCCGATAAGTCTCTTAAAAAACAGGACTGCCCTTATAACGAGAGCAACTGGTATGACTATTTTATGGACCTCGCAAAGGAAAATGTAACGGAATTAATATCCCTTGCAGAACTCGCCGAAGATAAAAATATCAGTCTTGAGGACGGGGAAAAAGACGAAATAGATTATAAAATAGACGAGCTTAATACCGCCGCTGAAAATTCAGGCAAAACCGAGACTGAGTATTATGCATATCTGTATGGAAGAGGTGTTACCGAAAAGGATGTACGCGCCTGCTTAGAGCTTGAAATGCTTGCGGAAAAATTCTATGCCGTTTTATATGATGGCTACGAACTTTCCGAGGATGATTACGAAAAGGCTTATAATGAAAACTCAGATGAATATTCGGTTGCAGATGTTATAAAATACACCTTTACTTACTCTGAAAATGCTGCCAATATTACCGATTATGCTTCCTTTAAAAGCGCTATGACAGCAGATATTATACAGGATTATAAGGAAAATTACGATACTGATATAACAGCTGATTTTGCCGAAAGCTTTTTCGCGCAAAACATCACGGGTACATATCACCTCGGAGACGATGAAACTATTGATAAATATGTTTTCGAGGGTGACGCTGCCCTAAATCAGGTTTTCACTGCTGAAAACGACGGTAAAATCACAGCCTATGCTTTGGTAAAGGAAAAATACCGTGAGGATTACGCAACTAAGAATATCCGCCTCATCTATTGTGCAAACGATACCTACGGCGGAGCCGAATATGCTTATAAATCCGTATCTTCTGTTTATGAGAGCTTAGAAGAAGCGGATATGAGTGTTACAAGGTTTGCCTCCCTTGCCGAAAACAACAGTGAGGATTATGAAAGCCGAAATAGTGGAGGCTTATACAGAAACTTTGATAAAACCTACTCAGATACAGCCGTAACCGAATGGGTTTATGATGAAAGCCGTAAAGCTGGCGACTGTGACATTATTGAGGGCGAAAACGGTTATTATATAGTCTATTTTGAGGGTGACGGTCTTCCCATTTGGAAAGCAGGAATTAAAGAAGTTTTATTTAAAGAATATTTAGATAAGCTGTATTCATCCCTTAATAAAGAATACAATATAGAAGTAAATACCAAAGTGCTAAATAAAATATCCGCATAATAACATATTAAAAGGATGTGCTTGAAAGTGAAGATAGCCGTTATAACAGGTGCCTCGTCAGGTCTCGGCGCGGAATATGCCTTCGCTGTAGACAGGGACCGAGCAGATATTGACTGTATCTGGCTTATAGCAAGACGGGAGGACCGCCTTATAAAAACAGCAGAAAGACTTTCCAAGGCTTATAAAATCCTGCCCCTCGATATTACCGACAGAAAAAGTGTCGATATCCTTTGCGAGGAGGTTAAATCTGCAAAAGCAGAAATCAGGCTTCTTATAAACAACGCAGGCTTTGGCAGATTAGGCGATTTTAAAAACATTTCTCCCGCAGATAATGCAGGTATGGTGGCGCTTAACTGCGAAGCAGTAACCTTTATCACTTCAAGACTTCTTCCCTTTATGAAAAAGGGCAGCGAAATAATAAACAGCTGCTCTATAGCCGCCTTTGCTCCCAATACAAGAATGGCAGTATATTCCTCAACAAAGGCTTATATTTTAAGTCTATCAAAGGCTCTCAGAGCGGAGCTTAAAAAGGATAAAATAAATGTTCTCGCCGTATGCCCCGGACCTATGGACACGGAATTTCTGCCTGTGGCAGGTATTGCACAGGGTTCAAGCAAGACATTTGACACCCTGCCGAGAGTAAATCCGACAGTTATGGCAAAAAAATCTCTTGCCGCCTCGAAAAAGGGCAGAGGCATATACACAAACCGAATATTTTATAAATTCTATCGGGTTTTAGCAAAGCTCTTGCCCCACGGTCTTGTTATGAAGCTCTGCGGAACCTGAAAATAATCTTCAAGCTTGTTACCGCCTCAAAAGAAAATAAGCTCACTTATCATATGAATAAAAAACAGGCTCTGCATTTTGCAGAGCCTGAAATTTTTGAGAATACAAATTATCTCTTTGAGAAATAAGAACGCTGTTTTGTAGTGTTTTATAGCGTTTTGAAAAGTCCGATAAAATAAGGCTTTACCTTGATTATTGTATCATAACTTTTTGTAAATTGCAATAGCCTTTTGTATTTTCGGACATCAAAAGGACATCACGGACATCAATTTCCATTCAGTTTTAAGGAAATCAAATCAGCAACTTTTGCCTTTGAGCTTTTCAAAACATCTGCATATACATTCGCTGTTGTTGATACATCTGAATGACCGAGCAACTCACTTACAATTTTTAAGTCAATACCGCTGTTTATCAAAAGTGTTGCGTTGCAATGGCGTAAACTATGCAAAGTGATAAAGTCAAAGTCTGTACCTTTTACAAATCGTCTGAATTGTGTGTTGAGTCCTGACCTATCAACAAAATTTCCGCTCTCTGTTGTAAATACCATTTCAGGATAAGTATATAATTTTCCGAGTTTGCTCAACTTTTCATCATTATACTTTTTCTGTTCTCTGAATATATCAGCCAAAATATCAGATAAAGCAATATATCTGTTACTTGTTGCTGTTTTAGGCGGTTGAAGCCAGTGTTTACCGCCCACATCTGTTAAAGTGTTTTCAATGTGTATTGTCTTATTTTCAAAGTCTATATCTTGCCAACGGAGAGCCAAGCACTCACCCGAACGCATACCTGTAAATAACAATACTTTTATAATGCGGTTGAATTGTGTGTTATCCTCAACCATTTTTAACAAGTCTTTTGCTTGATTTTCATCAAGGAAAGGCTTTTTTTCTTTTGCTGTTTCCGCTTTTGGCAATATAACCGCCTTTGTGCAGGGCGTTTCTTTGATAAAACCTTGCTCCACAGCACGAGCAAAAACACTTTGCAAAATGACATATACTTTGCGACAAGTCGCAGGCTGATAAGTACGAGTCTTGAAAAATGCCGTAATCTTTGCAGGGGTAAAATCTTTGAGTTTGATGTTTCCTAATTCAGGGAGCAAATTGTTTTTTATTTGCTTTTCGTAGTTGTAGGCGGTTATCGGCTTTAACTTGTTTTTTGCGTAGTTATCAATAAACCATTCAGCCATTTCTGAAAACCGCATATTTTCATTCAATGAGGAAAGACCTCTACATTTACGCTCAAATTCAACTGCAAACTCTTGTGCGAGTTTTTCAGCCTTTTTCGGTGTAGTGTTTTCAGGTGGTTTGTATGTGGTTGTTTTTCTGATTTTCTTTCCGTTCACATCAAGACCGAGAGAAACAACTATCTGAAAAGTGTTTCCACGCTTATTTATTGTTGCCATTTTTTACACCGTCCTTATACTTTTTTAAGAAAGTCCAATAATCAGATAAGTTTTGCACCGAAGCACATTTTTTGATTTTTGTCATATACTCTGCACATTCGTCTAAAAAGTCATAAACAAATTGCTCTGTACTTAAATGCTCCCTTACCATTGAGTTATATATTCTTTTCTTTTCTCTTTGTAATTCTTGATTGATATTCCTAACGGCTTGCTCACAAGGTAAATGCTCATAGCCATTAAATGTGCTTTTTCTGTTACAGTATTTTTTTCTGCTTCCTGCTCTGCTTCCGTCCTTGAAAAACCAACGCCCACAATGTGAACATTGAGAAAATTTATATCCGTTTTCTAATGCAAAGTGAATTGATGAAAAAATAATATCTTTTATATCCGTACTTTCATAACTGTAAAAAATATCGTCTGTTTTACTGTCAATACGCAGTGGTATACTATGATTAAAGTATATGTGCAAATTTGTGTATTTTTTATGTGAAGTTTTTACTATATGAAATATAAGAGAGTTTACATATAAAAAGCACATTTTTGCACAGATACAAAAAAGGAGTGATTTTTTGACAAAATACATTGATGAAATGTTAGAAAAGTTATATGCAAAACTGCACAATTTAGAAAAGGACTGCAGGCGTATAAAGAAACTTATAAAAGAACTTGAAAAAATAAAAGGGGGTGAATATTTTGACGGACTATAACGCTATGCTTATTGACTTACTCAATGAGAAAATAAAAGACTTAATCAATGATAAAGTCGCAATGCGTAAAGAAATTAAAAAGTTAAAGGCTGAAATCCGAGAACTTAAAAAGGGAGTGAACGCAGTTGAAGAATAAAGTTGCTTTTGTGTTGCTTTTGTCTATGTGTT
>JAFUPX010000020.1 GCA_017472575.1 Clostridia bacterium | reverse complement strand
TTCATATATTCCGTGATATCGCCAGCATAAATCCTGCAGAACTCCAAAGCATTGAAGAAAAATACAACACTTTTACACCTTTGATTGACGGTATACAGACCGCTATCCGTATTGTGCATGCCGACAAAACCACCTGCAATCGTGGTCAGGAGTATTGTATTCTCCTATACAGCGAGAAAAAGGATAATTACCTGCAAAATATAGGATATATCGGTGAACAACTTGATTTATATTTGGCTTCTCTTGGTATCGGAGCATTGTGGTTTGGTATCGGTAAGCCTGATGAGACAACCTATAAGGGTCTTGATTTTGTCATTATGATTGCTATAGCAAAGGTCGCCGATGATAAGTTCCGTAAGGATGTGTTTAAGAGCAAACGTAAACCGCTTGATGAAATATGGAACGGCGAGTATTATCAAGATATTGGCAACATCGTTCGCTTTACACCGAGCGCCTGCAACACACAGCCATGGAAGGTAACAGCAGAAGAAAAAAGCTTGACCGTCTACCGTTACAAGAAACCGGGCAAGCGTGGTATTATGCCTGCTGACAAGGTGGCACATTACAACCGCATTGACATAGGTATCTTTCTTTGTTTTCTCGAGCTGTGTTTTATTAAAAACAATATATCCTTTGAGCGTAAAATTATAACCGATAATTCCGACGATGAAACCGAAGAAGTATTAACAACAAAATATACACTAACATAAAAAAGCTCAACCGCTGAAGTTTGAATTTTCAGCGGTTTTGCTTTTTACCATACAAAGGGTATGATTCTGTATTTTACTTTTTGCTTATATTCGGCATAGCCGTCAAGCTGTTCGGTTAGGACTTGTTCTTCATTTTTGATACGCAGAGCGATGATTATCGGATATGCAAGGAATATTATAAACGCATACCACGAGCCGAGGATTATCGGTATCATTAAAAAGAGCAGTATTGTTGCCATATACATCGGGTGGCGGACTACTGAGTAAAGCCCTGTGTCTATCACCTTTTGGTTTTCCTGCACTTCAATCGTGCGTGACAGGTACGCATTTTCGCGCATAACCTCAGCATACAGTCCGTATGCCACAAGGAAAAGCACCGATGCTATGATTACTACCGTTGTCGGCACATTCGACCAACCAAAACGGAAATCAAGCCCTGCAATAACAAAGCCTGTGATGAATATAAGAGCCGAAAAAGCTACGACGCTTTTTTGTGTATTCTCCTTTTCTTTGCCGTCAAGACGCTTTTTAAGTAGGTCGGGCGCTTTTAGCAAAAGGACTATTCCCATTACAAATATCGGTACGAATAATAACCCTAAGAAAGTCCAACCACCTATGTAATTAAATGTACCTGCAGGCAGAAAGATAAGCAGACCAACAAGCAGCAAACCGCAAATAAATTTTATCAGTGCGTTAAGTAAAAGTTTCATTTAATCACCTATTTTCGTACCATTCAAGCATGGCGGAAGATTTGTTCGGCAGTTTAAAGCCTGACTTTCCACCATATAATCACTCATATTTTATATGTTTCCATCGTTTCAGGATTCCTGTATTCATGCTTTTCGTAATAGCCGATAAGTTCGCCATCATCGTTACGCAGAGCTACCATATAAACATCCTTGTTTTCTTTACCACTGTGGTATGTGTAAACAATGTTGTTATCCTTATTCTCGGCAAACCAAGCCACTACCTTGTCTATTTTATTATTAGAATCAGTATTATGGCAAGCCTTTAGGCTTTTTCCTGTAAGGTCGGTATGATAACGTGCGATTGAAGCAGGGTTCATATAAACCACGATATGCTCTAAATTGCAAATAACAATTGGAGCGAAGTCCTGGTCTATTATACTTTTAAAAAATTTTGATAGCTCCATATTATATCTTCTTTCCTCAATTATTCCATACGGCCGCCGAATTCGTTTGCGTTGGTGTGACCGTGTTATTTTAAGTCTATCTTTGCATAATAAAATTTCCGCCCTCAAAGGTTATGTCATTTCCGTTTTCGTCCACGTGGAACGAAAGGATTTCGGTATCAATAAGCACAAATCCGAGTTTACCCAGCAATTTACAGGACGGTGTGTTTTTCAGTGCCGTACCTGCGGTAAAAGCCGTTACATTCCGCTCTTTGGCTATGTATTCCATAAGCGCAGAGCAGGCTTCAAAGGCAAATCCTTTGCCGTGGCAATCGGAATGAAAACAATACCCCAAATCATAAGTAGTACCGCTTTGATGAAAGCATACATAACCAATCATTTTGTCCGCAAGGCGAACAGAAAACCAAATTCCTGATGCGGAGAATTGCTCACATAATGATTTAATTTTGTCATCTTCTACAGGTAGCGGCATATCGTATAAAGCATATTCCGATTTTCTGTAATCAACAGCAATCTCTTTTAGGTTTTTCCAATCCTCTGTTCTAAGCTTTTGTATAGTCAACCGGTCTGTTTTTAGCATTTTAAAATTCCTCTTTTTAGGTGGACATCATTTAAGTTCATTATACCATTTTGTGTTTCTTTTCTCAATCCCTTATTAGCGGTTTTTGCGGTGCGAAGATATATAGAAAAAACGAAAGCTTTAAGACGTTTATCTGCCATTTCCTGATTTTCAATCGAAATGCTGATATGCACGTGCTCCCAGCGTAGGAAATGTTTTTAAAATTGAACCTGAATGTGTATCAAAAGCGGGAGATTATTTGTACCGTTCAGGCTCCTTGCGTTGGGATGTGGAGTCAGGTATATGGGGAATTTTCAGAGTTATAAACCATAATTTACGCTACCGCTGTGAAGCTACTTGCCGAAAGGTAAAACAGCGGTGGGAAGAAAAATGGTACGATAAAATATAATATATATTAACAATCGATTAAATTCTCTAATCTACCCTTCAAATGTATTAAACAAAGCCTTTCTTCATTACACCTTGTAACAAATTCCTCAGCTTTGGTTTTATCAAAAAATATATCTGAATAAGATTCCAAAACCACTTCTCTCTCCCCGCTTGTTTCTACGGCATCAATTCCGTATACCTCGTATGTATTATTTTCTTCATCAAAAACTGTATCTTTCCTTATTTTGTAATTGCAGTTCATTTTTTTCTCTCCTCAAAAGCCTTGAATATTGCTGTTATTTTGCTTTATATTTGTTAAACGGTTTTTTGTTTACATTTTTTGTAACACAAAAAATGAGCCTGACTATAATATCATATCTTGGAAAATAATTCAAGTCTTTTGTTAAAAAAGCGTAAAATTGTTTTTATATTTGACAATTTATGTAAAATCATTGTCGTTTTCCCATTGTCATACACTCTTTAGACACTGATATAAACACAACCGCTAAAGTCTTATGACCTCAGCGGTTGTGTTTATATTGTATTTAAGACAAGTTAGTGCAGAGAATTACTATTTGTCAGATATATTTGGCTAAGCTCTGCATCAAACTCGGGAAAATGTTTTTTCACGGCAATAGGCCTGCCTTTGGAATCGATAAAGCAGTGTGAAGACCTTGCCGTTAAAACTATTGCTCCGGTTTGAAGATTTGTCATTATATAGCTCATTTCGAGCTTTACACCGGTATATTTCTCAATCGACAGTTCAATTTTAATCTCGTCGTCAAATGTCGTAGTGGATTTGTACTGACACTCAACAGATACAACCGGAGAGGTAATACCGTCAGCTTCGAGCTTTCTCATTCCATAGCCTATACTTTTCAGAAAATCCATTCTCGCTTCTTCCATCCATCTTACATAGTTGGAATGATGTGTGATACCCATTTTATCGGTTTCGTAGTAATTTACTTTATGAATATATGTATGCATAACAGTTCCTCTTTAAAATAACATATTTCCTGCAAGCTCTGCCAAGGTTGTTTCTCCCCAACTGTAATTAGTAAGATAGCTGCCTTTGAAAAGCTGGGAATATTCTTCTTTACCTGAAAGATAATCGTAAAGGTCACACTGTACTTTTTCCATTACGATACGGCGCTTTCCGTCTACCGACTCAACAACATCCGAAATGCCGTATTCCTCCAAAATATTTTTAAGCCTAAGAGCAACTTTGCGGTATCTCGCAAGCGTTACCGAGCTTACGGGCTCATCTTCCCATAAAAAACTAATAGCTTCTTCAGAAGTAATGTAGCCGCCGCGGCGATCTACCAGCAACGCAAACAACTCCTTTGACTTTTTATTACGGAAAGCAATGGGTTTTTCGCCCACAAAAACATCAAAATATCCAAAAGTGCGGATAGATACTGCTTTATCGGGCGGAGGTTCCTTATTTTCAGAAAGGATTGTATCGTCGATATTAAAAAGTAATACATAACGCGGAGACGCTGTAGGCAACTTAGGTGAGCAAATAGCCCTGATGCGCCGCTCGCATTCAACATTAAAATCATAATATGTAAATTCCGCTTCTCCGGTTCTGAGCAGCTCTGCAAAATCTTCGTAAGCCACTTCGCTTCGGGCAACAAAATCTTTAATAAGTGTACTCTGCTTCATAAGCGGCAGCCACTCATCTTTAGCAATTCCAAAAAACTCAAAAACATTGTCACTGGCATAAAGCGGCGTAACATAATTATCCGATACCTCAAATGCAGCAACGCCTTCTGTAAACTGCATAACCAATTCTTGCATATTCTCTTTCAAAGAGATATTTTCATTTCTTAAAGTATCAGCTTCCTCGCTATCTGCAATGCACCTACAGCAATAAAAACTGACCGAGTCATCCATTTTTAAAAATATACCGCTATACGTTTTTATTTCACCGCTTGATGACTTTGCTCTATAGGTTATCTGAGGAGGCTTTTCTCCGAGCTTATATAGCTTTTTTTGACGAAAATCATTAAAGAAAGACTTAACCTTTTCCAGTTCCTCTTGTACTACTGTGCCGGTAATCCATTTATCGGTGGCATCCTCCATTTGCATCGGAATATTTTCAAGCCATTTGAACATAGGGGAATTATTGCTATACAAACAATTCACTGTATTGTTTGAAAGATCATATTCAAAAATCTTATCGTAAATCTCCGTTAGTGCTTTAATATAACGCTTGGTTTCGTTGGCTTTTTTAGCCTGATGACGTTCTGTTATATCCATACAAACGCTTTGAAATTCTTCTACACCCTGCTCGTTTACACATTTTGTAACCCAGCCAAACATATACGCCCTTGTTCCGTCGCAACGGAGCAGGGTCATTTCTCCGGCAATAGGCGCTCCGGCAGTATAAACACGGTTCAAATAAAGGGCAAACCTGCGCCGCTCTTCCATAGGAATCATCAAAAAGATATTATCCTTATAAAGCTCTAAATAATCAAGCTCTCCCTCCCTAGCCTTAGGGAAACGCAGAAAATCCATCATCTGCTTGTTGATATATGTAACTTTAGGCTGCTTTTCGCAGGTATATTTAATAAATCCGCAAGGAATGGTTTCGTTTAAAAATTGCAGATTATTATTTTCTTTTTTAATATCTGTAACATCTGTTAAAACAGAATATCCTACAAGTGTACCTTTATCCAATTTTTTGGTTGTTACGGTATCGCTTACATAAAGAGCAGTACCGTCTTTTTTTACAAGACGGTATTCGCAGGTAAGAGTTTGTTCCTTCTGTTTTAAGTTATATATAAATTCGGAGTAAGTCTTACGATCAGCCGGATGCACTAAAGCTGTATATAAATCTTCACTTTCACTAAGAAGCTCGTTTTCAGTAAATCCTACCATTTCACATAGGTTTTCACTCACATAGCTTAAGTGAATCGGGTCTGTTAAGACATACACATGAAAGCCGCTGATGTTTTGGCTTAGTATATTCTCCATATTATTTAATGTATTTTTCATAGCATCTCCTAACGGCAAACGCAAAATATATATTAAGCTATACAGCAACTATACTATAAATTTATGAACAATTCAACCTTTCGTTGCAGTTTTTCGCTGAACATTCTTTTGAATTTTACCGCTGATGGTCTTAGGCATTTCATCTACAAATTCAATAATTCTGATCCATTTGTATTCCGCAAGCTTTTGATTGCAGAATTCTTTAATTTCCAGCTCAAGCTCTTTTGAGGGAGTATAGCCCTGACCGAGTACAATAACGGCTTTGATTGCCTGACAGCGGAGAGTATCGGGAACACCGATTACACTGCATTCCACAACACTCGGATGCTCCATTAAAACATTTTCAATTTCGTACGGCCCTACACGGAAGCCGCCGGTTTTAATAATATCATCAAACCGACCGTGGAACCAGTAAAGACCGTTTTCGTCCACATAGGCGGCATCTCCGGTATGATATACACCGCCGCGCCATACAAATTCAAGCTGTTCTTCATTGCCAAGATAGCCGCAGAAAACACCGGGCTGTCTGCCGTTTTCAGGCGGAACGATTACAACCTCGCCAATTTCGCCTACAGGTGTAGGTTCACCGTTTTTACTGCGAAGCTCAATGTTATAAAAGGGCGATATGGTTCCCATAGAGCCTTCTACCGGTTCTTTACCCTTAAAATTCGCCATTAAAAGGGTGGTTTCGGTCTGACCGTAGCCTTCGCAAAGCGGAAGACCCGTGCGTTCGGTAAATTTACGGAATACTTCGGGTGCCAGCATTTCACCTGCAGTAGAGGCGTGCTTTAAGGTGGGCATATCGGGAATACCCTTGCGTACAAGATAACGGTAAACCGTAGGCGGTGCGCAGAAAGAGGTTACACCGTAACGGTTGATAATGTAAGTGAGCTGCTTGGGGTCAAAATTATCAAAGTCATATACCATAACTGCACTGCCAACAAGCCATTGACCGTAAATTTTTCCCCAAGACGCCTTTGCCCAACCGGTTTCCGCAACTGTAAAATGAAGTCCGCCGTCTTCAGCCTGCTGCCAATACTTCGCTGTTACGATATGCGCTAAAGGATAGGTATAATCGTGAATAACACCTTTTGGATATCCGGTAGTACCGGAAGTAAAGTACAGCATCATCGCATCGGTAGCGAGGGTTTCAATGCGAGACAATTCGCTATCCGCTATTTTCATAGCTTCCGTTAAATTTTCAAATCCCTCCGCACTAGCCTGTACACACCAAAGCTTTGCTGTTGTTTCCGCCTGCTTTAAAGCTGATTTAATTTTTTGTGGCACCTCATTTTGCGAAGTGCAGACAATCGCTTTAACTTTGGAGGCTTTAATACGGTATACAAAGTCATTTACAGTAAGCATATGGGTTGCTGGAATCATAACAGCTCCCAGCTTATGAAGCGCTACTGCCGCAAACCAATATTCGTAATGTCTTTTCAGCACCAACATCACCTTGTCTCCGCGGGTGATTCCGGCCTTCTTAAACACATTCGCCATTTGGTTACTGTATTTCTTAATATCAGCAAAAGTAAAGATATGCTCCTCGCCCTCTGTGTTGCACCAAACAATAGCTTTTTTATTAGGTGTTTCATCGGCAATCGCATCAACAACATCATATCCGAAATTAAAATTATCGGGATAATTAAGAGTCAGCTTTTGAAGATTGCCGAGTTGGTCGGTGATTTCAGTACAAAACTTTTGATATATGCTCATATTTACTCCTTAACTACTGCATTTACACCTATACGGCGAAAGCGGTCATAACGCTTACCGATTAAATCAAGGTCGTTTGACAGCTCACTTATTTCTTCGGTTAAAAGCGTGCGAATGCGGTCATAAAATTCTTTTTTACCGATTTCTTTTTCTGAAAGAATGCGTTCAATCACACCGAGGCTTTTCGCATCCTCTGCTGTAAGCTTCAAACTTGCCGCAGCTGCTTGAGCTTGTGATGCATCTTTCCAGAGAATGCTGGCACAGCCTTCGGGAGAGATTACCGAATAAACGGAATTTTGCAGCATCCATACACGGTCCGCAACAGCCAAAGCTAACGCTCCGCCGCTGCCGCCCTCACCAATCAGAATAGAAATAACGGGAACGCACAGCGTTGACATTTCCATAAGATTTTCAGCTATTGCCTGACCCTGACCCCGCTCTTCCGCACCGATACCGCAGAAAGCACCTGATGTGTCGATAAAGCAGATAATCGGTCTGCCGAATTTCTCTGCTTGCTTCATAAGACGGAGTGCCTTACGGTACCCCTCAGGATGAGGAGCGCCGAAATTACGGTAGGTTCGCTCCTTTGCCGTATGCCCCTTTTCAATTGCAATAACGGTAACCGGATTGCCGTTCAAGGTTGCTATTCCTCCCACAATGGCAGGATCGTCTGCATAACGGCGGTCACCGTGAAATTCAATAAATCCTTTAAAAATATTTTTTATATAATCAAGCCCTGTGGGTCTGCTGCTGTCACGGGCAAGCTTTACTCTGTTATAAGGTACTGCGCTCATATACTCACTCCCGTCCATGCATTTTAAGAAGCTCACTTAACAGCTTCTTTTGATTAGAGCGACTTACAATTCCGTCAACAAATCCGTGCGATAGAACGAATTCTGATTTTTGAAAGCCTACAGGCAATGACTTTTTGGTGGTCTGCTCAATTACTCTTGCTCCTGCGAAGCCTACAGTTGCTTCGGGTTCTGCCAGAATAATATCCGCCTCCATTGCAAAGCTGGCTGTAACTCCGCCGGTTGTAGGGTCAGTAAGTACAGCAATATATAAAAGACCGGCATCGCTGTGCCGCTTTGCCGCCGCGCTTGTTTTTGCCATCTGCATAAGAGATAACAAGCCTTCCTGCATACGGGCTCCTCCCGAAACAGTAAAACCGATTACAGGCATACGGTGTTCGGTAGCATACTCAAACAAAGAGGTGATTTTTTCACCCACAGCACTGCCCATACTTCCCATCATAAAATAGGATTCCATAACAAAAAGACAGCAGTTTTGTTTGCCTATCGAAGCAGTGCCGCAGATTACGGCTTCTTCTTCACCGCTTGCCACACGAACGGTTTCTAACTTATCCTTATATCCCGGAAAGTTAAGGGGATTTCCCGACTTCATTTCAGAGTACAGCTCGTGAAAGCTGTCCTTATCCGTAATCATCTTTATACGCTGACGGGCTTTCATACGAAAATGATAACCGCAGGGACAAACAAGATCATTTGCCCAAAGACGGCTTAAAGGTATGTCCTTATGGCAGTTAGGACAGTTCTTTTCCGGCTCGCCCTCATCCCTTTGCACAGGAGCGGCGGTGCGGCCGCCCTCTTCTAACTGATTTTTTGGTTTTAAAAAATTGATTAAAGCCATTATCTATTCCCCATAAATGTTAAATCGTAGTTTCCGGAGGTGAATCGTTCATCCTCCACTATGCGTAATTGTTCTTCAATATTTGTAGGAATTCCTTCAATAACAAGCTCACAAAGAGCCGCCCGCATCTTTCTGAGAGTCTCCTCTCTCGTTTTTGCATATACTATCAGCTTGCCGAGAAGTGAATCGTAATAAGGCGAAACGACAGTTCCCTCAATAAGGCAGGTATCAAATCTTACCGAAGGACCTCCCGGAACATGGAGCATCTGCAATGTTCCGCAGCTTCCCGCATTGATACGGCACTCTATGGCAGAGCCCTGAAAGGATATATCCTTTTGTGTAAATCCAAGCGGAATGCCTGCTGCAATGCGTATCTGCCATTTAACAAGGTCGATACCCGTAAGCATTTCGGTAACGCAATGCTCCACCTGCAAGCGGACATTCATTTCCATAAACCAGAAGTTGCCGTCTTTATCCAATAAAAATTCAAGCGTTCCTGCGCCTACATAGCCAATCTTTTTAACCGCCTCTACTGCAAGCCCTATTATTTTACTTCTTTGCTCATCATTCACAGCAGGAGAGGGAGTTTCCTCTACCAGCTTTTGATTGCGCCGCTGAAGAGAGCAATCTCTATCCCCAAGGCAAACGGCATTTCCATGCTCATCTGCAAGTATCTGCAACTCAACATGACGCGCCGGAAATATGTATTTTTCAAGATATACACTGCCGTCACCAAAGGCACTGATAGCCTCACTTGTAGCCTGAAGATAGGCTTCTTCCAAATCATCAGCGGTTCTTATAAGTCTTATTCCCCGTCCGCCTCCGCCGGCACTTGCTTTTAGCATAACCGGATAACCTATCCTATCAGCGGCTCTTCTTGCTTCTTCAACCGAGGAAACAGCCTTAGTACCCGGAATTACCGAAAGACCGGTATTACGGATAAGCTCTTTGAGTATGGCTTTATCGCTGAGCCGTTCCATACTTTCAGGCTCAGGTCCGATAAAAACCAGCCCATTCTTTCTGCAAAGACGGGCAAAGTGAGCGTTTTCCGAAAGAAAGCCGTAACCCGGATGTATTGCCTGAGCGCCCGCCAAAATAGCGGTACTTATAATTTGATTTTCGTTCAGATAGCTCTCGTGAGCCTCATTACCGCCGATACAGTAGCTTTGGTCAGCCAAAGCCACATGAAGGGCATTCCTATCAGCCTCAGAATATACTGCCACCGTAGCAACGCCCATCTCTTTACCAGCCCGTATAATTCGTACTGCAATTTCTCCGCGGTTGGCAATAAGTATTTTAGAGAACATAATCTACTCTCCCGTTATACAAAAAGAAAATTCAGCAGATACACAAAGCTTGCCGCCTACAGTAACTGTTCCTTCTGCAAAATAGAAAGGATGCTTTGCTCTTTTAATATGGCACTGAGTTTCAACCGTATCACCCGGTCTTACCGGTGTTCGGAATTTTACATTATTCAGTCCTGTATAAACAGGAAGCTTACCCTCACTCATAGCATCCTGCATCAAAACGCAGGCAGACTGTGCCAATATCTCACAGAGAATAACACCGGGAACTATAGGATTATCCGGAAAATGACCTTTTAAGAAAAACTCATCCCCCCGAACGGTATAATGACCTATAGCATTACCGTCCTTGTTTTCCACCTCGTCTAAAAGGAGCATATTATCTCTGTGAGGAAGTATCTTCATAATTTCTTCTTTGTTCATCAGTTTACCTCTTAATTCTAAACAATTCAGTGCCGAATTCTACTACCTGACCGTTGGTAACGCAAATTTCGGAAATTACGCCATCATCCTCAGCGGTGATTTCATTCATCAGCTTCATTGCTTCTATGAGGCAAAGAGTCTGACCTTTTTTTACACTGTCACCTAAACTCACATACGGAGCGGCATTTTCGGCAGAAGCCGCATAAAACACACCGACAATAGGCGATTTTATGCTTATATAGTCAGCATTTTCAATAGTTGTCGGGTTGGCAGGAGCAGAAACAGTATTGACAGCTACTATCTGGCTTTCTGCCGTAGAAACGGTACGCTCAAGGCGCACTTTGTTTTTATCCTCAGTGATTTCAAGACCTGTAAGCCCAAGCTCCTGCATCAAACCTGCATATTTTCGGATATCTGTTTCATTCATAATCATACTCTCCTAAAAGCAAGACAAGCGTTATGTCCACCAAAGCCTAAGGAATTGGACAGAGCCAATGTGATGTCAGCCTTTACAGCAGTATTCGGCACACAGTTAAGGTCGCAAGCTTCATCCTGTTCATTTAAGTTGATTGTTGGAGGAATAATACCCTCATTAAGCGCAAACAGGCATACAAGAGCTTCAATCGCACCTGCCGCGCCGAGCATATGGCCGGTCATCGACTTTGTAGAGCTTACATAAGCCTTTTTTGCGTTTTCTTCACCCAGAGCTTTCTTTATAGCAACCGTTTCAATAGCATCATTCATAGGAGTGCCGGTACCGTGTGCATTTATATATACGGTATCGTTCTCGGTATATCCTGCTTCGCGCATAGCATCCGCCATCGCCTGAGCACCGCCTCTTGCCTGAGGATGAGGGGCGGTAATATGGTGAGCATCACAGGTAGAACCGTAACCGCAAACCTCACCGTATATTTTAGCGCCTCTTTTCTTAGCGTGTTCGTACTCCTCCAAAACAAGCGCAACAGCGCCTTCACCGATAACAAAGCCCGATCTGCGTTTATCAAAGGGCAGAGATGCCTCATCAGGATTTTCAGAGACAGATAACGCCTGCATATTAACAAAGCCTCCAACAGCACTGGGGCAAATTGCCGCCTCTGCACCGCCTGTTATAACCGCATCGGCATAGCCGTGACGAATCATACGCAAAGCCTCGCCAATTGCATTGGAACCCGAAGCACAAGCCGTAACGGCCGGCATAGCGGAGCCTCGGCAATCGTGGCGAATAGCAATCATACCTGCCGCCATATTTGAGATCATCATAGGAACAAACAAGGGAGAAATGCGGCGCGGACCTTTTTCCATCAGCTTAGTATGCTCATTTTCAAAAGTACCGATACCGCCGATACCTGTGCCGAAAAGAACAGCAAAGCGCTCAGGCTCAACAGTCCCTTCTATGCCGCTTTCATCTACTGCCTGCTGTGCTGCCGCAACAGCAAACTGCGCATAGCGGTCTGTACGGAGGACATCATTTACCTCCAAATATTCTCTCGGGTCAAAGTTTTTTACCTCGGCACCGAGCTTGGCTTTAAATTTTTCTGTATCAAATAAAGTAATGGGAGCAATGCCGTTTTTACCTGCTTTCAGGTTCTCCCAAGTATCTTTTACATTATTTCCCACAGGGGTGACAGCTCCCAAACCGGAAACAACTACTCTTCTGTTACTCATATTTTTAAGCATTCCTTTCATTGCTTTTATTAAAACTTTACATTGCGATGCCGCCGTCTACGCGCAAAACTTCTCCTGTTACATATTTGGCTGTTGCCAGATATCCTGCGGCATCAGCCACATCACAAGCTTCGCCCATTTTGCCAAGGGGTATCATTTTAAGCAACGGATTATCGGTCTGATTGCCGGTCATATCGGTTGCGATAAAGCCGGGTGCAATAGCATTACAGCGAACTCCCTTGGGTGCAAGCTCTTTTGCAACGGTTTTGGTAAGACCGATAAGTCCGGCTTTAGATGCGGCATAATTACACTGTCCCGCATTGCCCATAAGTCCTGCAACAGAGGCAATATTGATGATACAGCCCTCACGGTTTCGGATAAACAATCCTGAACAGTGGCGAATCATATTAAAAGCGCCCTTCAGGTTAACGGCAATTACCTTGTCGAAATCTTCCTCTTTCATCATAGCAAGCAAACCGTCACGGGTGATGCCTGCGTTATTTACTAAAATATGTACAGTACCGAAATCCGCTTTAATAAGCGCAACAACTTCCTTAACTGCATTAAAATCAGAAACATCGCATTGATATGCCTTTGCTTCTACATTGTATTGCTGCCGACATTCCTCGCAAACCTGTTGAGCGAGAGTGGGGTCGCCGATATCAATGATAACAATATTTGCGCCCATTGAAGCAAGCTTCTTTGCAATTGCTTCACCCAGCCCTCTTGAGCCTCCGGTGATAACCGCTGTTTTTTCTTTTAACATTATTCAACCTCCGCTAAATATTCAGTGACTGTTAAAGCTGTTACTTCAGTGTCAATCTTCTTTATCATATTGGTAAGTGTTCTGCCCGGACCGATTTCAATGAAAGTATCTATACCGTTATCAATCATATTACGGATAATTTTTTCCCACTGTACAGGACTGCAAATCTGCTTGGATAAAAGACCTACAACATCATCTGTATACGGCTCGGCGGTCATATTTGAATAAAGAGTTACTTTTCCGTTTTTTATATCTGTTTTTTCAAGTTCTTCCCCAAAAGCATTAGCCGCCTCATTCATAAAGGGTGAATGGAAAGCACCCTTTACTTTAAGCGGAATTGCTCTGCCTCCTGCGGCTTTTACATCTGCGAAAAAGGCAGGCATTTGGGAAGATAATCCGGAAACGGTAACCTGACCGGGACAGTTGAAGTTTACGGGATATACATCCGAATATTTACCGCAAACCTCTGAAACTTGTTCGGATGTCAGCTTAACAACAGCCGCCATTGAAGTATCAAATTTTTCAGCTTCACTTTGCATAAGCTCGCCTCGCTTACATACAAGGCGGAAGCCTGTTTCATTATCAAACATACCGCAAACTGTTGCGGCAACAACTTCGCCCAAAGAAAAGCCCGCAACTGCATCGGGGTGTATACCTTTATCAATCAGCACCGATGCGGCAGACAATTCCATAGCAAAAAGGCAGGGCTGAGTGTTTTTGGTTTCTTTTAATTCGTCTTCTGTGCCGTTAAAGCACTGCTCAGATGTGCCGAGGCGAATACTGTCGCACATTTTATAGATTTCTGCCGCAACAGGATATTTCTCGGTAAGTTCCTTTCCCATTCCGGAATATTGGTCACCCTGACCTGAAAAAACAAATGCTATTTTACCCATTTACTTGCCCTCAGGAGGATAGGCTCTGCCTCCTCCATAACTTCCTTTACAATTTCTGCGGCAGGCTGTTCTTTTTTAACCATTGAAGCAATCTGTCCCGAAAGGAAACAGCCCTTTTCGTTATCCCCTTCCTGAACAGCAAGGCGCAAGGCACCTGTAGCAAGGGCTTCCAGCTCGCTGTCCGGCATACCGCCGTATTCTGCTTTAGAATAATCTCTCGCAAACTGTGTGCGAAGACTGCGAACAGGATGACCTAACCGCTTGCCTGTTACCATTGTGCAAAGGTCGGTGGCTTTTAAAACCTTTTCCTTATATGTAGGATGAATGGTGCACTCATTTGCACTTAAAAAACGGGTGCCCATCTGAACGCCCGATGCTCCTAACATAAAGCAAGCCGCAACACCTCTGCCATCTGCAATACCTCCTGCGGCAATAACCGGCAGGGTGGTTGCATCACAAATTTGAGGAACAAGCACCATAGTTGTAAGCTCCCCTACATGACCGCCGCTCTCTCCGCCCTCAGCAATAAGAGCGTTAGCACCTAAACGGGTCATCAGCTTTGCCATAGCAACCGAGGCTACAACCGGAATCACCTTAATTCCGGCTTCTTTCCAAGCCTTCATATATTTAGATGGATTGCCGGCCCCCGTAGTTACAACTTCTACTTTTTCTTCTATTACAATCTGTGCAATATCGTCAGCGTAAGGACTCAGCAACATAATATTTACACCAATAGGTTTAGAGGTAATAGACTTAGCAATTTTAATCTGCTCTTTGACATATTCGCCCGGAGCGTTACCTGCGGCAATAATACCAAGGCCGCCGCCCTCTGATACGGCAGCGGCCAGTTTACCGTCAGCGATCCAAGCCATACCACCTTGAAATACAGGGTATTTTATCCCTAACATTTCACAAATCTCTGACTTAATCATACTTCTTAACCCTGTTTGCTCTGAATGAATTTGTCCAGATCGTCTATGGTTTCAACCTTCTGATCCAGCTCGATTTCAATACCGATTTCGTCTTCCAAACTCATCAAAAGCTCTACTGTATCGAGAGAGTCGATACCAAGCTCGGAAAACTTGCTCTCAGGCTTTACAGCGGCTATATCACAGCCGGTGCGCTCCGAAACGATTTTTGCAATAGCGTCAAAGTACATAAATATTGCCTCCAAAAAAATTTTTCAAGCAGTTGCTTGCTGCTTGTCAGCATTTATTATACAAATGCACTGTTCCCAAAAAATTCCTAAAGAGTTCCTTTAGCGTTCCAAAATTGGAAAATATTTTTAAAAAAAGATCTACAAACAGTTATTCTTCTAATGAAAAGCTCTCCAAAACAATGAAATTTGTTTCGGAGAGCTTTTTTATTGTTTTTCTATATTTGCTTCTTTTTTACTCAATTGTTTGTAGGTCATCACAATTATGATTGCCGAGACAACCGCTGTTAGGATATCTGATACGGGCATTGAATAAAGCACACCGTCAAGCCCGAAGAAAATTGGCAGAACAAGCGCGAAGCCTACACCGAATACGATTTCACGCACCATCGAAAGCATCGTAGATGCAACCGCCTTACCCATTGCCTGCAAGAAGATAAAAGCTGATTTATTTACACAGGCAAAAATTATCATACATAGATAAATGCGAAAGGCTTTCACGGCAAAATCAGTGTAATACACACTCTCGTTTGCCGCGCCGAAAATACCTATTAACTGCATCGGGAAGAATTCAACAATAACAAGAGCAACCGCACCGACAATGGCTTCTGCAATAAGCAGTTTTGTAAACAGTTTCTTTACTCGCTCTTTTAATCCGGCTCCCATATTAAAGCCGACAATCGGTATACATCCCGCCGCCATACCGACGACAATAGATATAACTATCTGGAAGAACTTCATTACAATTCCTACAACCGCCATCGGTATCTGTGCATACTGCACCTGACCGAAAATTTGGTCCTGAGCGCCGTATTTTTGAATCATATTGTTGATAGCCGCCATTGCCGCAACAAGAGATATCTGCGAAAGAAAGCTGCAAATACCGAGAACCAAAGTCTTGCTTACAAACTTTGCCTTTAGCTTAAAATCCTCTTTTGAGAGCTTTACAACTTTTGTATGGCAAAGATACCAAATAGAAAGTATTGCCGTTATAATCTGACCGATAACAGTAGCAACGGCGGCACCCATCATACCCCATTTGAATATAAAAATGAAAATAGGGTCAAGAATGATATTGGCAATAGCTCCTGCAAGGGTGGATACCATTGCGAATTTAGGACTTCCGTCTGCTCGTATAACGG
Source organism: Clostridia bacterium (assembly GCA_017472575.1). Taxonomy (GTDB): domain Bacteria; phylum Bacillota; class Clostridia; order Oscillospirales; family Acutalibacteraceae; genus UBA737. The sequence continues at coordinate 35,152 of JAFUPX010000020.1, read as the reverse complement.
GATTCATTGCTTGACCGAACATATAGAACGGAATACCCAAAGTAATCCAAAAGAAGTATTCCTGTGAATGCTTAAAGGTTTCCTCGTTTACAGTACCGCCGAACATAGCGATAATTTGATCACTGAACATAAGATAAATAACCGTTAAAATAATGCTTGCGATGACTGTCAGCAATACGGCGTTGCCCATACTGTGTTTAGCATCATCGGTTTTGTTTTTACCAAGGCTAAGGCTTACGAATGCACAACAACCGTCACCAATCATAACAGCAATACTCAGAGCTATAACTGTCAGCGGAAATACAACGGTATTAGCCGCATTACCGTAAGAACCAAGGTAATCGGCATTGGCTATAAATATTTGGTCAACAATATTGTAAAGTGCGCCCACAAGCAGAGAAATGATACAGGGAACAGCATACTTACCCATAAGCTTTCCAATCCTTTCTGTGGCAAGATACGATTGATTTTTTTCTTCCATTTTTTAAATAACCTCCTAAAAAACGCAAAAAAATAATGCGCAAATCCAAAACTGGACTTACGCATTACTGCTACTCGTTATTTGTATCATAGCACAAAATACGGAAATTTTCAAGAAGCCAATCCAAACTTTTTCAAAATAAATATTTCTTTGCTTTCTGCAAACTGAATATTATTTAGCCTTATGCATATAACAATCCTAAGAAGAATAATCCAAACTTTTCATAATAAAAAGGAGTAAAAAATGGACGCTACTAATCTTGTTAAAAACACACTTGACCAAATTCCACAAGCAGGTCCCGATGCAAAGCGCATAGTGGGTCTTGTTAAACAAAGCGGAAGAATAACCGGATATAAATTATCCGATGAAACCTTTGTATCAAAGCCTGACGCTGTGCAAATGGCAAAGCAGGGCAAGATTTCGGGAGTAGGCATTGCGCACAGAGGAGCTACAGAATACCTCAAAGCAATTCCAAACGGAAATGAAAACGATAATCTGGGCAATCTCCCCTCCGTTTCGCCTAGGCAAAGCATTTAATAGCTGCTTTATACTGCTTTTTCGAGTATTGCAGCCATAACGGTTATATCATCCTCATGGTTGTCGGTTCTTCTGCGCTTTGCGCACGCGCATATATGGCTTGCCAAATCCTCGGCGGAGCCGTCTCGCCAGGCTTCAAGCTCGGCGCGTATCCAATCGGTTCCCTCGCTTACCGCCCCGTCCGACATAAGCAGTAATATATCCCCCGGCTTCATTTTTATTCTTGCCTTATCAAAGCCGATATCTCTTAAAATTCCTGCAGGCAGGGAAGTGCTTTCCGCCTTTCCTGTTCTGCCCGACCTTCGGACTATCGTAGGTGCCGCTCCCGCCTTATAAAGCTCGGTTGAGCCTGTAAAAAGGTCAATGCTTGCGATATCCACCGTTGCCAGTGACTCATCAGTAGATTTAAAAAGCATTGAGGAATTGAGTATTCTTAAAGAGCAGTCATACCCAAAGCCTGCTTTCAAAAGCCTTGATATAAGCCCCGAAGCCATTGCGCCGTCTACCGCCGCTCTGCCGCCGGTACCCATACCGTCACTCAAAACCATAGTAAAATGCCCTCTTGAATCCCTGAAATAACGGTATGCGTCTCCGCACATACTGCTGCCCGAGGCGCAAATTTGCTCAACGCCTATATCTACCGAATAATCTGCGTGTTCATTAAGTACAATAAACACATCATTTCCCACCTCGCTGACAGCAGGCGTATCAAAATCTCTTTCGCAGACTACAGATACAAGCTTCATTATCTGCAATTTATTTATTACAAGCTCAGGGGTTTTCTTTAGCTTTAATTCAATGGTAATTCTGCCGTATTTATCAATACGGCTTGAACATTCGTCTACCATTATATTAAGATTTTTAAGTGCAGCGGCGGCCTTAACTGCGGCGGAATTATCAAACTGCTCATCTGATTCAAAATCATTTGAAAGGTCACTGAGCATTGCCGAAATACCGTTAAACTGGTCTGAAACTACCGAACGCACCTCGTCTATACGGTTTTCGGCGGCTATTCGTGACGCATAGTCCGAGTAGCGCTTATAAACAGAGTTGCCCATTTTAGCAACCCTTAAGCATCTGCCTTTAAATTCCTCTGTAGCGGCAGTTTCGGGAGCAAGCTCCCCCTGCTTCACCGCTTTTGTCATTTCAAGAACTGCGCTTATCGTCTCGGCTTTTTTGCTTTCCCAGCAATGAATTCTTAATTTGCATCCGGCACAGGAATCCTGTTCTACTCCTGCTATAACCGTACCGAAATCGGGAGAGTTTATCTTTGATAACTCACGTGCGACCTGTTCAACCGTATCCGAAACATCCTTAAGAGCGTTTGAAGCCATATTAAGCCTCATTGAAACACTCTTTTTAAGTCCGGCAGGAACGGTTATTCTCGGGTAAGCCGAGAAAATTTTGCCGAGATAAATTCCCGCTCTTCTCGGAATGAGAAGAAAAATAAATGAACCTGCAAGCGCACCTGCCATAAGAGTAACCGCAGAGCTTAAATCTCCGCCCAAAGCGGCACCGACAAAACAGCACACAAGCAGTGCCGCACTCTGAGCATATTTTCCGAGTCCGCCGAATATTCCGGCTGACATACCCGCAAAGGCATAGCTTGTCCCTATATAAGAGGTATCTCCTGTAAGTAAAACCATAAAGGAAACCGCCGCTCCCGAAACCGCACCGGAAAGAATACCGCCGTACTTAGAGGCAATAAGAATAAGGGTAACGCTTAAAATTTCGCTCAACCTAACTCCGCCTATATCTACACCCGATACTCCGCATATAAAAATGCTTACCGCTATTAAAACAGAAGCCAGCTCCTCTCCGGAAAGACCTGCCTCACTTTTTGAAAGACCGCCGGTCGCTCTACAGAAAAAATAAGCCGCACCCGCAGATATCAGGCTCTCGGTTAAGATATTCATAACCGAGAGATTTATCCCCTTAAACGCAACCGCCGCCGTTAAAAGATTGGAAATAAGGCAAAGCGCGCTTAAAAAATAGGGGTTGTCCGAAAGCTTTTTATAAGAGCCTGATAAAAGTCTTACAGCGAGTATGGCAAAAAGCGCCGCTATATACCTGAAAGCGCCGCTTCCCACAGCCGGAATAAAATAGCCAACAAATGCGCCTACTGCGGCGGCAGGAGAATATGTAGCGGAGCAGCCTGCCAAAAAAGATAAACCGAAAGGCAGAAATTTGCCCAGCACCGCCGCACGGGATGCTACAAATCCTGCTACTGCTGCTACCGTATGAGCAGCCGCAGCAAGAAACAGCTCACGAGGCTTGTATTTTTCATTAACACCCGAAAGATTAACCGTATCCTTCAATTTTTATCACCGCCATTTTTTATTCCCTTTTATTATAAAACCGCCCAAGCGTGGTTTTTGTCAAACTGCGGACATAAAAAAAGACTTATTTTGTAAATATAAGAATTTTACGAATAAAACAGCAAAAAAGAATAAAAACAATATAAGAAAGACGAGGAGGATTTGTATGAAACGCATATTAACGGTTGTTTTATCAATAATTTTAATTCTGTGCTGTACGGTATCGGTGCAAAGCCTCTCAAAAATCGGTTCAAGGGGCGATGAGGTACGCCAAATTCAGACGGTTTTAAAAAATCAGGGCTACTACACAGAAAATGTAGACGGTATCTACGGCACCATTACAAAAAACGCTGTTATAGCCTTTCAAAAGAATAACGGTCTTACCGCCGACGGCATAGCCGGAGCCAAAACCCTAAAAGCACTGGGAATCGAATCAGGCAATACCTACGGAGGCTATTCCTCATCTGACTATGAGCTTTTAGCACGCATTATTTCAGCTGAGGCGCGCGGAGAGGAGTATTTAGGTCAGGTTGCTGTGGGAGCGGTTGTTTTAAACCGAATAGAGCATCCGTCTTTTCCCGATACTCTGCCGGGAGTTATTTATCAAAACGGAGCCTTTTCCTGCCTTTATGACGGTCAGTTCTACGAGCCTATAGCCGACTCTGCCTACTCTGCCGCAAGAGATGCACTTAACGGAGTTGACCCAAGCGGCGGCGCAATTTACTACTATAACCCCGTAACCGCTACAAATAAATGGATACGAAGCCGAAAAATTATTGCCACAATCGGCAAGCATGTTTTCTGCGAATAAAAAAGGAATGGATTTGTCCATTCCTTTTCTTCTTACCCTATTGTAAACCCGAATGAAATTTCCTTTTCTGTAAGGCGGTATTTCTCTGATGCAAGAGGTCCGCAGGAGTTGGAGCCTATGCCGGAAACCTTATAGTCTACCCTTACATGGGTGCCGTCCGACTTTTCAAGCTCGTGGGTATGCTCTGCCTTTTCTATCTGAGCTATACTGTTATGAAGTACGGAAATATCCATTGTATCATCAGCGGTAAAGGTAAGCGAATCTTCAATTTCAAGCCTTTTTACCTGAGTATGGTTACCGTGCTCCTGAGGGCGTACATAGTTTACATACTCACTGTCGGCATCACTTTCGTGCCAGCCGATAATACCGTGGTGGGTCATATCGCTGTAGCTTTCCAGCGGACCGTTTCCGAAATAGCGGAATTTATCCGTTTCATAATTCAGCTTAAACTCAAAGCCGAGTCTCGGCAGCCATATTGAGTTTTCTTTTACTTTTCCCTTTAGGTCAACCTTAATCTTGCCGTCAATAAAGAAGCTGTAGGTAAGAGTATATCTGAAGAAAGGCATTCTGGAAACTCCGGCAGACGAGCCTTCAACCGTTATTTTATTACCCTCAACCGCAACAGCATAAACCTTATTGAAAAGGCAATCAAGATTTTCACCCTGCCAGACGTTAACATTATTCCAAAGCGCTATCATATTTCTGTCGTTATCTGTGCAGGCGCGTGCAAATGAAAGCTTCATAGGCTCTAAAAGCTGTTCGGTATCATTGATTATGATGCTCGTTAACATTCCGAGCTGTTTTGAGAAAACATACTTAAAGCCGTTGCCGATAACGGTTATGTTAAAGTCACTGTCCTTAATATCAAGCGGCTCAGCGGTTATTTCGGTCTGCTCTTTTAGAGTCGGAATTTCAGCCTGCAAAAGACCTGTTTCGTTGCCCTTAGCATCTGTCATTTTAACAGACACATAACAGCCGTATTTGCTTGTATTCGGAATCTCGGCTGATACAGGTAGCTTAAAGCTGTCACCCGGTAAAATATTTGTATTTACAATGCGCTTTTCAATCTGCTCGCCGTCACAACTGATTTCATATTCAAAGGAACAGCCATCAAAAGAAATGAAGTTATACTTATTTTCAATCTCTATTCCGCTTTCGGTAATATTAACCCTGAACGGTGCATAGGTGTTTTTAATTTCATAAGTACCCGGTTTAAAGGAGCGGTCAGAGAAAACCATACCGTCACAGCAGAAATTGCCGTCGTGTGTAAGCTCACCCTCAAAGTCACCGCCGTATTTTTGAACGCCGTCAACCAAAACAACATGGTCAGCCCATTCCCAGATACAGCCACCTATAAGCTTTTTATGGGAGTAAATAGTCTCCCAATAGTCCCAAATCTCTCCGGGACCGTTACCCATTGCGTGGGCATACTCACATAAAAATACAGGCTGGTCTATACTGCTGTCCTCAGCAAACTTTCTGATGCCTTCAACATCCGTATACATCTTGGAGAAAACATCGGAATCCTTATAAACATTGGCAAGTGTAGCGCCCTCGTCGTGAACGAGTCTGCCGTCCTCCTTGGATTTAAGGAAATCATACATTGCACGCTGGTTGGGTCCGTGACCGCTCTCATTTCCAAGCGACCACATTATAATACTTGAATGTATTTTATCTCTCTCGTATGCTCTTTCCATACGCTCTATATGCTCTTTTTTCCAATTGGGGTCGGTACAGGGCCAGACAGGATTTTCAGAATCGTATCCATAGCCCACATTTGCATTTCTCCTTAAAATACCGTGAGTTTCAATATCGGTTTCAAGAATAACATAAAGACCGATTTCATCACAAATATCAAGGAATTTAGGACTGGGCGGATAGTGAGAGGTTCTAACACAGTTTATATTGCAGCTCTTTATTAGTTCTAAGTCTGTGCGTATCTCCTCGTCGGTCATACACCAGCCGTTTTTCGGGTTTGTATCGTGGTGATTAACTCCTTTTAGCTTTACGGGAGTTCCGTTTATAAGAAGCTCAAAGTCACTTGAAAGCTCTATTGTTCTGAAACCGATTTTTCTGGTTATAACCTCGCCTGCGGCGGAGAATTTAAGTGTATAAAGGTGAGGTATTTCATCGTTCCACATAACGGGATTTTCAACCGTAAGACATAATCTGCCTGTGGAGGTGTGCTGTTCAGTAATCAGGGTCTCTCCGTCATAAAGAGAAACGGTACACTCAGTATCCGCCAGACATATTATATCGTTGCCCATGGTTCTGATATCAATATCAAAAATATGACCCTGCGGACGGGAAAGAATATATACATCTCTGAAAATTCCGTTGTAGCGGAAAGCATCCTGATCCTCTAAATAGCTTCCGCAGCACCATTTACGGACATATACTCTTACCGTATTACTGCCCTCTAATACAAATTCGGTTATATCAAATTCTGCCATAAGGCGGCTGCCCTGTGTGAAACCTACATACCTGCCGTTTATATATACCTCTGCAACCGAGGACACACCCTCTAAAACAAAGTAGTGCTTATCCTCTAAGCTCTCTATAAAAAATTCACGCTCATATACACCTACAGGATTTATATCCGGAACATAGGGTGGGTCGCAAGGGAAAGGATAATTTACATTTGTATAATTAGGATGCTCATACCCCTTTAACTGCCAACAGGAGGGTACTTCTGTAGTTACCCAGCGTGTTATCTCCTTTGCCATATCTCCGTTTTCAAAATATGCAAAGCGCCAGCTTCCGTTAAGCAGCTGATAATTACAATTGCCCGAAGGTATATACCAGCTTCTCGCCGCCATTCTGTTTTCAGACGTCTTTTGCGGATTTTCATAAGTTCTCATATTCTTCAACCCCATCTGTGATTTACTCGAAGATTATAGCATATATATTAAAAAAAGTCTACTTTTAAAACTTTTTTTAAAAGTCCAAACTTTAGGACATTAAAAAAATTATAATTTTTTTCGACAAAGGGGTTGACAAATCTCTCCCCTTTGATTATAATAAAAATACAGAAAACGAACATTTGTTCGTCGGAGGTTAATATGACGGTTTCAATGATTTTACGAACAGTTTTTGAAATAGCGCTTGTAGGCTTTACTCTTTGGGCTTTATTCCATGAGGATCGCTTTGCCGCATTTGAAGAAAGAATTGTCTGCCTTATTCGCCGCAAAGGCTTAAAGGTAGTAAATTCCTCTACCCCTGCAGTTCGACGTGCTGTAAAATAAGGCGCTATATTTTCCTGCCTTATTTTAATATATTCCTACATACTTATGCAAAATACCGCAGCCATTCCTTTCCGGCAGCGGTATTTTGCATTTTATTTTTCTTGACAAAATTCCTGCCCCCTCGTAAAATCTTAAAGTAAGTATCAAAACAATAATTTACCGGAGGTATCAAATGAAACATAAATCTCTGCAAAATATTGTTTTTGCAAGCATTTTTTCAGCAATTATTGCAGTTATGGCTCAAATAGTTATACCTCTGCCCTCGGGCGTTCCGTTAACACTGCAAACCTTTGCCGTATGCCTTTGTGGCTTTTTTCTGGGCTCAGGCTGGGGTACTGCCGCAGTTGCAGTTTATATTGCGGTGGGAGCTGTAGGTCTTCCGGTGTTTTCTGCCTTCGGCGGAGGCTTTCAGGTTCTTTTTGGAGCCACAGGCGGATTTATTATAGGTTTTCTTCCCCTTGTTTTTCTTTGCGGACTGAGTAAAAAAACATCGAATAAGCCTGCTAAAGTCGCACTTTGCCTTTCAGGACTTATCCTTTGCCATATAATCGGTGTTTTGCAGTTTGCAGTTCTTTATAAAATAAGCTTTTTTGCCGCCGCTTTAAGTGTTTCTCTGCCGTTTATATTAAAGGATATCCTCTTTGCATTCGCCGCATATATAGTTGCAAAGATTATAAATAAAAGGTTAAAAATCAAAAAAATTTAAAATTGGGTATTGATTTTATTATTTTTTTGTGATATTATACTATGGCAACAAAAAATATGCGTTTGCGCTGATAGCTCAGCTGGATAGAGCGTCTGGCTACGGACCAGAAGGTCGGGAGTTCGAATCTTCTTCAGCGCGCCAAAAAATTCGACAAGCCGAAACTTGTCGAATTTTTTTATCCATTGCGAAAGCAATGGTATATCATCATGCGTTAGCGTGTATATCATCAAGGGCGGCAGTGCCGCCCTTGTATCTCATCACACCTTTAGGTGTGTATAAAAACTCTTTCGCAATGATGATATACAAAACTTCGTTTTGATGATATGCAATTCCTTACGGATTTGATGATATACAATGCTTCGCATTGATTTCACCAAAATTATATGTTATAATTTTGGTGAAAAAGGAAGTGAGATTATGCCCAAGAATTATTTGCTTGTATATTCAGAACAACTTGCAACTGATGTAGAGCTTCTTTGTCAAAATATAAAAGCTCCCTCAAATACTATTTTTCAAATTCGTAAAAGTTCAAGCAGTGTATATGCGAACATTCGCGAAGCAAATTACGGTCAAAGTAGGGCAGATATGCTTTCTAAATTTGAAATTGCATTGAAAGAATGTAGCGAAACAGAGGGTTGGCTGCAATTATTATTTAATACAAATGTTATAGATGAAAATACATATAAAAAACACAGAAACCTTTGTGGTCGCATTAGAAGAATTTTAATTTCGAGTTGTAAAACTTTAAAAGAAAAGATTTGATATTTTTATATTACAATATTAAAGCGGTGATGGTTTGATGTTGGAAATATCTTGTGGGACTATTTTGTTTACTATAAAGAATAATGAGATATTATATCTTTTAATTAAAGATAATAAAGGTATATGTATTTCTTATTTGGGTGATTTTTCAAATCAAATCCCAAAATCTAATGAAACATTTGAGCATTTTGATTTTTTAATTCTACCGTTTCTTGATGCTTATGAAATGTTGAGTTTTCCCGATACAAAACTTTTACTTAAACAGGTTAATGAATATCTTAAAAATAATATGTGGGGGTTCAAACACATAGGCCAAAAATTCATAGGATATCGAATTCGTACACCCCTTCCAAAAAGAAATGACAATTTTCGAAAGAAGATTGTCATTTCTTTTTGTTCTCTTCGGCTATAGCAAAAAAATGATTTTCTTACCTTCCAAACAAATAATCCAAGGAAACCTTTAAAACCTTTGATATAGCGTCAATTTCTATATCTGTTATTGAACGCTCGCCGTTTTCAATACGGGATATAGAGCCTCTACATACATATACAGCCTGTAATTCCAGCTTATTCGAAAGCTGTTGCTGACTCATGCCCGCCTTGATGCGGGCATCTCTTATACGCATACCAATTATATTTGCTTTATCATTATCTATAATTCTTTTCATAATTTTCACCGCTTTGTCTTGATTTAGGACAAAATTAGTGTATACTGTAAAAAAAGAAATATTGTCTTACTGATAGGACAAATAGGAGGAAATTTATGAAAATAGCAATAATCGGTTCGAGAAATCTTGTTGTAAATGATTTACAGAGGTTTTTACCTGAAGAAACAGATGAAATTGTTTCAGGAGGAGCAAAGGGAATTGATTCGTGTGCAAGAGAATATGCCAAATCTAATAGTATAAAGCTTACAGAGTTTTTACCCAAGTATAATGAATTCGGCAGGGCTGCGCCTATAAAAAGAAAAGATGAAATAATTGATTATGCCGATATGGTTATAGCTTTTTGGGACGGAAAGTCAAGAGGAACAAAATATGTAATTGACACTTGCAGAAAAAACGGAAAGAAAATAAAGATTTTTCTTTCCGTGCCCCGATAATATTAAATCACAGCATTAATGATAACGCTTCTGCATTTTCCGGAAAAATCAGGCAATAATAGTCCTAATGAAAAATTAGGAGTAATGTTAATGAGCGGTCTTACCTCGGAATATGAAAATATGACGGTTTTATCGGATTTAGAAAGTAATCTGCGGTTGTTCGGGCAGATATTTAAAAACGATGCTATTTTGAGAATCAGAACGGTTGAGTTAAAAAACATCGGAACAAAATGCTCACTTTTATATATGGACGGTATGGTAAACACCGAAATGCTCAACGATTCTGTTGTACGGCCTCTTGTAACCGTTATTGCGCCTAAGCAGGAAAATATCTGCGATTTTATATGCGATAAGGTATTATTTGCCGCGGATTTAAAAAAGCAGACTGTTATTGCCGATTGCATACGAGCAATCCTATACGGTGATACTTTATTACTTATAGATAATTCCCTTTATGCACTCACAATAAATACAAAAGGCTTTAAAACAAGGGGAATCACCGAACCGGCGGACGAGCGAGTTTTACAGGGACCTCGTGAGGGCTTCGGGGAAACGGCAATGTTCAATCTTTCAATGATAAGAAGAAAATTGTTGACCCCCGACCTTTGCATAGAAATGCTACGTGTAGGCAGAAGAACCGAGACTATGGTTTTTATATGCTACTTAGGCTCCCTTGCGGATAAAAATCAGGTTGCAGAGTTAAAAAAGAGAATAAATAAAATAGATATCGACGGCATTTTAGATGCCAACTACATCGCCGAAAACATACGGGACCACAAAACCTCGCTTTTAAAAACCACAGGCACTACCGAGCGTCCCGATATTGTTGCCGCAAGGATGCTCGAAGGCAGAATTGCCGTTGTTGTTGACGGAACTCCGACAGTTTTAACCCTACCCTATTTATTTTCAGAGAATTTTCAGTCGGACGAGGATTATTATGTAAGCTATTTAGTTGCGGCGGTAGGCAGAATTTTAAGATATATCTGCTTCTTTGCCGCTATAAGCGTTCCGGCAATTTTTGTTGCTCTTATAACCTTTCACAAGCAGCTGCTTCCCACCTCCTTTGCTCTATCGGTGGCACAGCTGCGAGGCGGTGTTCCGCTATCCTCTTTTATGGAATGTATAACACTTATCCTTGTTTTTGAGATACTAAAGGAAACCGGACTGAGAACTCCGCAAAGTCTCGGTCACGCACTGAGCATTGTAGGAGGACTTGTAGTAGGACAGGCGGCGGTTGAAGCGAGAATTATAAGCGCACCTATGCTGATAGCAGTAGCTCTCAGCGGAATATCGGGGCTTATGGTGCCAAGGCTTAAGGGTGTTGTGTTCTATATGCGGTTAATACTAACCTTTGCCGCCGCAATTTTCGGGCTTTACGGATATATTGCGCTTATGAGTATTTTTTTGATAAGAGTTTTAAGTCTCGGCTCCTTTGGGGTTGACTATACCGTCTCTCTTGATAATCCGAAGCTTGAACGGTTTAAGGATACGGTTTTAAGAGTGCCATGGCCTATGATGAAAACCCGACCCGCCTTTAACAAAAACAAGATAAGAATAAAGGAGGATTGCGATGAGACTTAAAGCAGCTTTTCTTTCGGTTTTAATAAGCCTTTCTCTGTGCGGCTGCGGAGTATATAAGGAAGCGGATATGCAGTATACTGTTGCCGCTCTCGGGTTTGAGGGTGGAAGCACCGTTTCGGTTTATGCCGAGATAATAACCGTTAACCCCGAAAGCACCAAACAGGAAACCGGAAATCTTCTAGCTTCTTCACAGGGGGAAACCGTTAAGGAAGCAATAAGCAGCTTAAAACACTCTCTTTCAAAGCCGCTGTTTTTCAGCCATTGCGGTCTTATTTGTCTTGGGGAGAGCCTTAAAGAAAACCGCATAAAAGAAATTTTGGATTATTGCTATGAAAATGATGAGATAAATCACTCGGTTTACTTTATTTCCTCTGATAATACTGAAGAGTTATTATCTCTCAGCAGTCAGTCCGAAATGGCGACGGGATATGATATTATGGGTGTGATACGGCAAGCCGCAAAGGCAGAATGTGTGGATTACAACAACCGCTACTATGAAATTGAGGCTGTAAGGCAAGGCGTTCAGGACATTTTTTCTCTTCCGATATTTAAGGTTCAGGACGGTTCTCCTTTATTAAACGGAATAAGAATTTACACAAATTGTGAAAAAACAGTCGACCTTACAAATGAAGAAACCTATTCATATTACCTTTTGAGAGACTTAACTAAAAAAGGCTCTATTATAACAGACGGCAAAACGGTTAAAATCACTTCAAAAGACGATGATTTTGAAGTATCTTTAGATGAAAAGCTGCATATTTCCCTTGAAACCGAAATCGGATTTAAGGGAAATGAAGAATTTATAAGCACAGTACAAAAGCAAAGCGAAGAGCTTATTAAAAAAAGTATTTATATATATAAGACCGATATTTTCGGCTTTGGAGCGAGAATACACAAGCGTAACGAAAAGCTATGGAACAAAATAGGAGAAAACTACAGTGAATTTTATCTTAACTCAGATATAAGCTTCAAACTTACAGGGAGGAATTAAAACTATGGAAACCAAGCAAAACTACGCTCTTCACACAGTAGCACTTTCCGCCCTTTTCCTCCTTGGGGACGCTCTTATTGATATACCGCTGCCTTCAGCCGACGATAAAACCTTTCTATGCTTTTTAGCCTCTGTTGTTATTACGGTTATTCTTTTTTTAATTTCCTATTATATTTCTGGGCTTGTTTTTTCCTTAAAAAAGCATCCGAAAATTTATAAGGCTTCAGCGACTGTTGTTTCGCTGTTTATACTGTCCGCCGCCGCGGTTACGCTTGCACGGTTTGTAAAATTTGCAAAGGCGGTTATTCTGCCTGATGTAAATATCTTTGCATTAGCGGCGCTTTTTTTGACGGTGCTTTTATTTTTAATCTTTGCAAAAGAAAAAACCTTGCTTAAATATTCTCTTTTATCCTTTATCATAGCCGCCGTTATAATTATTTTCTTTTTTATTCTATCCTTATCAGACTTGACACCCCAGAATATTTTTATATTTAATGTACCCGGATTAAATCAGCTTTTAAAAGGCACTTATCCCTATATTTTAAGGATAGCTCTGCCTGTTTGTATACTCCCCTTTTATCTGCGTGGGGTACTTGAAGGGAAATATAAAAAGGAAATGCTTATAGGAGTATCGGGAGGATGCGGTCTTTCTGCATTGGTACTGCTTAACTCGGTGATGCTTTTCGGCGCAGAGCTCGCAGGTAAATTTGATTACCCATATTCAGCCGCCATAAGCACCATATCTGTAGGATATCTGTTCTCGAGGATGGATGGCTTTTCATATTTTCTTGGCTTTGCCTGCGCCCTTGTCAGAATAGGTGTTTGCATAACTACCGTAAAAAGTCTTTTTAAGAAATCTTGACAACACTCTTTCTCCGATAATATAATTAAAAGAAAAAAACGGAGAAATAAAAATGGCAACGATAAATATAGTTATGGTTGAGCCTGAAATACCGCAAAATACAGGCAATGTTGCAAGAACCTGCGCCGCAACAGGGGCAAGACTGCACCTTGTAGGTCCTATGGGCTTTAAGATTGACGATAAAAAGCTGAAAAGAGCAGGTCTTGATTACTGGCATTTTCTTGATATCACATATTATGATAATCTTGAAGATTTCTTTGCAAAGAACACCGGTGAATTCTTTTTCTTCACAACAAAGGGCAGATGCACTCATTCCGATGCACACTACCCCGACAACTGCTATCTGTTTTTTGGCAAGGAAACTAAGGGCTTGCCTGAGGAGCTACTTATTAAAAATCCCGATAAATGCGTAAGAATTCCGATGGCAGGCGAAATAAGGAGCTTAAACCTTTCAAACTCGGTTGCAATAGCCGTTTACGAGGTATTAAGGCAGTGGGACTACCCCGAACTTCATAATTTCGGTCAGTTGCACAATTATAAATGGGAAGAAATAGAATAATTTTGTATTGAAAATTTTCAAATATGTGGTAAAATAGTAATTGTAAAATTTTTAACAAACTGAAAGGATGTTTTTAATGAACGCGCTCAATAAAAAGACCGTTGATGACATCAATGTAAAAGGTAAAAAGGTTTTAGTCCGTTGTGACTTTAACGTTCCCCTTAAAAACGGTGTTATCACAGATGAAAACCGTATAAACGCAGCCCTTCCCACAATTAAGAAATTAATTGCTGACGGCGGTCAGGTAATCCTCTGCTCTCACCTCGGTAAGCCGAAGGGTGAGCCCAAGCCTGAGCTTTCTTTGGCTCCTGTTGCTAAGAGCCTTTCCGAGAAGTTAGGCAAAGAGGTTGTTTTTGCGGCTGATGATAATGTTGTAGGCGAGAACGCAAAAGCAGCAGTTGCCGCTATGAAGGATGGTGACGTTGTTCTTTTAGAGAATACCCGTTACCGTGCAGAAGAAACTAAGAACGGTGAGGCATTCTCCGCAGAGCTCGGAAGTCTTGCTGATATATTTGTCAATGATGCTTTCGGCACCGCTCACAGAGCGCACTGCTCAACAGTAGGCGTTGTATCCCATGTTAAAGAGGCTGTTGCCGGATATCTCATCGGCAAAGAGCTTAAATATTTAGGCGAGGCTGTTGAAACCCCTGTTCGTCCTTTCGTTTGCATCTTAGGCGGCGCTAAGGTTGACAGTAAGCTCCCCGTTATCGAAAATCTTCTTACTAAGGCTGATACTCTTATTATCGGCGGCGGTATGGCTTACACTTTCCTAGCTGCAAAGGGCTACGGTGTAGGTACCTCTCTTATCGATGAGAGCAAGATAGACTACTGCCGTGATATGATGGCTAAGGCAGAAGAAAAGGGCGTTAAGATTCTTCTCCCTGTTGACTGCACAATAGCTAAGAGCTTCCCCGACCCGATTGACGCTCCTATTGATATTACCGTTGTTGATGCTGACAAGATTCCCAATGATATGATGAGCCTTGATATCGGCACAAAGACAGCCGCTCTTTATGCTGACGAGGTTAAGAACGCTAAGACCGTTGTTTGGAACGGACCTATGGGCGTTTTCGAGAACCCTGTTCTTGCAAAGGGTACAATAGCTGTTGCCAAGAGCCTTGCTGAGACTGACGCTGTTACCGTTATCGGCGGAGGCGACTCTGCTGCAGCTGTTAACACACTCGGCTTCGGCGATAAGATGACCCACATTTCTACCGGTGGCGGCGCTTCACTCGAATTCCTCGAGGGCAAGGAGCTTCCCGGTATTGCCGCACTTAACGATAAATAAACACAAACGGCAGAACCGTTTGTAAGTGAATAGATAATAGATAATAGTGAAGAGGTAAGGAGTCGGCATTTGGCCGGCGAAATATAAAAGGCTTCGCCCGAATATCCTTTTTCTGTTATCTATTATCTTTTATGTATAAAACATTTTAAGGAGATATAAAAAATGAATAAAGCAAAAAGAGCCGCTGTAATAGCCGGCAACTGGAAAATGAACAAAACACCTGCTGAGACAACCGCTCTCATCAACGAAATGAAGCCCCTCGTTGCAGGAGCAGACTGCAAGGTTGTTCTCTGCGTTCCCTTTATCGACATTCCTGCCGCTGTTGCAGCAGCAGAGGGCTCAAACATTGAAATCGGAGCCGAAAATGTACACTTCAAGGCTTCCGGCGCATATACAGGTGAAATTTCCGCAGATATGCTGGTAGAATCAGGTGTAAAATATGTTGTTATCGGTCACAGCGAGAGAAGACAGTATTTCGGCGAAACCGACCAGACTGTTAATCTTCGCACACTTGCCGCTTTAAATGCCGGACTTACCGCTATTGTTTGCGTTGGTGAAACCCTTGAGCAAAGAGAGCTTGGCTACACCGAGACCTTACTTAAATATCAGACAAAGATGGCTCTTACAAACGTAACCGCCGAACAGCTTAAGAACGTTATTATCGCTTATGAGCCTGTTTGGGCAATCGGTACAGGCGTTACCGCTACCGCTGAGCAGGCAGACGAGGGCAACGGCTATGTTCGTGCCGCTATTGCCGAGGTTTACGGTGAGGATGTAGCAGAAACCGTTACAATTCAGTACGGCGGCTCTATGAACGCTAAGAACGCTGACGAGCTTGTTTCCAAGGCTAATGTTGACGGCGGACTTATCGGCGGTGCTTCCCTTAAGGCTGAGGATTTCTCGGTAATCGTTAAAGCCGCAAGCAAATAACATTTTCAGGAGATTTTAATTTTATGAAAAAACCTATAGTTTTAACTATAATGGACGGCTTCGGCTTCAACGAAGAAAAGAACGGCAACGCTATTGAATCTGCCGCTACTCCCCGTCTTGATAAAATCTTTAAAGAATGCCCCACAACTCAGATAGGCGCTTCGGGAATGGATGTTGGTCTGCCGGACGGTCAGATGGGCAACAGCGAGGTTGGTCACACAAATATAGGCGCAGGAAGAATCGTTTATCAGGAGCTTACCAGAATTACAAAATCAATTGCTGACGGTGATTTCTTCGAAAACGAAGCATTCTTAAAGGCGGTAGAAAACTGCAAAAATAAAAACAGCGCGCTTCATTTAATGGGACTTTTGTCTGACGGCGGTGTTCACTCTCACATAAACCACCTTTACGGTCTTGTAGAGCTTGCAAAGAAAAACGGGATTGACAGAGTTTACATTCACGCTTTGCTTGACGGACGAGATGTTCCCCCCTCTTCAGCGGCAGATTTCATTGATACTCTTAACGCTAAGCTCGCCGAATTAGGCTGCGGAAAGTTAGCTACAGTTATGGGCCGCTTTTATGGAATGGACAGAGACAACCGCTGGGAGCGTGTCGGCAAAGCTTATGCCGCTTTAGTTTATGGCGAGGGTATTGAGACTAACGATGCCGCGGAGGCTGTAAGAGAGTCCTACACAAAAATTGACGAAGAAGGCAAGCACATAACCGACGAATTTGTTCTTCCCACCGTTGTTGCAAATACCGAGCGCATAAAGGCAGGAGACAGCGTTATATTCTTCAACTTCCGTCCCGACAGAGCAAGAGAAATTACCCGTACTTTTGTTGACGACGATTTTGCAGGCTTTGAACGCAAGGGCGGCAGACCCGATGTTTTCTATGTGTGTATGACACAGTATGACGCTTCAATGCCCAATGTTGAGGTTGCCTTTAAGCCTCAGACGCTTAATAATACTTTAGGCGAGTTCCTCGCAAATAACGGACTCACCCAGCTTAGAATAGCCGAGACAGAGAAGTATGCTCATGTAACCTTCTTCTTTAACGGCGGCAGGGAGGTTATGTTTGAGGGTGAGGACAGAATTCTCGTTAACTCCCCCAAGGTTGCAACCTATGACCTCCAGCCTGAAATGAGCGCGGTAGAGGTTTGTGACAAGGTTTGCGAGGCTATAAAGAGCGGAAAATATGACGTTGTAATACTTAACTTTGCGAACTGCGATATGGTAGGACATACAGGCGTATTCGATGCGGCTGTAAAGGCAGTTGAGACTGTTGATACCTGCGTAGGCAGAGTTGAGGATGCGGTAAGAGAAATGGAGGGCGTTATGCTTCTCACAGCCGACCACGGCAATGCCGATCGTATGGTCGACACCGACGGCTCACCCTTCACAGCTCACACAACCAACCCCGTTCCCTTTGCGGTTATCGGAAAGGAATGTACTTTAAGAGAGGGCGGAAAGCTCTGTGATATTTCCCCCACAATCATAAAGCTTCTAAACCTTCCCCAACCTGCCGAAATGGACGGACAGTCAATAATAGAATAATTTTAAAGCGTTGCGAAATCAATTCGCAACGCTTTTTTCTTACTTCTTTAAACCAATATATAAAATATAATACCGATATACTGCAATATACTTCCCAATACCACGAAGATATGGAATACGGAATGCATATATCTGTGAACGCTTCTGCCGGCGATTGCATAAAGTACCGCACCTACCGTATATGAAATTCCGCCTGCCAAAATCCATAAAAAGGCTTTTATTCCCATTGCCTCTATTGCGGTTTTGCCGGTAAAGATTATACACCAGCCGAGAGCAATATAACAGATAATCGAAAAAATGTTGTATTTTTTAAGGTCGATAGCGTTAAGGGTAATTCCAAGAGCCGATACTCCCCACACAATTCCAAAAACCGTCCACCCAAGAGCCGCACTTTTCTCTCTTAATACCGTTAAGGCAATAGGAGTGTAGGTTCCGGCTATAAGAATAAAAATCGTGCAATGGTCGATAACCTGCATAACCTTTTTCGCCATTTCGGGTATCAAGCCGTGATATACGCTCGAAACTGTATAAAGCAGTACCATTGCAAAGCCGTAAATAAACGAACCGACTATCTGATACGCATCATGATTTAGAAAAGCCTTTACAACACAGGTTGCAAGGGCGGCTATTCCAAACGCCCCTCCCACTATATGGGATACCATATTAAAAATTTCCTCGCCTCTTGTGTAATCGGGAAGAAGCCTGTCCCTTAATTTTGTTCTTTTCACGCTTAAAACTCCATACATAATTTTGCTGACTATATTATACTATAATAATCACAGGAAAAATAAAACATTTTATTAATTTTTATGTAAAAAATATTATGTCGAAAGGAGTCGAATTTATTTACATAATTTTTTTATTCATTTTACGGTTGCATATGCTTTTATCCAACTTATTAACATAGTTATCCACCTAAATTTAGGTGCAAAACCGCATTTTTGAGTGCTTAGACCTTTATTTCAGTTAATATTTCAGTGGATAAGTTGAATATTTTTAACGGTTGTCCAAGTTTACATAACAACAAAAATTTCCTTTTTTTGCATAAAAAAATTCATAGTTTACATAAGTATGTAAACAAGTGCCATAAGCAATAATTTATCCGATTTTTCGCTTAAAAAAATCAGCATTAACCCTAAAATTAAGGAGATATCCGAGTCTGTTTTAAGAGAATCGAGAAACGGTATGCCAAGACCGCCCAAATCAAAGGAAGAACCGCTGTTTTTTTGTCCTGTCTGCTCTTTCGGCTTCTGCTCCGTAGGATTATTTTTAGCAGTTTCCTTTTTCTCCTCACCATTTAGTCGCACAAAGGAGGGTGTCGGAGGCATTTTATGATTACGGTTATTATTTTTAAACTGTGAGCGTGCATTCATTTCTCTCATTCGTTCCATTGCCGCTTGTTGCTGTCTGAAAAAATCATTATCTGCCAATCCGGATTCCTCCTTTGCTTATAAACTTAATATTCCGCTGTCCTTTAAAAGAGGCAGCAGTTCTATCATTTTTAGTATTTTTATCGCGGTATCAACCTTTTCTCTGCGCGGCTCACTTAAATGCGGCTTTAAAGCCACAAGAAGCTGAGTTCGTGCATCATTTCCGGTGTTTTTAAGCTTAGACATTATATTCATAATTGTTTTTATTTCATCGCCGCCCATTAAATCGGGCAGCGATAATTCTTCTTTTTTCTCCGGCTCGGACTGTTCGCCTAACAAGCTTTCCGCCATTTGTCTGACCCTGTTCATACTTTCAGGGTCATTCAAAATACCAGCCAGCTTTTCGCTTAAATCATCCATTATTTTTTCCGCCCTTTATTAAGGAGTTAAGCAGTTGCTTTGCCTCCTTTGAGTTTAAAATCTTTTCAAGATTACTTTTATCGGCAAGAGCGCTGTTTATCTTCTGCCTGTCGCTTTCGCTGAGAGAGCCTAAAAGAGAAGTGGCGTCACCGCTTTTAACAGCCTGTTTCAGCTTTTCTTTATCTATTTTTCCGCCCGAAGAGCCTTCTATTGCCTCAAAAAGCTTTTGCTTATCTATATCTGCCATTGCAATTCCCCCTTGAATATTATATAATAATATATGATAAAATTTTCCAATCTATGAGGGCATTTATGCGTATTCTTGTTGTATCAGATTCACACGGCAACAGCCGTGTTTTAAAAGAAATTATTTCTTCAAAACCGGATATTGACCATATATTTTTCTTAGGTGATGTTACCAGAGATATTGACATTGCTATGGATGAAATTCCTGACAGAAAATATCATATAGTATCAGGCAACTGTGACTATTCCTCCGTATATCCGGCGGCTGATTTAGCCATTATAAACGGAACAAAGATTTTTTTTACTCACGGTCATAACCATTTTATTAAATTTACAAACGAACTAATTCTAAAGGAAGCGTCCGAAAAGGAGTGTGCTATAGCACTTTGCGGACATACGCACATACCTGATATATTATATGAAAACGGAATATATCTTGTTAATCCAGGCTCCTGCTCAAAGCCGAGAGGCTCTAAACCTACATACGCTGTTATTGATATAACCGATAAGGGAATTATGCCTGTAATAGTTGAGATATAAAAATACCGTATCATCTTTCGATGATACGGTATTTTTTTATTTTGTATTCTCCGCTTTCAAGCGGTATCTTACTGCCGCCGTTTTTAAAGGTATAGCCCTCGGGAAGAATTATTTCGCCGTCAAGAGAGTTCGGAGCGTTAACAGTTAAAGTAATTTCGTCCTTTTCTCTTATCCACGCAGAGGTAACCTTTCCCTTTAGTGTTTGATATTCCGCATTTGCGTTTTCAAGGCAGCCTACAAAGTTTGGACTGATATTTATTTTCTTAAAGGAGCATACTCTTATTCCGGCAACACGGCTTATAAAGAAATATGAAATATCGCCGAAATAATGGTGATTGAGTGAGTCGGGGTTTTCGTCATAAGAGCGCTTTATCACCTCAGGCAACGCTGTAAGTCCCTGCCTTAAAAGCCACCCGTAGGACGGAAAATCTTCTCTTACTATCATATTATATGCTAAATCCGCATAGCCCATATCAGCTAAAAGGCAGAATATAATGCGAAGTCCCAACATTCCGCAGCTAAAATGTCCGTCTGCCTTATTAACATAGGATACCAGCTTTTCCTTAGCCTCCGGCAGCTCTTCTTTCTCGAACAGACCGTAATAAATACCCATAGCCTGAGCAGTCTGACATTCAGAATAAACGGTATTGTCTTTAATAAGATGATTTCTTATAGCTTTACGCATTTCTGCAAAAAAAGCTTCTGCCTTTGCTTTAAGAGCATTATCTCCTATAATTTCCGCTATAACTGCCGACTTTCTCGCAAATTCCATACAAAGAATACTGTCCGACACAATAACAGGACAATCCGGCTTATCGCAAGCGCGTTCCGCCTGATTCCAGTCGCCGAGTCCGTAGCCTATAAGACCTCTTTCGTCCTTTTTAGTTTCAAGAAAATCAAGATATCTCGGGAGTGCCTTTGCACAGGAATAAAGAGCCTTTTTATCCCCTGTTATACGGTAAATCTCGTAAGGGATTTCAACAACCGCTCTATCCCAAGCGGGACCGTTAAGTCTGCCGTAGCCCCAAGTGCCTGTAGGAACTATTCCCGGAATTTCTCCCTTTTCATCCTGAGCCTTAACTATATTATCCGTCCACTGTATTAAATCCTTTTCACAGCCGAAATTTACAAGCAGTTGTCTGGCAGAAACTACCGCATCACCTGTCCAGCCGTTTTTCTCGCGGTGGGGGCAGTCGGTCGGGAAATAGTAGAAATTTGAAAGGTCAGACCTTAAAACGGTTTCATAAAGTGTATTTGCTGTTTCGTCCGAACAGGAAAATGCACTTTTTTGCTTTATATCCGAGCTGCAAACTAATGCGGTAAGCAAGCTGTCGGTCGCCTGAGCCTCGGTTATACCCATAACAAAGCAGTAACGGAAGCCATGGTATGTAAACTGAGGCTCGAAAATTTCCTCACCCTCGCCTTTACATATATAAATATCACGCTGAGAATATCCGTCCGGATAAAAATAAATATTTGAATAAGAGGGCAGACCCTCGCCGTTTATCCATTCGCAAAACTGTAATTTAATTTTTCGACCTTTTTCACCCTTTATTTTAAGGCGGACTATTCCGGCGGTGTTCTCACCGAAATCGTATAAATAACCGACCTCATTATCAGCGGAGATCTGCGGTTTGGTATCCTTAAGCCGATTGTATTCTCCTATATCCCAGCCTGGAACTGCGTAATCCTCGGCAAGAGCGGTTTTGGTTATTTTAACCGGCTTTAATTCTTTTCTCACCTTTATCGGATTTGCCTCGCAAAGCATAGGCTCGCCCTTTGGTGCTTCTGCTACAATGCATTTCGTCCACCCCTCACCGAAAACGGTAGAATGTAAGTCCGAAATTTCCGAATTTGCATCATAAAAAGCGCCGCTGCGCAAATCGTCAAAAAACAAGGGTGACGGCTTAGTTAAAACAGTCTCGTCTGCCTCAATAATATCGGTTTCGCCGTTTTCAGTAAGAGAAAGTGCGAAAGCAAACCTCGGTACACCCCTGAAAGACGCTATATCAAAATCCCAGATTATGCCGCCTAAAGGATTTTGTATTCCGTTTCCGAGCTGTACTACCATAACATTCTCTCCCTGCTTTAAAAGGGGAAGAATATCATATTTATCATAATAAACATAATGGTCGGGATTAGCGATATACGGTGCTAACAGACCCTTTGTGATTTTCTCACCGTTTATGTAAAGCTCGTAAAAACCAAGACCTGTTATTGTAAGCTCAGCCTTTTCAGGTGCATTAACCGTAAAAACCTTTTTAAAATAAGGTGACGGAATATGCTTTTCATAGGTACCGTATTCGTTGCCTGCACAGATAAATTTTTTCGAAAACATTTCTTTTCTCCTTTTAGTTCTGTTCATCAAGGCTAAGATAAAAGCTGGGAATAAAATCCTGCATAAAGACATCAACTTCAGGCATTTTAAGGTCAGCAATAGCTTTTCGGGTGGTTTTTTCAGCAACAGAGAATTCCCTGTTGCCGCAGTTTACTTCTTCAATGCACTTAATCAGCGCCGAAAGCTTATCCGCCGCCTTGATTATTTGTTTTGTTTCCTCATCGGGATTATAAATTTCGGCGAAGGACTCCTGCATATAATCAGGTAGCATATCTGTAAGCCTTTTTTCGGCAACCGACTCGATTTCCTTGTATGCATTCTTAATCTGAGCGTTATAATACTTAATAGGTGTGGGCAAATCTCCGGTTATTATTTCTGACGTATCGTGGAACATAGCCGCAACAGCTGTTCTTTCAGGGTTTATACTGCCGCCAAATTTTTTGTTTTTAATAATGCAAAGCGCATGGGCAATCATAGCCACTTCCAAAGAATGCTCGCTTAAATTCTCACTGCGGGTATTGCGCATAAGCCCCCAGCGATATATATTTTTCATTCTGGACATCATCGCATAAAAATGATTGTTCATTAATTTTCACAGCCTTTCTTGAATATTATAGCATTTACTGTTATAATATCAATAAGAAATTTTATAAAGGATGTTGCAAATTGGGATTTTCTTATTCTAAAATGACTTCATTGCGACCTCAAAAGGAGAAAAAGCTGTCTACATTTTTAATTGCGCTTTTCTGTGCGGCGGCGCTTTTTGTCCCATATATGATACTTGATGAAGGATATTTCATATTTTACGGTGACTTTAATGTTCAGCAAATTCCCTTTTATCAAACCTGCCACGAGGCGATAAAAAGCGGAAATATGAGCTGGAGCTGGCTTACGGACTTAGGTTCGAACTTTATCGGCTCCTACAGCTTTTATTTGCTCGGAAGTCCGTTTTTCTGGCTTACTATTCCGTTCCCCAACTGGTTTGTACCTTATTTAATGGGGCCGTTGCTCATATTAAAATTTGCCTGTGCCGCTCTCACAGCCTATCTTTATATCCGCAGATTTACCAAAACTGCCGAGGCTGCAAGACTCGGCGGACTGTTATACGCTTTTTCAGGCTTTTCTATCTACAATATTTTCTTCAACCATTTTCACGAAGCAATTATTTTCTTACCGCTTTTGCTTCTCGCCTTTGAAATGCTCATAACCGAGAATAAGCGGGGAGTTTTTGCGCTGGCGGTAGCCCTTTGCGCTGTATCAAACTATTTTTTCTTCTTCGGAATGGCTGTTTTTACGGTTATTTACTTCTTTGTAAGACTTTCTACAGGTGCAATCAAGGTCAAATTCTCACGCTTTGCCGCAATCGTTTTAGAGGCGGTTTTAGGTGTTGGAATAGCCTGTGCTTTGCTTTTGCCTGCTGTATTTGCAATTGTTGACAACAGCCGTGTTTCGAACACCCAGCTTGGATGGAATGCGATAATGTACGGCAAGGAGCAGATTTATCTTAATGTAATCCAGTGCTTCTTCTTCCCTCCGGATATTCCTGCCCGTCCTGTTTTCTTCCCCGGTGCAGAGGTTAAGTGGTCGTCCCTCGGAGGATGGCTGCCTGTATTCAGTATGGTGGGAGTTTTCGCGTGGTTTACAAACCGCAAGAAAAGCTGGCTTAAACGCATTATCGGAATATGCGCCTTTATGGCAATGGTGCCGGTACTTAACAGTGCGTTTTATGCCTTTAACTCCTCGTATTATGCGCGCTGGTTCTATATGCCTATTCTTATGATGAGCCTTGCAACTGTTATGCTAACAGAAGACCGCTCGGCAGATTGGTCATCAGGCTTTAAATGGGTATTCGGAATAACTGCGGCTATGGCGCTTGTTATCGGCTTTTTCCCGCAAAAGGACGAAAACGGCGACATTATCTACGGACTTTACACTCAAAGCAGCGATAATATGTATACCCTTAGGTTCTGGATAGCCTGTCTTATAGCTATAGTCAGTCTGCTTATACTCTACCTTATTTTAGGGTTACTTCATAAAAACCGCACCGCATTTTATAAGACTGCCACGGTGTGTGTTTGCATAGTCTCGGTAATTTACGGAAATGTGTTTATCTCGCAAGGAAGAAGTCATTCCTATGCTCAAAAAGAGGTTGTTATAGACCAGCTTATCGAGGGCGAGGTTGGCCTTGAAAATTCTGACCAATACAGGGTTGATACTTATTCGGGAGTTGATAACACCTCAATGTTTTTGGGGTTACCGGGCATCAACGCGTTTCACTCGGTAGTTCCTGCCTCAATAATGGAGTTTTACAAATATGTAGGCGAAAAGAGAGATGTGGGCAGCCGTCCCGAGGTAGATAATTACGCACTGCGTCCGCTTTTATCGGTAAAATATGTTCTTAATCGCACCGGCGGAGAGAGCTTTGTTGATGAAAACGGCGAAACGAAAATGCCGGGCTATACCTATGTTAATACCGACGGTGGATATTATATCTACAAAAACGATAACTATATCCCCTACGGTTTCTCGTATGATTACTATATGAGTAAGGATTTCTGCGACTCATATAATGAGGAAAACCGCGCCGGACTAATGCTCAAAGCCATACTGCTTTCAACCGAGCAAATAGAGAAATACAGCTATATGATGACCGATTTAAACGAAGTTGTAAACGAGACAACCGACGGCTATCAGGATAAAACCACTCTCTCTTTCTCCGAGGAGGCTTACTCCTACGATTGCGCAAAGCTTGCTGACACTGCTGCTTATTCCTTTGAAACTGATAACTTCGGCTTTACAGCTAAGGTTACCCGAAATAAAGAATCGCTTGTGTTCTTCTCTGTTCCGTTTGATGAGGGCTGGACAGCAACCGTAAACGGCAAGGAAGCAGAGATAGAAAAGGTTAATGTCGGCTTTATGGCGGTAAAGGTTCCCGAGGGAGCCAGCACTATCCGCTTTGATTATGAGACACCCGGACTTAAAGCAGGTTTTGTTATAAGCGGAGGCAGCCTTGCAATTCTTCTGATTTATATTCTGCTTTTTACCGCTTATAAGAAAAACCACCCCACAGATACCGAATATCCGGAGGGTGATATACTTCTTGAACAGTGGCATTCCGACGATATCGCTGAGGCGGTGCAGAATATTACCGACGGCGGCGAACAAAAAAGCAAAAGTATTTTGGATGATGACGAAGAGCTGGAAATCCCACATATAAATAATGGCTTTGAGGGCGGATTTAAAATTGACTCGAAGCTCTTTGATGATGAGGAAAAAGAATAAAAAATGCCCTACAGATAAAATTTCTGTAGGGCATTTTTACTCATTATCTTTAATTGCGAATACTACATTATCTAACCCGATTAGTCTGCTTATTGTGTTTTCAGCATTATTTCGGAAATCTATTTCAATACCTACACAGCCCTCGCTTCCGCTTCGCGGAGGAGTTATCTTATAAATTATATTTTCCGAAAATTCTGATTCTATTTTTTCAACCACCTGATTTAAGCAGGAAATATCACGTATTTCCGCATAGATATACTGGTGGTCCTTCTTGTATTTTTCAAAGCGAGTTAAAAAAACTATTGCAAGCAATAAAAGTGCGGTTACAGTTGCCGCGCCTAGATAAAATCCGTATCCTATAGCTATTCCGATAGTAGCAGTGGTCCAAACACCGGCAGCCGTTGTAAGACCTGTGATATTACTTCCGTTTTTAAGCACTATCATTCCGGCGCCTAAGAAACCTACACCCGATATAACCTGCGCAGAAATACGAAATGGGTCACCCGAAATATCCATAACGTTATTAACATATATTCCTGTCATAGCTGTGAGAGCCGAGCCGAGGCTCACAAGTATATGAGTTCTCATACCCGCCGCTCTGCCGTGACGCGCACGCTCAGCCCCTATAAGACCGCCTGCTATAACGGCTATTATACATCTGAATATAAATTTAAAAGCAAAAAAATCCAAATTATCACCCTTTCTAAATTATTGTTTTGCATAGCAAAACAATAATTTAATGAATAGTGAAGAATGAAAAGTGAAAAATTTCGGTGTCGGCTCAGCCGACGGATTATATATCGTTTTGGCAGAGCCAAAACACATTAATTATTCATCATTCATTTTTCATTATTGTTTATCTATCTAACAATATACCGCGTATTTTATTGAGCTGTTGTTCTGTTATTCCGCAGGAATAAATAAAGCTCATTATTTTGTCCTCAAAGGTATCGCCCTCATAGCTTTCAAGCTCTTCAAGGAAGCTTTTATATAAATCGCTAACGCGGTTTCTGTCTCCCCAAACGGATAGCGAGGTTATCTCATAATCAAGCAATGTGTCCTTTTCGCACATACCGAGCGCAACACCCAGCATACAGGCAAGCGTACCTGTGCGGTCTGCTCCGCCCCAACAATGATAATAGATAGGATAGTTGTTTTCGTCCGCTAAAACATCAAACAGCTTTTTGCAGGTTTCCTTATCGTTCATAAAGTTTTTATAAGGTCCGCAGGGAATAACCAAAAACCGAATATCCTCGCCCAAAGGTGAGTGTTCAAACTTAAAGCCCTCACCACGCAAATCAAGGTCAGTTTTTATTTTTAGAATATTACGCATTACATCTATACCCTTTTCGGTTATAGTGTGGTGTATATTCATTTCGCTGCCTCTGAAAAGCAAGCCCTGCTTGATGCGGCAGCCGTATTTTGTTTTCCAGTTTCCGGCATCGCGTACATTAGAAATACCCTCAGCATCATAAAAAACGGGGGCTACATCCTCTGTTTTAAAGGTAAACGCATCACTCCCGTTTACTCTCCAATAATATGTAGTATTCGCCTTAAAGTTGTGAAGCTGAGCTTCATTGCCCAATACCTTTTCCACTCTCGGCTCTGCAAAGTCGGCGGTTTCGGAAATTTCTATGACGGAATGCTCCTCATCTGTCTCCCACTTAAAGGTGTTAGGTTGAGGAAAAGTATCGTCCTGCTCCTTGTAGCGTACTAAATGCGCCCAATTTATTTTATTCTCATTAAAGTAATGAGTTTCCTCATTAACAAATTTTCTCTGTAAATCATTCAGTACCCGTAAAACCGCTCCGTTTGCCGGAAAGAGTAGCTTTGTCATATTATTCTCCAACCCTGTAAATTAATATTTATAGATTATATCACCATAATTATCCTTTTTCAAGGGCAATTTTTTGCTTTATTGTGAAAAAAATCGGTTTTGTGTACTATACGCAAAATTCTTTACGTTACTATTCCGAGATACGATATGTATCAAAAAGCCCAACTTCCTTATGAGAAGTTGGGCTTTTCAGCGATATTTATTATTATACTAATTCAAATTAAGCCTTTCCTACAGAACCGAAAAGCTCCATTTTTTCTTTAACGGTTGCCTTTATAGCTTCAACACCGGGAGCGAGAAGCTTACGGGGGTCAAAGCCCTTACCCTGAAGGTCCTTACCCTCCTCAATATATTTGCGGGTAGCCTCTGCAAAGCTTAACTGGCACTCTGTATTAACATTGATCTTTGAAACTCCGAGAGAAATTGCCTTTTTAATCATATCTGCGGGAATTCCTGTTCCGCCGTGAAGAACCAAGGGCATTTTTCCGGTTAACTTCTGAATAGCATCAAGAGTATCAAAGCTTAAGCCTGCCCAGTTTTCGGGATACTTACCGTGAATATTTCCAATTCCTGCAGCAAGCATTGTAACGCCTAAGTCAGCAATCATTTTACATTCCTCAGGGTCAGCAACCTCACCGCTGCCGATAACACCGTCTTCCTCGCCGCCGATAGCTCCTACCTCAGCCTCTAAGGAAAGACCGAGCTTTTCGCAGGTTTCAACTAATTCCTTGGTCTTAGCAATATTTTCTTCAATCGGATAATGAGAACCGTCAAACATAACAGATGAGAAGCCTGCCTCGATACACTTCTTAGCTCCCTCATAGCTTCCATGGTCAAGATGAAGAGCAACCGGAACTGTGATTCCAAGCTCATTTATCATTCCCTTAACCATTCCTACAACTGTTGTATAGCCGCACATATATTTGCCTGCGCCCTCGGAAACACCGAGAATAACGGGAGACTTAAGCTCCTCGGCAGTTAAAAGAATTGCCTTTGTCCACTCAAGGTTGTTGATGTTGAACTGGCCTACGGCATATTTACCTTCCTTTGCTTTTGTAAGCATGTCTTTTGCAGAAACTAACATTTACTTTTTCCTCCGATATTGTTAATTTTTTATCTACTGTATATTGTATACCAATATCTCTATAAAATCAAGAAAAAAGTTAAAGACCGGGGTCTTCCTCAATTTTTTCAGGCGGAAGCTCCAAAAGAGCCGGATTTTTAAGATACTTACTGAACTTTCTAAACGCAAGCGCAAAATAACTGCCGGAGCAAATTCGCTCGTCCATAGTAATACCTAAGGGCATACAGCGTTCAAAATAAATTTCATCACCCTTGCGCTTGGCAACCTCGCGGAGATTTCCCATTGTTATAAACACGCTGGTTGTTCCGAAATCATAGCAATGATGATAAATATGGTTTGTTCTGATAGAGGCAAGGTTTGAAATTGCAAGACTGTTATGAAAAGGTGATGCATCTATTATAGACTTAGGCAAAAGCCCATGCTTATCCATAAACTTGAAAATTCCTACACCCAACGGCAAAACACCCGGAAAGCTCAACAGGATTTTTATGAGCTTTTCGGTACCATTGTTTTCGGGTGCATTACGGTTTTCCTCAACATAATTGTTTATCTTATCGTTTACATCAAAAATCGTATCTGTTCTTTCAAGATACATTTTAGACATTGTGCCATGGTCCATACTACCGCCCTTCAGAACTACCATTGCAACAGAAAACTCATTTCTTGCATAGGGCTTGCGGTTAACTATAAACCTGTTAAGCATCGGAAATTCACATGCTGTTCTTATGTAAGCCGCCATAAGCACTGCCATATGGCTCATCACAACTCCCTGCGACCTCTTTTCATTGAGATAATTCTGTATAGGAGTTATCGGGATATCTATAGTTATCATATTCATCGCATCAATTCTTTTATCCATTATATATGATGCGACCTTATACATTGGGTCTACATTTTTAATTTTTTTACCGTCTGCTCGCATAAAAAATCCCCCTTTTTATAATATAACGGCAGTAGAATTGCCATATATGTGTATCATATCATATTTGAAGAATTTTTACAATATATTTTTTAATAAATTGTGAACAAAAAGAGCGGAAATATTTTCCGCTCCTTCTTGAATTAAATATTGTTTGCAAGCTTTAAAGCTATTTCAGCCATTTGGCTGAATCCGGTTTCCCTTTCCTTTGCCGCAAGGCTTTCGCCGGTGTAAATATGGTCAGACACCGTTAAAATACAAAGCGCTTTTTTCTTTAAATAAGCGGCATTCATATAAAGCGCCGCCGCTTCCATTTCAACCGCCTTAACTCCCATATCTTTCCACCTATCCTTAGCAGAGGTATCGGCATTATAAAACATATCAGAAGAGAGAACATTCCCTACTGTATAGTTTACTCCCTTTTCTGCCGCAATTTTTTCCGCCAAAGACAAAAGCCCATAATCTGCAATAGGTGCAAAGGTTCCGGACAGCTTATACTGTGCGGCATAGTTTGAATCTGTGCAGGCTCCCAATGCTAAAATAATATCCTTTACCTTTATATCATCCTGCATAGCTCCGGCAGAGCCTATACGGATAATATTTTCAACATCATAAAAGGAAAACAGTTCATAGGAATAAATCCCCATAGAAGGCATACCCATTCCGGCTCCCATTACCGAAACCCTTTTGCCCTCAAAGTAACCTGTAAAGCCGAGCATATTTCTCGTATCGGTAACTAAGGCGCAGTCAGTAAGATATTTTTCGGCAATAAATTTAGCTCTAAGCGGGTCTCCCGGCAAAAGAACGGTTTTGGCAAAATCTCCGTTTTTTGCGGAAATGTGAGGGGTAGGAGTATTACTCATTGTTTTTCTCCTTATCTTTCTTTATAAGTATACGCAAGGCTTCAACCGCGGTTTTTATTGCCGCATCTGTATCGTGGAAAACAGGATTTTCAAGTCCCTTTGCTTCACGTTCCTGATTAGCCATAACAAGCAAAACCGTTCCCATTCTCACGCGTCGGTAAAGTGCTGTTATAAACAAAGCCGCGCTTTCCATTTCAGAGGCAAGACAGCCCATTTTTATATATGCGCTCCAACGGTTTTCAAGCTCATAGCCTACAGGCTTGCTTTCGGGATAATGCTCTCCGTAAAAAGAGTCCTTAGACTGCACTACCCCTGTATGATGCGGCATTCCAAGCTCTTTTGCAGAGCTTACCAGAGCGTTTACAACCTCTAAGTCGGCAGCGGCGGGATATTCGATAGGAGCATACTCCTTACTCGTTCCCTCTGCTCTTACTGATGATGTTGCGACAACCAAATCGCCTCCCTTTACAGACAGCTCAATACCTCCGCAGGTTCCTACACGGATAAATGTATGCGCACCGCAGTTAGCGAGCTCCTCTAAAGCAATAGCCGCAGAGGGTCCTCCTATTCCGGTTGATGTTACGCTCACCTTTTCTCCGTCAAGAAATCCTGTATAAGTTATATATTCCCTGTTATCTGCTATAAGCTGTGGCTTATCAAAATATTTTGCTATTTTTTCGCATCTTTTCGGGTCTCCGGGGAGAATTACATATTTTCCGATATCTCCTTTTCCTACTCCGATATGATACTGCTTTTCAGGATTTTGAGAATAATTCATTACTTTCTCCAATTATTTTTCAAAATATATATTGCAAATACTTGCAAGCTCTTTTACAACACTTTTTAAATTTACATTAGTAGTATTGATACAAAGGTCATAGTTCTTCTTGTCGCCCCATTTAAGACCTGTAAAGAACTCATAGTAATTAGCTCTTGAGCGGTCAACCTTTTTAATTTTCTGTTTTAAAGCCTTTTCGGTCATACCCTCGTCTGCCTCGCCCTTTTCAATACAGCGGGCAATTTTAGTTTCCGTATCCGCATAGATAAAAAGCCTGAAAGGATTTTTTTCTCTTAAAATATAATCAGCACAGCGGCCTACGATAACGCAGTCCGACTTTTCAGCAAGCCCTTTTATAACCTCATTCTGGGCAGTATAAACCTTGTTTTCAAAATCAAGCTGAGGGTATTCAAAAAAAGAAAATGTATGAGAAACAGTTATAGGGAAATAGCGCACTATATTGTTTTCGAGAATTTGGTTTACATAATCTTCCGCAAGGTTAGAATGTTTTACAATCTCATTAACAATCTCGTTATCATAATAAGCAATCTGTAATTCCTCGGCAAGGCGTTTTCCGATTTCTCTTCCTCCCGAACCGAATTCTCTTCCTATAGTTATAATTCTTGGCATAAAAACAAACCCTCTTTCTATATTTATTTCATTACTTTTATTATATTCTTAAAACTTGGGAATAGCAAGTTTAAATCTTGTAACCTTTTTTAAAACAGAATATAAAAAATCCGCGAACTAACGCGGATTTTGCCAAACTATTGTTTTTTTGCCCTTAATTTTGAAAGAGCCTCGTTCATTGTGTTGTAAACATGCTCTCCTAATTCGTTGGTATGTAAATCTTTAAATTCTTCGGGGTAAATCGTTTTAAGCACATGAAACTCAACCTCAGTTTTTCTGCGGAACATATTTTTAACAATGCTTCGCGTATTATCAAGCACGCAAACCACTATAGGTACATCTGCCTTATAGGCTATTTTAAAAGCTCCGTTACGCATAGGCAACAGCTCTCCCGTTTTACTGCAATAACCCTCAGGAAAAATAACAACTGAGTTTTTATCCTCCTTGATGAGCCTTGAAGCCTTTATTATAGACTTAACTGCCTCACGGTCGTTTTCCCTGTCAATAGGAATACAGCTTAATTTATGCATTACCTTTGCAATGAATTTTAATGTTGAATAAATCTCCTTTTTACCCACAAACGCAAGCTGAGCATAGGGAAAGGAAGAAAACATCAAAATCGGGTCGAATTCGTGCTGATGATTGCATACAAGCAAAAACCTGCCCTCTTTTGGAGCCTTTTCAAGACCCGAGTTGTTTATTTTTACCCTTGCAAGCTTGTAAAAGAGAGGTAGGGATATTCTAATTATAAATCGGTAGTACTCCGAAAACCGTTCCTGTGGGGACTTCATACTTACAAGCTGAATAGAAAGTGCAACTATCGCCGCGTGTATTAATATAAACCCTAAGAAAAATCCCACAAACAGGACAGGCACCAACCACCAGGAATAGCTCTCCCTTAAAACATCAAACCAAATATCACTTATGGGAATAAGTGCTGCTGAAGCCGCTAAATAGAAATAAAACATTTTTTCACCCCATTTTATTCCGTAGGTTCTATAGGTGTTTCCGATGAGGTTACACTCGTAGCGGAAGAGGTTGCAGTTGATACTGTGCTGCTATCATTGCTACTTGTCTGTTCCTCAGAGGAACTGCTTTCGCTGCTGCTCTCATAGGTTGATTCCTCAGAGCTTATATTCTCCGACTCAGTAGTAACACTGCTTACCTCTTCCTCGCTTGAAGACAGCTCAGATGAAGTGTTCTGATATCTGCTAGGTGTACTCTCTTGTTGAGAAGAGGTTGTCTGATATCTTGATGTAGTTGTCTGCGAGCCGGAACCACCCGAATACCAGTCATTCTTCTCAATTCCGTTAAGCTCCATATAATCCTCGGGAGAAATATCTTCATATACAAACGCATGCAAAATTTTTGCGGCATAGTCAAGGTCGTAATAAACGCAGGAGCCTATTCCGCTTAGGGATTTTGAAGCCATTTGATATTCAGTAAGCGGTATTCTCGTCTGCTCAAAGGAGGGAGATTTGAGTAAAATATCAACTGCCAAGCCCATAATCTCACTGTAGGAAAGAGAGGTTTCACTGCAGGGAATAAGCGCCTTTGCCAACTTAACATACTGATTACTGCTAAGCGTTACAGCCTTATTAAAGAGCTGCTCCATAACATAACGCTGGCGGTCGGTTCTGCCGTAGTCATCATTAGTTCCCTCGGCATTTGCGGCATGTCTTATTCTCGCATAGGCAACCGCCTGAACTCCGTTAAGATGCTGGGTGCCGGTTTTGGTCAGGAAATAATCTTCAGCATCGATTCCCATATACTTGCACTGCTCAGAAATCATACCGTTTATTCCGTATTTGGGTGTAGTAAGCTCTGCGGCAGTTATTTCGGCTTCTATTCCGCCTACAGCGTCTATAATATCCGACATTCCGTAAAAGTTTACCGTTGCATATTCCGAAATATCAAGACCGAAAATAGTATTAAGCGTCTTAATAGCAAGCTCAGGTCCGCCCTTTGAATATGCGGAATTTATTTTGTTATATGTCTTTTTCCCGTTGTATTCTATCGGAACAAGGCTGTCTCTCATAACAGAGATTATTTTTATAACCTTTGTCTCGGTATTGATGCTTAAAATCATAATACTGTCCGAAAGCCCTTCAAAGGAATCCGGATCTCGGGAGTCTATACCAAAAAGAGCAACATTTATTATTTTTTCGTTTATAACATTTTCAAAGCCCAAATCCGTTGGATCATCGCTTATATTGTTATAATTGTAATCAAAAACCACTCTGAAAATTCCGAAAATCAAGGCGACTGTAAGCACTATACACGAGATAGCAATAACTGCCCTTTTCTGTTCTCTATGGAGGTTATACCACCAGTCGGCAATTTTATATCCTATCCGCTGAAAAAATCCTATTACACCGTGTCTTCTTTTACGGTAATGTTTTTTACCGCCGGTGATATAATGAGAATCGCTCATTATATCCTGAAAAGCAGCAGATGCCTCATTTTCAGTTTTAATTTCATAATTCTCTTTATTCATATATTGCACCTTTATATATATATTCCCGCATTTTATTTTTCCGTTATATCAATTAATTATAAGGCGATATATTTCTCCTTTTTTTACCCCTGTTACACTTGCCGCTTCCTTTGCGGCGGCAGATGCGGACTGTCCCTCATAAATCAATCTTTTAGCAATTTCTGCCGCTTGCTCGGGTGAGTAGCTTTTTGCCTCTTCTTCCTTACAGCCTGAAACTATCAACACAAATTCGCCCCTTGGAGCGTTTTCGGTATAATACTCCAAAGCTAATGACAGGGATGTGTGGTTGACAGTTTCGTGAATTTTTGTAAGCTCCTTAACAAGGGCAATATCCCTGTCTCCAAAGGCTTCAAGCATATCCCTTAAGGTAGATAAAAGCTTGTGCGGAGCCTCGTAAAAAATCATTGTTCTTTTTTCTTTTTTAAGCTCCTCTAAATGCACGCGGCGGTTTGCTTTGTTTACAGAAAGAAACCCTTCGAAACAAAATCTTCCGCTTGGCATTCCCGAAATGGCAAGAGCTGTTACAAGAGCGCTGGGTCCCGGAACCGACTCAACCCTTATACCGCTTTCATGCGCGAGCTTTACAAGCTCCTCTCCGGGATCTGAAATGGCGGGCATA
>JAFUPX010000001.1 GCA_017472575.1 Clostridia bacterium | reverse complement strand
TACTGGCGTATCGTTTCTTGTCCTTGATTCACTAATTTCTTAAGAATCGTCGGGTCCTTATTATTGTCGTTGTTTAATTTTCAAGGTCCGTTTTGCGTTCCCTCTCTCAAGGGCGCCTGATTATATTACCACAACCATTCCCTTTTGTCAACACTTTTTTTCACTTTTTTTAAAGTTTTTTTAACAAAGTTTTTAAGTCCTATTTAAACCCCAATATCTTGTGTTTTTTATAGTGCTAACAACACATTTAAGCTATTTTAAATTTCTGGAGTTTATGTCACGTCTAATATTAACAACTATATTTTCTTCCTTTCCGCAACAACAACATACAAATTTCTCATAAGACATTTCCATATCTTGTTCGCACACAAAACTACATACCTCTTTTTTATAACATTCTGCGCAATAAAACTTCATAATATATCAATCCTCCTTTTTAATTTTAAGGGAATTTCCCTTAAAAGCCAATAAGAAACATTTTATTGAGGCATAATTGGCTTGTGAGGTGATTTTATGTTTCAAAGAATACGTTCACTTAGAGAAGATAAAGACTTAACACAAAAGCAATTGGCTGACTACCTGCAAATACACCAGACGACATATTCGGATTATGAATTGGGACACTTAAACGTTCCAGCAGATGTATTAATTAAACTTTCCGATTTCTATAAAACAAGTGTTGACTACATCCTAAATAAAACTGATAATCCCGAACCTTATAAATAAACGGAGGCTTCCTCAACAAGGAGCCTCCGTTTTAGTTTGTTTTTTTATCCTGCCAGTCCCTCTGATATACCCATCATTATTATTCCGACAAAAACCGTACATATAATAAGGTAATGCTTAGTTGATAGCTTTTCTTTTAAGAATATACGGGAAAGCACAACCGAGAACACACAGTAAGCCGAAATCATCGGCGCTGCAACAACGGGATTTGAGCCTATTGCGTATATATATGCAAACTGACCTGCTGTTTCGCAAAGTGCGCCTGCAAGCTTCGGCTTTTCATAGCTGAGCTTGATCTTTTCCTTTTTAATAACAACAACATATATAAATGCGAGAATTGCCATAAAAAGAAATGTATACTCGTATGCAATGTTTGCAGATTCCTCGTTTACCTTGCCTGAATCAAGCAGAAGCGCATCGACGAAGGTGCCGAGACCATCCAGCAAACAATAGAAAATCGGGAAAAACACAGCAATAAAGCCTGATATATATTTTTTGTTTTCTTTCTTACTCTGCAGCTCTGCAACTTCGGTATCGTTTTTCTTCTCCACGAGAGCAAGTCCGGTTACACCGATGCAAACAAAAACAATTCCTATCCAGCTGAAAACATCCGGCTTTTGATTTAAGAAAATAAGACAAAGAATGCAGGCAACCGCACCTGAAGAGTTACATATAGGAGAGGAAACCGAAAGCATTATATAACGAAGACCCACATAGCCTAAAATCATGGAGGCTATGTAAAGAGCTGTCGCAGGGAGATAATTTATAAAGTCCGACGGATTGAACTCTGCCCCCAACAGAAGCTCAACCGTTGCGTGAACACCCATTACAAGACCGACAGCCATAACTATTTTCCAATGGCTGTATTTATCCTCAGGCTTCGAACCGATTTTTGAGAACAGGTCAGACCCACCCCAAAATGCTATTGCTATAAGCGAAAGTATAAACCACATATTTTATTCTCCTTTACAAAATGAAAATACTCACTTTTCTTTTTTTACTATTCATTGCAAAATTCATCTTGTTTCCGGAGGCGGTCTGCGGCGAAAATGCTTGTTTTCAAGCCTATCCTTATAATGCATTTATTTATCTCCTGCCAGTCGGCGGGCGAAATCCGCAAGCTCGTCCTTACTGTAGAATTCAAGGGTAATGGTTCCCCTGCCCGCGCCTGTTGATTGTATGTTGATTTTACGGTGAAGAGAATTTTTAAGAGATATTTCAACCTCATCAAAGAACTTATCCTTTTTAGGCTGTACCCTCTCCTTTTTGGGCTTTTGTGCGGCTATTTTTTCAAGCTCTCTTACTGATGCGCCCGCCTTTGCGGCGGCAAGCATTTGTTTTCTTAAAGCATCGTCACCGCAGGAAAGCAGCGCTCTTGCGTGACCGGCGGTTATTTCTCCCCTACGCAGACAATCCAGTTCTTCTTCCAAAAGATTGAGAAGTCTTAGGGTGTTGGTTACAGCCGTTCTGGATTTACCCATTCTTTCGGCAACCTGCTCTTGTGTAAGTCCAAATGCGTCTATCAGTGAACGGTAGCCAAGAGCTTCTTCAACGGCATTAAGGTCTTCTCTCTGAAGATTTTCCACCAAAGCGATTTCCATTAGGCTCTGCTCGTCGGTTTCCTTAATTATTACCGGCACCTCGTCAAGCTCGGCTAGACGACAGGCACGCCAACGGCGTTCGCCCGCAACTATACTGTATCTACCGTTAGAAAGCGGTTTGACTATTATCGGCTGTAAAAGACCGTGCTTTAAAATGCTTTCCGCAAGTTCAGAAATAGCTTCTTCGTCAAAATCCTTTCGAGGCTGTTCCTTGTTGGGCTCTATATCGTTAAGTCTTACCGTAACGGCAGACTTGCTATCGGTTGCGTTTTCGTTGAAAAGAGAGTCAAGTCCTCTGCCGAGTCCTCCTTTTTTTACTGCCATTTTAGTTCCTCCTGTTCTTCTTTAAAAATTCCTTTGCAAGGGAATTGTATGCGTCGGCTCCCT
The DNA here is from genome assembly GCA_017472575.1 of Clostridia bacterium. Classification (GTDB taxonomy): domain Bacteria; phylum Bacillota; class Clostridia; order Oscillospirales; family Acutalibacteraceae; genus UBA737. The sequence goes on along the minus strand of JAFUPX010000001.1, from coordinate 738 downwards.
TTGAGCGCTTATCATAATACTGAATAGGCATACCGTAGCTCGGAGCCTCGGACAAACGGACAGCTCTCGGAATACAGGTTTTGTAGAGCTTGTCCGCAAAATATTTCTTAATCTCCCCTACCACCTGCTGAGTTAGATTAAGTCTGCCGTCAAACATAGTAAGCACTATTCCCTCAATTTCAAGTATGGGGTTATAAAGTCTTTTTACCTGACGGATACTCGCCATCAGCTGTGAGAGACCCTCAAGCGCATAATATTCGCACTGTATCGGCACCAAAACAGTGTCACTTGCAACAAGAGCGTCAATAGTTATAAGACCTAAAGAGGGCGGACAATCAATAAATATGTAATCATATTTTTCTCTTGCCGCCGCTAAAGCCAGCTTTAGTTGGGACTCTCTATGCTCAATTTCTATTAAATCTACCTCTGCCGCAGCTAAATTCATAGACGAGGGGACAATATCAACATTCTTAAACTCGGTTTTAACTATTGTGGAATCAAGACTTGCTTTTCCTATAAGCAGCTCATAAGCCGTAGCGGTTGAGTTTTTCTTGTTTATTCCGAAACCGCTTGTTGAGTTTCCCTGAGGATCAGCATCAACAAGGAGAACCTTTTTACCTGCCATTCCAACTCCGGCAGAAAGATTAACAGCGGTTGTAGTTTTTCCTACGCCGCCTTTCTGATTAACTATGGAAATGATTTTCCCCATTTGTGTACTCCTTTATTTATGTATATATT
>JAFUPX010000019.1 GCA_017472575.1 Clostridia bacterium | reverse complement strand
GCCGAAACCATTATGGAGCTTACCGATAAAATCGTTAAGGAAAAGAATTTAACTGCCATAATGGTAACGCATAATCTGCGCTATGCCGTTGATTACGGTACACGGCTTCTGATGATGGATAAAGGTGAGATAATTATTGATAAATCAGGCGAGGAAAAGCAGAATACCTCGGTTGATGACCTTCTCGAGACTTTTAACAGAATAAGTATCGAATGTGGAAACTAGAACTTGACATATAATAATTATGATTGTAAAATTAGTAGGTATGGATACATACCTACTTTTTTAGAAATACGGTGATTTTTTGAATAAACAGTTTCTTAATAATATTGATAAGATACTGTATTCAATAAGCGCTTTTTCTTTTATATTGCTGATATGCTATATTTTCGGTATTTTTGATTTTTCTTATATACAAAAATCATTGATATATTTTTTTACGGCTTTTTTTAGTTTTTTCGGCTCTTATACGGCGTGTCTGCGTCAAAGAAAAGCAGAGCGAAAATACTCAATTATGAAAAAGACCGTTATTTTTTTATTTGTACTGTATACGGCGATATTAATTGATTTCACGCTTATTGACGACAGTCTCGGCAGAAATATACGGTTTATATTCTCAAATCCTGCTCAACTAAAGGAATATCTTGATACAAATGTAAATTTGCTCCCTTTTGCTACGATTGAGCTTTTTATTAAAGGGTATAGGCTGTATAATTTGTCTTTTTCAGCTGTTATAACAAATTTACTCGGCAATTTTCTTGCTTTTATGCCGCTGGCGTTTTTTGTTCCCGCTTTTTGCAAAAAATTGAAAAAATGGTATGCTTTTTTGGGAGCGGTTGTTTTATCGGTTGCGGCTATTGAGGTTTTACAGCTTTTACTGCTTACCGGCTCTTTTGATATTGATGACTTGATTTTAAATTCCGCCGGTGCATTGACAGCTTTTGGAATAATCAGAATAAAAGCGGTAAGTGAAAAGCTCTCCGCGGTTACTTTCGGAGTGTGGAAGAATGGGAAGTAAAAAAAACAGTTTATTATCTGTAAGCTTTATATTGCTTGCCGCCTGTCTTTGGGGAACGGCAGGTGTTTTTGTAAGGAGCCTTGAGGGAATTTTAAGCGAAATGCAGATAGTTCTTTGGCGAGCTTTGCTTTCGTGTGTAATAATCGGAGTAATTACCCATATAAAGGATATAAGGCTTATTAAAATTAAAATAAAGGATTTGCCGTGGTTTGCCGCATCAGGCATTGTAAGTATCGTTTTATTTAATTTTTCGTATTATAAAACAATGTCGCTGACATCCCTGTCCGTATCGGCTGTTTTGCTTTATACCGCACCGTTTTTTGTGGTTTTTATTTCAGTATTTGCGTTTAAGGAAAAGCTTACCTTGCAAAAATTATTTGCCTGTGTCTGTGCTTTTATTGGATGTTGTATGGTTTCGGGGCTTTTCGGCTCAGGGCAAAAGATAAGCGCAGAGGCTCTTTTCTTCGGCCTGCTTACAGGCTTCGGCTACGCAATGTATACCGTTTTTGGAGAGATTTTGCTTAAAAAGGGTTATTCTTCTTTAACTATAACCTTTTATACCTTTTTATGTGCAAGTATAGGCTGTATACCGTTTGTAAATGCATTTGAAACGGTATCGGCGGCATTTTCCTCCTTAAACCTACTGTTAACAGTTTTCGGAATGGCTTTGGTAAATACGGTATTTCCGTATATTTTATATACAAACGGTCTTAAGGGTGTTGAGCCGTCTATGGCGCCTATTATGGCAACGGTTGAGCCGGTTGTGGCAACGCTTATTGGAACCTTCCTTTTTAAGGAGCCTTTGGATACAGTGGGATTTTTAGGTATTTTGCTGGTGCTTTCGGCGGTTGTTATTCTCAATATAAAAAATAATAATACTGTTTCCGTTAAAGCGTTTGCAAAGATAAATCTTGGTCTCGGAATTCTAGGCAAAAGGGAAAACGGCTACCACGATATTGATACGGTTATGCAGTCGGTAGGTATTTACGATAAGCTAACAATAAAAAAACAAAAAGAAATTTCAGTAAATTGCGATAAATGCGATATTCCGCAGGAGGAAAATATAGCATTTAAGGCGGCTAAGCTTTTCTTCGGTGAAACCGGAATACAGGGCGGTGCTAAAATCAGCATAAAAAAAGGCATACCCGAATGTGCAGGATTAGGCGGCGGCAGTGCGGACGCCGCAGCGGTGCTTGTTGCGCTTAATAAAATCTATAAAGCAGAGCTTACAAATGAAAGACTTATACTTTTAGCAGAAAGATTAGGTGCAGATGTTCCTTTCTTTATAGAGGGAGGCACACAGCGAGCTCAGGGTATAGGTGAAATTTTAACAGCCTGTGAGCCGCTGGAAAACTGTTACATACTTCTTGTAAAGCACGGCAAAAAGTCTTCAACTAAAGAAATGTACGGTAAGCTTGATAGCGGAGAATATGATGTTCCCAATACCCCTGATTTAGTTTCTGCTCTAAAAGAAAAGGATTACAGCAGAATATGCGATAATGTGGGTAATTCTTTTGAAAAAGTCAGCGATCAGAGCGGTTTAAAGGCAGAATTAGAAGCTCTCGGCGCAGATGCGGCGGTTCTTTCGGGCAGCGGTCCCACAGTTTTTGCTTTGTTTGAGGATGAGCAAAAGGCACAGGCGGCATATAAGATTGCTGTTACAAAATATAATGAGTGCTATTTAACCGTTCCAAAGCAAACAGCTTTAAAAATTGAATAAAATTTAAAACTCCCGACAATATTCCCATTATAGAATATTGCAAGGGAGTTTTTATTTTGAAAAAATTTACTAATAAGAAAAGATTAGAGCTTGCTGTTTTATTTGGACTTATATGCGCGGTAATGATGTCTTTTTCGCATTTTGATGCCGCCTGTGAGGATTTACGGACGAATGTATTAAGACTTCATATAATTGCAAATTCCGACAGCGAGGCAGACCAAAACATTAAACTTAAGGTAAGGGACGCTATACTTTCTGAAACCTCACAGCTTTTTGATACAAATACAGACCTTAACGGAGCTTTAAACAGCGCACGAAATTCCTTGCCGGAGTTTGAGAAAACGGCTTTAAGGGTTTTGGAGGAAAACGGTTTTGAGTACAGTGCAAAAGCAGAAATAGGCGACAGCTATTTTGAAACAAGAGAATATGACGATTTTTCTTTGCCCGCAGGAACCTATAAATCGCTTATCATTCGTTTAGGGGATGGAAAAGGTAAAAACTGGTGGTGTGTTGTTTTTCCGGGAGTTTGTATTCCGGCAGCTTCAAAATCAGAACTCACAGATAGTGTAACTGAGGAATCTGCGGCTGTTGCTGAGGATTCTCAAAGGTATATTATGCAGTTTAAAGCGGTCGAAATATATGAAAAATTGAAAAAAATCATAAAATAATAAAATTTATCTTGCATTTTTCTTTTTCTTGTGGTATCATTCATATGTTATCGAGATTGAAAGGGGTGACCAATGATGAAGGAAGGTATTCATCCGCAGTATGAAAAGGTAACCGTAAAGTGCGCTTGTGGTGCGGAATTTGAAACACGCTCTACTAAAAAAGACATCCGTTTGGATATTTGTTCAAAATGTCATCCGTTTTTTACAGGTAAGCAGAAATTGGTAGATACCGGCGGACGCGTTGACAGATTTAAAAAGCGTTTCGGTATGGAAAAATAAGCCTTTATTCCGTAACTGCCAAGCGGCAGTTACGGATTTTTCTTTTTGGAGGAATTTTGCTTTGGGAAACCTGATTACAATTCTCGGAGAATCAACAGCCGAATATACGGAAAAGCGCTCAAAATTTATAGCCCGCTGTATTCACTGCGAAACCGAAGAAGAGGCGCTTTTGTTTATTGAAAGTCAAAAAAAGAAATATTGGGATGCTCGGCATAATGTATATGCTTATACCGTAAACGGAAATTCGAGATTTTCGGATGACGGTGAGCCTCACGGTACTGCCGGAAAGCCTATTCTCGATTGTCTAAACGGAATGGGTCTTAATGATGTAGCAGTGGTTGTTACAAGGTATTTCGGGGGCGTGCTTTTGGGAACGGGAGGACTTGTCCGTGCATATTCAAAATCTGCTAAGGATGCGCTTTTATCTGCTGTAAAAGCTCAAAAAACGCTTTGTAAAAAGATTTATATAAAGTGCCCTTATTCTTATCATACCCAGCTTACTAATCTGCTGAAAGATTACGGAGCATCGGTTGACGGTACAGAATTTGCTGCCGAGGTTGAAATTACTTGTTATTTAAAAAATGAAATATACGAGGACTTTGAAAAGAACCTGACCGAAGTGTTTTCAGGTAAAATTACGGCTCAAGTACAGGGCGAAAAACTTTTTTTAACAGAAATTAAATAAAAAAAGAGGATTTTTAATTTTTTTAACTAATAACATTAATAGAGAGAAAAAGAGGTGAAATGCTTGCCGAGTATCAGAGAATTTACCGAAATGAATGAAAAACAGATTTTATCTGATTATGCGGTTTTGTGCTGTAATTCAAAAGGAAGAGCCGTTAAAGAAGAACCATGTGAGCTGAGAACCTGTTTTCAAAGGGATAGGGACCGTATTATCCACAGTAAAGCGTTTCGCCGTTTAAAGCATAAAACTCAGGTTTTTTTATCCCCTGAGTCTGACCATTACCGTACCAGACTTACCCACACTCTTGAGGTTACTCAGATAGCTCGAACTATTGCAAGAGCATTAAGGCTTAATGAGGATTTAACCGAGGCTATAGCCTTAGGTCACGATTTGGGGCATACACCTTTCGGTCACGCGGGAGAGCGCGCGCTTAACGATTTGTGCAGTTTTGGATTTACACATTATGAGCAAAGCGTGCGTGTATGTGAAAGATTAGAAAAAAACGGAAAGGGTCTTAATTTAACCTATGAAGTGCTGGACGGTATCCTCCATCACACCAAGGGCGACTGGTCGGATTGTCTTGAAGGCAGAGTAGTCCGCCTTTCGGACAGAATTGCTTATATTAACCACGATATTGACGACGCTGTAAGAGCAGGTGTTTTATCGGCTGATGCCATACCTAAAGAAATTTCCGAAAAATTAGGAAATTCTAAAAGTGAAAGAATTGACACGCTGGTTAAATCTGTTGTTTTAAACAGTGGCGAGGATATAAAAATGGACTCTGATATTGAAAAATATTATCTTTTGCTTCACGAATTTCTGTTTGAATATGTATACAGAAACCCCGTTGCAAAGGCGGAGGAAAGCAAGGTTTTAGGAATTGCTGAGGGTCTTTTTAATTATTTTCTTAAAAATCCGGAAAAAATGTCAGGCGAATATAAGGATGTATATATAAAAGAGGGTGCGGAAAGAGCAGTAGCGGACTATATTGCCGGAATGACCGACCATTACGCTATCACTGTTTATTCCAATATATATATACCTAAAGCGTGGAATATTTAAAAAGGAGTTGAGGAGAAATGGCTATACCTGAGCAGGTTATCAGTGAAATTAAATACAGAAACGATATAGAAAATGTTATTTCTCCTTATGTGAATTTAAAGCGCAGAGGTAAAAATCTTGTAGGACTTTGTCCTTTCCATAGTGAGAAAACTCCTTCTTTTACAGTTTATCCCGAAAATGGCTCTTTTTACTGCTTCGGTTGCGGAGTGGGAGGAGACATATTTACCTTTACGGGTTTAATTGAAAATCTTGATTATATAGAGTCTGTGAAGCTTTTGGCAGAAAAATCAGGTATTTCTATTGTGGAGGATAATTACGACAACTCCATGCAAAAACTTAAAAATACCATTTATGAGATAAATAAGGAAACCGCAAGGTTTTATCATTCGTATATGATGACGCCCGAGGGGAAATGGGGTCTTGATTATTTTACACGCAGAGGGCTGTCTCTTAAAACGATAAAGCATTTCGGTCTTGGCTGTGCGCCGGATGGTTGGGACAACCTTATAAAGCATTTAAAAGCAAAGGGTTTTTCAATAGGCGATATGCTTGCGGCAAATGTTATAGGAAAAAGCTCTAAGGGAACTTATTATGACAGATTTCGCAAGCGTTATATGTTCCCGATAATAAATATAAGAGGAAATATTATCGGCTTTAGCGGAAGAGCACTTCCGGAGGATGAAAAAAAAGGCGGAAAGTATGTCAATACTTCCGATACTCCGGTTTATAAAAAAAGCGAAAACCTTTTTGCAATGAATTATGCGAAAAATCATTGCAGTGAGCAGATTATTCTTGTAGAAGGAAATATGGACGTTATTGCTCTTCATCAGGCAGGCTTCCCTAATACTGTTGCCGCTTTAGGAACCTCATTTACAAAAGAACAGGTAAATCTTATAAGCAGGTACTCAAAGGAAATAGTTCTCACTCTGGATGCTGACGCCGCCGGACAAAAGGCTGTTGCGAGAGCCTCCGAGCTGCTTAAAAATTCGGGACTAAGCGTAAAAGTACTGGTATTGCCTGAGGGCAAGGACCCTGACGAATTTTTAAGAAAGAACAGTCCTGAAAAGTTTAAAGGCTTACTTGAAAAGGCGGTTAATATAGTTGATTATAAGCTGCTTACCGCAGCAAAGGGTATTGATACTCAGAATGAAAACTCAAAGCTTGAATATATTAATAAAGCAGTTGCGATTATTGCTGATACCGATGATGTTCTAGCGCGTGATTTGTATATAGGAAAATTAAGCGAGAAATACGGTATAACAAGGCTTGCTATAACCAGTAAGGTTGAGGAGCTCAGAAAAACAAAAGCGCGGCAGAAGCAAAAAAAAGAAATCAGCGAGGTTATAACTCCCCGATACTCAAGGGACGATATTAATCCTGAAAGGCGTAATTCTCCAAAGGCCACCGCTGCGGAGGAAACTTTAATAGCTATTCTTTTAAGACATCCGGACTTTTTTGAAGAGGCTTATACCGCGCTTCCTCCTGAAAAAATGGTTACTGCGCTTAACCGCCGCATTTATCAGTTGCTGTCTGATACAATAAGGTCGGGCAAGGGTATTGATATTTCGTATTTTTCGGACAGGCTCCTGCCGGCAGAGTTAGGCTACTTAGTGGCTTTGCAAAACGGTGATAAAGCGGGAGAAAATCCAAAAATTGTATTAAAAGATTGTATTAAGGTAATATTAGAAGAGGAAATGCTGAAAACAAATACAAACAGTAAGGATTTGTCGGTTGAAGACTGGGCAAATAATCTTAAAAACATTATAGACACTAAAAACAAAGGGGAAAATTAAAATGGCAGAAAAGAAAAAGGATTTAAAAGCAGTAGAAAAGGAGAATGAGAACGATATTTTGAACGATTTAGAAGAAAAAGAGCCTTCTCTTGATGACCTTGAACCTGCTCCTGATGATTTAGACGCGCTTTTTGCCGAGCCTCCTACTCTGGATATTGATTTTGACGAACCCAGTGAGGACGACCTTAAGCTGGAGGAAATGGATGTTGAAAGCCTTACAGAGGATATCTCTGTTGATAATATTTCTCTTGATGACCCTGTAAAGGTTTATTTAAGAGAAATAGGCAGGGTTCCGCTTCTTTCTTCTGATGAGGAAATTCAGCTTGCTGTAAAAATCTCCGAGGGTGACGAGTATGCCAAACAGCGCCTTACCGAGGCGAATCTTCGTCTTGTTGTAAGTATTGCCAAGAAATATGTCGGAAGAGGTATGTATTTCCTTGACCTTATTCAGGAGGGAAATGTCGGTCTTATAAAGGCTGTCGATAAGTTTGACTATACAAAGGGCTTTAAATTTTCTACCTATGCTACGTGGTGGATAAGACAGGCTATAACCAGAGCTATTGCCGATCAGGCAAGAACTATCCGTATCCCCGTTCATATGGTTGAAACCATAAACCGCCTTAAAAAGGTTCAAAGTCAGCTTCTTCACGAAAACGGCTTTGAGCCGAGCGAGGAGCTTATAGCTGAGAAAATGGAGCTTCCGGTTGAAAGGGTAAGAGAGATTATGCGAATAGCTCAGGAACCCGTATCTATGGAAACTCCCATAGGTCCTGAGGAGGACTCCCGCCTTATGGACTTTATCCGTGACGAGGACGCTCTCGCTCCCGATGAAGCTGCCCTTAAAACCATAACAAATGAGGATATTGACAGTGTTCTTAAAACACTTACCCCAAGAGAGGAGTCTGTTATAAGACTTCGCTTCGGTCTACAGGACGGCCGATGCCATACTCTTGAAGAGGTAGGCGCTAAGTTTAATGTAACAAGAGAGCGTATACGCCAGATAGAAGCAAAAGCTCTCAGAAAACTGCGTCACCCTGTACGCAGTAATAAATTTAAGGACAGGTAGTTATAATTATAATATTAACAGCATAATTTTTAAAAGGAGAGTTTTTATTGAAGTACACATATAAAACCAAGGGTGTTTGCTCCCGTTCTATAAATCTTGAGATTGAAAACGGTGTGGTTAGGAATGTCAGCTTTGAAGGCGGATGTAATGGTAATTTACAGGGTATCGGACAGCTCGTTGAAGGTATGAAAATCGACGATGTAATAGAAAGATTAGAAAATATAAAGTGCGGCTTTAAAAACACCTCTTGTCCTGCTCAGCTTGCGGAGGCACTTAAGATGTATAAAGCCGAAAAGGGTGATTAAATTGTATCATGATGATGATATCAAAATAGCGGGGGACAGACCGTCGCGAGACATTGAGAGAAATAAAAACATATCCTCCGAGACCGATTCTGCAAATTATAAGGATATACAGAATGCCAAACAGCTCGGTGAGGTTGTTGCGCTTAAATTTATAGCCGATGCCAACGAGTTTTCAAAGAATGACGAAGGCAATAACTTTGATATGATGATTCAGCGCAGACTTCTTCTCTCTTTTACTGCTACAATAGGCTTTGAGCAGTATTGTTCTGATGATACTGTCTGCGGAATTGCCCAGAAAAGCTTTATTGATACCGTTAAGGCAAGAGATAAGGAGCTTTATAAGACCTCTTCCGATACGGGCGCGTTTTCCTTTTATTACTTGGCATACAGGCGCGGCAGTGAAATTGACCGCCGTATAGGGCAAACCTTTGCGATGCTTTGCTCGCATGACGGTGATCCCGTTTATCAGGAACTGGGTGAAGCACTTTACTGCTGGTTTTTATCGGTTGTAAGAAAAGCCGCCGATGAACTTAAATTACTTAGTAAATAACATAAAAGCTCCTTTCTTTTCATATTTTGGAAAGAAAGGAGTTTTTTTATGCCAAGAATTTATTTAAGTCCGTCAACGCAGGAATTCAATCCTTATGTCGGCGGTGGTAACGAGGAATTTTATATGAACAAAATTGCCGACGAAATGGTGCCGTACCTTGTTGCAAGCGGTATTCAGTTCACAAGAAATACCCCTGATATGACAGCCGCCTCTTCAATAGCCGCGTCTAACGCAGGTAATTATGATGTTCATTTAGCGCTTCATTCTAACGCTGCTGCCGGAGCTAATGCCGGTAAAATAAGGGGAGCGGAGGTGTATTATTATCCTACAAGTACCTCGGGTATGAGATTGGCTCAGATTATAGCCGAAAATCTGCAGCTTATTTATCCGCTTCCCGATAAGGTGCGCACTATTCCTACAACCTCTCTTGGAGAGGTAAGAAGAGTACGGGCACCTGGAGTTTTGATTGAATTTGCTTATCACGATAATCCTGAGGATGCGGCATGGATAAGAGAAAATACCGCTACAATAGCCAGAAATGTTGTGCTTTCTCTTACGGAGTATTTTGGAATACCGTTTAATATGCCGCAGCAGATTTTGCCTGCTACTATTGTTACTCCGCTTGGCGGTAATGTTAATATGAGATATGCTCCGTCTCTTCAGGCTTCGGTTATAGCGCAGGTGCCAAACGGCGCTGAAATTACGGTTTATAATCAACAGCCTGAGTGGGTAGTTGCAGGGTATGGAGACAAAGTGGGGTATATTAACAGTGCATTTGTAAGCTTTTAGAAATATTTGTTAAATTTCGGTTGACTTTTCTTTTCTTTGTGATAAAATGTATTTGTAGAAATTTTTGCTTTTTTGGAGTGATCAAGATGGAAAAGTTAATCGAACAAATGAGAGAAGTCGGCGTTGTACCTGTTGTTAAGATTGACGACGCGGCTGACGCTGTTAACCTTGCAACCGCACTCAGAAACGGCGGCTTGAACAGTGCTGAAATCACCTTCCGTACCGATGCTGCGGAAGAAGCTATTCGCCTTATCGCGGAAAAATATCCCGATATGCTTATAGCCGCAGGAACAGTTTTAACACCTACTCAGGCGGACAAGGCTATGGCGGCAGGTGCCAAGGTTATCGTAAGTCCCGGTCTTAACCCCAAAGTTGTTAAGCATTGCGTAGATAAGGGTTATCCCGTAATTCCAGGTGTATGCACTCCCGGTGAGGTTGAGCTTGGTATGTCCTATGGTCTTAAATATCTTAAATTCTTCCCTGCTGAAGCAGCAGGCGGAGTGAAAATGATTAAGGCAATGGCGGCTCCCTATACAAATATCCGCTTTATGCCCACAGGCGGAATAAACACCTCAAATCTTGCTGATTATCTTAATTGCAAAGCAGTTTTCTGCTGCGGCGGAAGCTGGATGGTTCCGTCTGACAAGATTGCCGATAAAAAGTTTGATGAAATAGAAAAGATGACTGCCGAGGCAGTAGAATTATTAAAGGAGATAAGAAAATGAGAGTTGTAACCTTTGGTGAAATAATGTTAAGATTAGCCCCTAACGGCTATTATCGCTTTTTCCAGAATGACCAGATGCAGGCAACCTTTGGCGGAGGAGAGGCAAATGTTGCAGTATCTTTAGCTAATTACGGACTTGACAGTGTATATGTAACCAAGCTCCCTAAGCACGCTATCGGTCAGGCGGCGGTAGACAGTCTGCGTTATTTCGGAGTTGATACCTCCAAGATAACAAGAGGAGGAGAAAGAGTCGGAATATACTTCCTCGAGAAGGGTGCTTCTCAAAGAGGCTCTGTTTGTATTTATGACCGCGCTTATTCCGCAATCCAGCAGGCAAGCAAGGAAGACTTTGACTGGGACAGCATTTTTGAGGGGGCTGACTGGTTCCACTTTACAGGCATAACTCCGGCTTTAGGTGAGAATGTTGTTGAAATATGCAAGGAAGCCTGCAAGGCGGCTAAGGCTAAGGGTGTTAAGATTTCCTGTGACCTTAACTACAGAGGCAAGCTTTGGACAAGAGAACAGGCAAGAGCCGCTATGACCGAGCTTTGCAAGTATGTAGATGTTTGCATTTCCAACGAAGAGGATGCTAAGGATGTTTTCGGAATTGAAGCTGAGAATACCGATATATACGGCGGCAAGCTTAACCACGAGGGCTACAAGAGCGTTGCCAAGCAGCTTGCTGATAAATTCGGTTTTGAAAAGGTTGCTATAACACTTCGTTCTTCAATTTCCGCCAGTGATAACGATTGGGCAGGTATGCTTTATGACGGTGAGGATTATTACTTCTCAAAATCCTATCATCTCCATATTGTTGACCGCGTCGGAGGAGGAGACAGCTTCGGCGGTGGACTTATCTATTCACTGCTTACAGGCAAATCCTCTAAGGATGCTATTGAGTTTGCAGTTGCGGCTTCGGCTCTTAAGCATTCTATCGAGGGAGACTATAACCGCGTTAGTGTAAGCGAGGTTGAAAAGTTAGCCGGAGGAGACGGCTCAGGCAGAGTTCAGAGATAAAATATTAAAACCGGTCTTTTGACCGGTTTTTTGTTCTTTTGTATTGCTTTTTCTCATACCTTTAATAAGGGTGATAAAATGGAATTTATAAAATACGGCAGTCTGGCGGTTGTGGGATTAGCAGTATTTATCATACTAATTTTTGCGATTATCGGAACAAAACCTCTTAAAACACTGCTTATAAACGCTTGTTTGGGTCTTGCGGCATTGGCGCTTGTAGATTTGATATCGAAATTTACAGGTGTTTATATACACTTAAATGAATGGAGTATAGGGGCAAGCTCGGTATTTGGTATTCCCGCTGTTTGCGGACTTGTGCTTTTGCAGATGATAATATAAAATTATACTCGTAAAATGATAAAAGATATGGTAAAATGTAAGAGATAAATAAAAGAGAGGAAATAAAAATGCTTCAGTTTATTTTCGGAAGACCGTCAACCGGTAAAACCCATACTGTAATTGAAAAAATAAAGGAAGCTGTAACAGAAAAAGAGCAGGCAGTTCTCATAGTTCCGGAGCAGTTTTCCTTTGAGAGTGAAAAGGCCATTTTAAAGGAAATAGGGGATAGTGCCGCACTTAATGTTTCTGTTTTGAGCTTTAGCCGTCTTTATGATGAGGTAGGCAGGTTTTCGGGGTTAACCGCAGGAACCGTTCTCTCCGATTCAGATAAAATAATTATGATGAAAAGAGCTTTATCCGCTTCAAAGCCTTTTTTATCCTCTAACCGCTATATCGGCTCCTCAGGATATGCAAAGGCTGTGCTTGATACGGTAGGCGAGCTTAAGATTAACGCAATAACTCCCTCGGATTTGCGCTCAGCGGCTCTTAGCATTAATTCTGAGGCATTAAGGCAAAAGCTTAATGACACAGCAACAATTTACGAAAACTATGATTTGCTTGTGGGCGAGAGCTTTTTGGACCCTGCGGACAGGCTCAGCAAGCTCTATGATATGCTTGGTATTTATGAGTATTTCAAGGGTAAAACAGTGCTTTTTGATACCTTTAAGGGATTTACAGGTCAGCAGTATAAAATTATTGACCGTGTATTATCTCAGGCAGATAATGTATACATAAGCTTTACAAATGACCCTGATTCTAAAAAGGATTTTAATGTTTTTTCAAATATCAGGAAAACTGTAGCAAAAATAGAAAGGCTGGCGTTAAACCACGGCGTTAAAATTAATTCGCCTGTTGTTTTAAAGGAAAAGCACTATAATTCAAAATCTTTGGATGTGCTTGAACAGGTTGTTTCGGGTGATAACGCGGTCTTTGCTGAAAGGGACGGCGGTGTTACCGTCTGCTGTGCCGAAACCCGTTTTGATGAGGCTGATTTTGCCGCTTCAACCATAAGAAAATTAGTTCGTGATAAAGGCTATAGATATAGGGATTTTGTTATAATTTCAAGGGATGCCGCAGATTATGAACAAGCCGTTGAATATGCATGTATAGAAAACGATGTAAGCTGTTTTATAGATAAGCGTATGCCTCTTTCAAGCTTTTGTGCGGCAGTTGCGGCGCAGAACGCCGTTAAGGCTGCTTTCTCTTTTTCAACTGAGAGTATTTTGAGGTTTAATAAAACAGGACTCGGCGTCCTTAACAACGAAGAAATTTCAATTCTTGAAAACTATGTATCCCTCTGGAAAATTGAGGGGGAGATGTGGAATAGAAAATGGGATATGGATGTCCGCGGATTTATTACAGAGCCGGCAGAGGAAAAGCATTTAAAACAGCTTGATCAAATAAACGCTTTAAGAGAAAAGGCAATTCGCCCAATTTTAAGCTTCAAAGATAGCTTTAAGGGTACACCCCAAAATTTGGCTTCTGCCATAATAAAGCTGTTTGAGGAGTGTAATGTCAGCGAAAAGCTAAAGCAAATGTGTGTAAAGCTTGGTAGCTCAACAGATGAAATTTCTCCCGATATATTAAAGCAAAGTTATGATATGTATATAAATCTTCTTGAAAGCACAGTTCGTTGTTTGCCCGAAACAGAAGTAAAAAAAGAGGATTTTGTTGCTTCCTTGGAAACGGCTGTTTCGCTTTCGAGCGTGGGTGTAATTCCGCAAACGCTTGACGAGGTAACCTTCGGCTCGGCGGACAGAATAAGACCCTCCCGTCCTAAAATAGCCTTTATTTTAGGCGCTAATCAGGGCATTTTTCCGCGCGTAAATAATAAATCGGGTGTGTTTACATCATACGAGCGCCGCGTTTTATCTGAATACGGCGTAGAAATAGGTAACGATTTGATAGCTGATGCTGTGGATGAAGAATTCCTTGTATATACCAACCTTTGCTGTCCTTCGGACAAGCTATATATCTGCTACTCTAAAACGGCGCTAAACGGTGAGCAGTATGAAAAATCTGCTTTTCTTAACAGAATTTCAGAGTCGATTGAGTGTGAAAAAGTTACTTATCCTGAGAGTAGCCTTTGTGAAGAAAATCTTCCCGAAACAGCTGATGCGGCATACACTCTTCTCTGCCGAAGTATCAATTACTCTTTTGAGGCGGCGGAAACTATAAAAAAAGCTCTCGAAGAATGCGGCTTAGAAGAAAAAGCCCAAGGCTTGGAGAACGCAGTAAAGAGGGAATTATCCATTTCGGAAGAGACTGCTCAAATGCTCTACGGCGAGGATTTATATATGTCAGCCTCACGAATAGATACCTTTTCCCGTTGTCCTTTTTCATATTTTTGCCGATACGGCTTAAAGGCGGAAAAATTAAGACCGGCTGAATTTAATGTTCTTCAAAGGGGTACTATAGTTCATTATGTCCTTGAAAGGCTTATAAATAATAACGCAGGAGCGCTTAGAACTCTTTCTAAGGCGGAGTCGGATGAGCTTGTAGATGCCTATATAGAGGAGTATCTGGACAGTGTTAAAGGTTATCGCAGTATAGAAACAGCTTATTCAAGGTTTATTGTTTCCAAAATAACCAAGCTGCTTAAAGAGGTAGTCTCGCATATGATAGAAGAGTTTGCCCAGAGCCGCTTTGAGCCTTACGGCTGTGAGGTTAAAATTGGGGCTGAGGGTGAGATACCGGCACTTAAAATTCCTTATGATAAGGGTAATATTGTAATTTCAGGCAGTATCGACAGGCTTGATAAATATAACGGCTATATCAGGGTTGTGGATTATAAAACAGGAAGCAGAGAGTTTAAAATTTCGGATGTACTGTACGGACTTAATCTCCAAATGCTGATTTACCTTTATGCCGCTGTTAAGGGAAGTAAAGAGAGCGAAAAAGCAGCCGGAATTCTCTATATGCAGCCTTCCCGTGAGGAAAAGGGCAAAAACACTGCTATGAACGGTCTTCTTATTAAGGATTTATCTGTTGTAACAGCGATGGAGGCTGAAAACCGCGGTGAGTTTGTTCCAAGGCTTTCGGTTAATAAGGACGGTTCCTTTTCTAAGACCAACAACTCCTTTATCGACGGAGAGGATTTTAACGAAATTTTCACTTATATTGATAAAAAGCTTTGCGGAATAGGAAATAAAATAGCTTCGGGAAATATTGATATTGACCCTGTGGACGGTTATAAATCTCCTGCCTGCAAATATTGCGATTTCGCTTCGGTTTGCGGAAAAGAGGATATAACACCTAAGGCGGCGTCGGTATTGAAAACCGACGAGGCAGTAAAAATAATCAAGGAGGAAAACCAAAATGGCATTTAAGGCTACTGTAGGACAGCAAACTGCTATTGACGAGCGTGGAAATATACTTGTTTCTGCGGCGGCAGGCTCCGGAAAAACTGCCGTTTTGGTCGAGAGGGTAATATCAAGAATTACCGATAAAGTAAATCCCGTAAGTGCGGACAGGCTCCTTATTGTTACCTTTACAAATGCCGCCGCTGCGGAAATGCGTACCAGAATTGAAAAAAGGCTGGATGAGGAATGTCGCCTAAATCCAGATGATATCGGTCTTTTAAGGCAAAAGCATCTTATTGCATCTTCCAAAATATGTACTATAGACTCTTTTTGTATAGATTTAGTAAGAGAAAATTTTGAAAGGGCAGGGGTAAATCCCGATTTCAAGGTAAGTGACGAGGGACTTTTAAGGTCTGTTAATGAAAAAATTGCTGGTGAAATTTTTGAAGAATACCTTGAGGGGGGAGATAAAGATTTTTTCACCTTGCTGGATATTGCCGGTGCTGATTACGATGAAGGTAAATTTATAAACGCTTTACTTGATATTTACCGCTACAGCCGTAATATGGCTGAGCCCGAGGCTTGGTATGATAAAATAGCCGAGTGTTATTTTGCGGACTTTAACAGCTCTCACGAATGTTATAAATATGCGTTTAACAGGGCTGAAAGGATAATTAGTGATATTCTTTCCGGTATTGTAAGACTTAAAGACTATATTTCCTTAACCGACGAAGCCGCTAATGTTTATTTGCCTTATTTGTCGCTTTTAATAGAAAAATTTGAAGAGCTGAAAATACAGGCTGAAAAGGGCGATTGGGATGAGTTTTATGAGAGCCTGCAAGGATTTTCTGTTCCGTCTCTTCCCTCAAGCAGAAAAATTTCAGGGCTCGAAGAGGTTGATGCCTGCAAGCAGGCGGTAGCCTCATATAAGGATGATTTAGAGATCTTACGCAAGCTTTTCTTTGCAAGAACCGATTTTATCAGGCAGACAAATAATTATTTAAGCGCACCGATAAGGCTTTTTGCTGATATACTTAAAGAGCTTGATAAAAGAATTTTTGAAGAATATCTCCGTATTAATACCTTTACTTTCCATAATACCGAGCATCTTGCTCTTAAGCTGCTTGAGGAGTTCGAAGAGCTATCGGCAAGTTATGATGAGGTTATGGTTGATGAATATCAGGATGTCAATGATTTGCAGGACAGGCTTTTCTATATCCTTTCAGGTAAAGAAAAAAATCTGTTTGTAGTAGGAGATGTAAAGCAAAGTATTTACGGTTTCAGAGGTGCCAATCCTGATAACTTTATAAGCAAAAAGGATAGATATATTCCTGTAGCCGAAGCAAAGGATAACCAGCCTAAAAAAATCGTTCTCGGTAATAATTTCAGAAGCCGAAAGGGCGTTTGCGATTTTGTAAACTTCTTTTTTGAAAATACTATGAGCAGGGAAAACGGGGGCTTAGACTATAATTTTGAAGAAGCGCTTATCCCAAGCGCAGTTTTCCCCGAAAATAGCGAAAAATGCGCAGAGCTTCATATAATAACCAACGGAGAAAATTCCGAAACCGCCGTAAAATACGAGGCAGGATATATTACGGAATATATAAAGCGTAAAATGGCGGAGGAGCCTTTTATAAGAGAGGGCGATACACTTCGCAATGCGAAATTTTCCGATTTTGCAATTCTTTTGCGTTCTACATCTAAAAAAGCACCTGTAATGGTGGAGGAATTAAGAAAACACGGTGTTCCCGTAAATTATTCCTCAGAAGGGTATGCCGAAGCTACCGAAATATCGGTTTTCCTTTCTCTGCTTAAAATAATAGATAATCCAATGAGCAATATAGAATTGCTTTGTGTTATGCTTTCTCCGATTTTCGGATTTACTCCTGATGAAACTGCCCGAATAAGAGCGGCTTACCGCCACGGGGAGCTTTATTCCGCGGTTGTTTATGCCGCTGAAAACGGAAATGAAAAGGCAAACGGTGTACTTAAAAGAATTGAAAAATACAGAAGAATGGCGGTTACATTAGCCTTGCCTGAGCTTATAACAAAGTTGTTGTATGAAACAGGATATTTGAAAATTGTCTATGCTATGAGCGACGGCGAGCGCCGCAGAAACAATCTTCTGCTTCTTTCAAAGTATGCCGAGGAATTTTCGTCCGGTGAGCAGGCAGGTATCGGCAGATTTGTCGATTATATAAAAAGGCAGTCTGAAAGGGGACTTAAATCCGCGGCGGCGCTCTCAGGAGAAAATTCTGTAAAAATAATGAGTATTCACGGCTCAAAAGGCTTGCAGTTTCCGGTTTGCATAGTTGCAGATACTGCCGCCGCTTTTAATGACAGTGATTCTAAAGAGTCGATGGTATATAGCGGTGAATTAGGGCTTGGATTAAAATATTTTGACGATAAAGCAAAAGAAAAGGTAACTACCGCAATTCGTCAGACACAAATCGAAGAAATGAAAGCAAAAGAGCTTTCAGAGGAATTAAGACTTCTTTATGTGGCTATGACACGTGCTGAAGAAAAGCTTGTATTCGTTGCTTCTCCTAAAAAATATGAAAGCAATATTTTAAAGGCAAAAACTAACCTAATAGCTGCCGGCTCGAACGGAAAAGTCTGCTTTACAAAAGGAAAAAGCTATTTTGACTGGATACTTACTGCACTTTTACTTCACCCCGACTGCCATAATCTGCGGGGGAATGCGAGCAAGCTCATTCCTTTAGATACGGAAAGTGTAGTTGAAGTTAAAGAGGAATTTTATGTAAATGAGCCGTATCAGGATTATTCTGAGAACTTGGCGGAATGTTCAGTAAACACCGAAATTGTTGAAAAAATTAAGGAAAATATAAATTTTGTTTATCCTTATGCAAAGTACAGAGAAACACAAAGTAAGGCATCAGTTTCGGTAATCGCAAATAAGGCTGAAAGCGAGCATTTCGCGTTTACCGCAAAGCCCTCATTTATGTGCGGTGGAGTTACTGCAACTCAAATCGGAAATGCAACCCATAAGGTTATGCAGTTTTACGATTTTGAAAACTCAGATGATATTGAAAGCGAGCTTGATAGGCTTGTTGAGTGGCAGTTTATAACCGAAAGGGAAGCCGAATGTGTAAGCACAGAGGCTTTAAAAACCTTTTTTGAAAGCGATGTATTTAAGAGAATTAAAAATTCCGATACGGTTAAAAGGGAAATGCGCTTCTTAACCGAAATGCCGGCTTCAAGGATAAATCCTGAGCTTGAAGGCGAAAAGGAAGAAAATATAATCGTTCAGGGCGCTGTGGATTTGTGTTTTGTTGAAAACGGTGAGCTTGTTATTCTTGACTTTAAAACTGACCGCGTTACCGATATGCAGCAGTTGAAGTCTGCTTACAGCGAGCAGTTGAATATTTATTCTGCCGCCTGCGAAAAAATATTCTCTAAAAAGGTCAAGGAGAAAATATTGTATTCTTTCCGTTTAGGAAAAGAAATTTCATTTTAAATAAGATAAAAAGGAATGTGAAAAATGAAAACACTTACTTTAGATAGGGCAAAAGAATTATTGAACACAACTACTACAGAGGAGCATCTGTTCCTCCACGCAAAGAATGTTATGGTAGCTATGGGCGGCCTTGCAAAGTATTTCGGCGAAGATAAAGAGCATTGGATGGCAATCGGTTATCTTCACGATTATGATTATGAGCAGTTTCCGCAAGAGCATCTTAAGCATACCGAACAGCCTCTGAAAGAGGCAGGACTTACCGATGAAGAGGTAAGGGCAATCCTTGCTCACGGTTACGGTTTGGTAAATGATGTAGAGCCAATTACAAACCTTGAAAAATCGTTGTTCACTGCGGATGAGCTGACCGGTATAATTCAGGCAGCCGCCAGAATGCGTCCTGCCGGCATTACGGATATGGAAGTATCCAGTTTTATGAAGAAATTCAAGGATAAGAAGTTTGCCGCTAAATGTAACCGAGAGGTTATTAAACAGGGCTGTGAAATGATGGGAATGGATGTAAAGGAAGTAGCATCAGTCTGTATTGAAGCGATGAAGGAATATGCGGATGAATTGCAGCTTGGTCCAAAGGAATAAAAGAATATTTAAAGCAAGTATCGCTGAAATATACTTTCCATTTGTTAGGGTAAGAAGTTATAAATATGTAGATATTTTATTAATTAAAATAGGCTGTCTCACTTCTTGTAGTGAGACAGCCTATTTTGTTTAATCAAGCGCAACTATTGAATTCATATCGTAAAGTCCGCTGCTTTGGCTTGCGATAAATTTTGCCGCCTTTACAGCACCTGCCGCAAACACTTCCTTTGATGCCGCAGAATGAGATATTGTTATAACCTCATCGTGTCCTGCGAAAATCACATCATGCTCTCCGACGATAGTACCTCCGCGTATAGAATGTATTCCTATTTCATTTTTAGGGCGTTTGGCGCGTTTTGAATGTCGGTCATACTCGTAGTTTAGTTTGTCGTCAAAAACCTCGTTGACGGCATTTGCAAGCATGATAGCGGTACCTGAGGGTGCGTCAATCTTCTGATTGTGGTGTTTTTCAACAATTTCGATATCAAAACTGTTTCCTAAAATTTTTGCCGCCTTTTTTGCAAGCGAGCAAATAAGATTTACGCCCAAAGACATATTAAATGAGAAGAAAATGGGTATATTCTTGGCTGCGTTATGAATTTTTTCTATCTGCTCATTGCTGTAGCCTGTTGTTGCAAGCACAGTGGGTATATTTTTTCTAACTGCATAATCAAGCAGGGAATCAAGCACAGCAGGGCTTGAAAAGTCTATTATAACATCCGCATCGGTATTGATTTCATCAAATGAAGAAAAAACAGGGAAGGAGCATCCCGTATTTACACGGTCTACTCCGGCGATGATTTTAATTCCGCTGTCTTCCTCAGCACAGCTTGCTACAAATCTTCCCATTTTTCCGCAAGCACCTACAAGTATTGCTTTAATCATTTTTACACATCCATACTATTTTTAAATTATAATCGTTATAAACAGCCGCATTCCTTGAGCTTTTCAATGAGCTTTTGCTTTTTTACTTCGGACATTGGATAAAGCGGAAGTCTGCAAGGGCCTGCTTCCATTCCGAGAATGTTCATCGCTTCCTTAACGGGAACAGGGTTAACGTCGCTGAAGAGCGCGTTCATAAGTCCTGTATATTTAATCTGCATTTCGGCGGCTTTTTTTGTATCTCCGTTTAAATAGGAATGGCACATTTCGTGCATTTCATTCGGAAGAAAATTGGATATAACCGAAATAACACCAATTCCCCCGAGCGACATTATCGGAACCACTTGGTCATCATTACCTGAGTAAATATCAAGCTCGTCTCCGCAGAGGTATTTTGTTTTAGCAACTGAGGCTATATCTCCGTTAGCCTCCTTAACCGCAACTATTCTTTGATGCTTTGATAGCTCCTTATATGTTTCGGGGTTTATTGCAACTCCTGTTCTGGAAGGTACATTGTAGAGAATTATTGGCTTGCTTACTCTGTCCGCAATATAGTTATAATGCGCTATAAGTCCCTCCTGAGAGGTTTTGTTGTAATAAGGGGTTACCATTAAGAATGCATCAGCACCTATCTTTGCGGCATCCTCGCAAAGCTCAACCGAATAAACAGTGTCGTTGCTTCCGGTTCCTGCAATAATCGGAACTCTGCCTGCCGCCGCTTTTGCGGCAACCTCTATAACCTTTACATGTTCATCATACCTGAGAGTGGATTTTTCTCCGGTTGTTCCGCAGATAACAAGAGCGTCAATATTGCCCTCAATCTGCTTTTCAACCAACAACTCTAATCCTTTAAAATTAACCGTACCGTCCTCATACATAGGTGTAATAAGTGCAGTTGCGGCACCTTTAAATATCCGTTGCTTCATAAAAATTCTCCTTTCTCAGTGTTGTTTTAAAAATTAATAGGTTTAATCCATATATCCCTTTGCACAGAGAAGCTCTGCAAGAAGTACTGCTCCGCCTGCCGCTCCTCTTAAAGTATTATGGGAAAGACAAACGAATTTATAATCGTATTGAGAATCTTCTCTGAGTCTTCCAACGTGAATTGCCATTCCGCCGTCTAAATCGCGGTTAAGCTTGGTCTGGGGCATATTGTCTTCCTCATAGTAGTAGATAAACTGCTTGGGAGCGTGGGGCAACTCAAGCTTTTGAGGCTCTCCGCTGTATTCTTTCCAGATTTTAAGTATTTCTTCCTTGGAGGGCTTGTTTTTAAAGGAAACGAAAACAGCCGCCATATGTCCGTCCGAAACGGGAACTCTTAAGCACTGTGCAGTAAATTTAGGACGCTCAGAGGGAACAATTTCTCCGCCTTCAATTTTACCCCAGATTTTAAGCGGCTCCTGCTCGCTTTTTTCTTCCTCTCCGCCGATAAAGGGAATAACATTATCAATCATTTCAGGCCAACGCTCAAAGGTTTTGCCGGCACCTGAAATTGCCTGATAGGTTGTTACAAGACATTTATCAATTTCAAACTTGTCAAGAGGGAAAAGTGCAGGAACATAGCTTTGTAATGAGCAGTTAGATTTAACCGCGATAAAGCCTTTCTTTGTTCCCAGTCTCTTTCTCTGAGCTTCAATAATTTTAGCATGCTCCGCATTTATTTCGGGAATAATCATCGGAACGTCAGGTGTGTGCCTGTGTGCGCTGTTGTTTGAAATTACAGGGCATTCGTGCTTTGCGTAATTTTCTTCAAGGGCTTTTATTTCATCCTTCTTCATATCAACGGCACAGAAAACAAAATCAACCTTAGAAACGATTGATTCAATATCGTTAACTGCGTCATAGATTACCATATCCTTTAAATTTTCTGGGATGGGAGATTTCATTGCCCATCTTTCCGATACTGCTTCATCATAGGTTTTACCCGAGGAACGGGAGCTTGCCGCTAAAGCTGTAACATTAAACCAAGGATGATCTGCTAAAAGCAGAGCAAAGCGCTGGCCAACCATTCCGGTTGCTCCGATAATACCTACATTGAATTTTTTCATTTTCCTTCACACTCTTTCCACAAACATAATGCAAAAATAGACTTGATATATATTGTTTTTTGCAATATAATAATCTATTATAAAATAATACCATTGCAGAGTATGTTTGTCAAACTATTTTATGCTGGAAATTAAAGAAAGTTGTTAGGTGACTCATGAAAAAGAGCGATTTTTACTACGATTTACCTCCCGAGCTTATTGCTCAGACGCCGCTGGAGCAGAGAAGTAATTCAAAACTGCTTGTTCTCTCTAAGCAAAACGGAGAAATTAAGCACGATGCCTTTTTTAATATTTTAAATTACTTAAAAGCAGGGGATTGTCTGGTTCTTAATAATACGAGAGTATTGCCGGCAAGGCTTTACGGTACAAGAACAGATACCGGAGCGGTTGTTGAGTTTGTTTTATTGAAACAGCGTGGCGAGCTTCTCTGGGAATGTATTGCAGGTCCTGGAAAAAAGGCAAAAACAGGTAATTCCTTTAAATTCAGTGATAAACTTTCAGCTACAGTTACCGATGTTTTAGAGGATGGTAACCGTATTTTAAAATTTGAATGTTCAGGAGAGTTTTACTCTGTGCTTGACGAGGTGGGGCAGATGCCTCTGCCACCGTATATTAAGGAAAAGTTAAAGGATAAGGAACGTTATCAGACGGTTTATTCAAAAGAATTAGGCTCTGCCGCCGCTCCAACTGCGGGACTTCATTTTACTGACGAAATTCTTGAAAAGCTAAAAGAAAACGGTGTAAATGTAGCCTTTGTAACCCTTCATGTAGGGTTGGGAACATTCCGTCCTGTTAAGGTTGAGGAAATAACCGAGCATAAAATGCATTCGGAGCATTATTTTGTATCCAACGAGTCTGCAGAATTGATTAACAAAACCAAGAAAAACGGCGGAAGGGTAGTATGCGTAGGAACAACAAGCTGCAGAACAATTGAAAGCGTAGCTAATTTGTACGGTGAAATAAAAGAGTGCAGCGGTGATACAGATATTTTTATCTATCCCGGATATAATTTCAAGTGTATGGATGCGCTGATAACCAATTTTCATTTACCCGAAAGCACTCTTATTATGCTGGTTTCTGCTTTTTCGTGGTATGAAAACACAATGCGAGCATATAAGGAAGCTGTTGATGAAAAGTACAGATTTTTTAGCTTCGGTGATGCAATGTTTATTGAATAGGAGAAACAAATGTATAAGTTATTAAAAACAGAAGGCAATGCCCGTAGGGCTGAATTTGTAACCAACAGAGGAACGGTTCAAACACCTGCTTTTATGAATGTTGCAACTGCCGCGGCTATTAAGGGCGGTGTTTCTGCCGAGGATTTAAAAATATTGGGTTGTCAGGTAATGCTTAGCAATACCTACCATCTCCATATAAGACCCGGAGACGAAACAGTAAAAAAATGCGGAGGTCTTCACAAATTCACCACTTGGGATGGCCCGATTTTAACCGATAGCGGCGGCTTTCAGGTGTTTTCTTTGGCTTCGCTTCGCCAGATAAAGGAGGAGGGTGTAACCTTTGCTTCCCATGTTGACGGAAGACGTATTTTTATGGGACCTGAGGAAAGTATGCAGATACAGTCTAACTTAGGTTCAACCATTGCAATGGCGTTTGACGAATGTGTAGAAAATCCGGCAGAATACTCCTATGCAAAGGCATCGTGTGAACGAACAACAAGATGGCTTGAGCGTTGTAAAGCAAAAATGCAGGAATTAAATTCTTTAGAAACCACCGTAAATCCAGAGCAAATGCTTTTTGGAATAAATCAGGGCTGTACCTATGCTGATTTGCGGGTTGAGCATATGAAGCGAATAAGGGAACTTGATTTGGACGGTTATGCTATCGGCGGTCTGGCGGTTGGAGAGCCGGCGGAGGTTATGTATGATATAATTGAAAATGTAACACCGCATATGCCTGATAACAAGATAAGATATTTAATGGGAGTGGGAACACCGGCAAACATTCTTAACGCGGTTGAAAGGGGAGTAGACCTTTTTGACTGTGTTATGCCCAGCCGTAATGCTCGCCACGGACACTTGTTTACTTCAAAGGGTATTATCAACATAAACAATCAGAAGTATGAGCTTGATATGTCTCCGATTGATGAAAACTGCGGCTGTCCGGTCTGTCAGCGTTACAGTAAGGCGTATATACGACATTTGCTTAAAAGCGGAGAGATGCTGTCTCAAAGATTGCTTGTTATGCACAATCTATGGTTTTACAATCATCTTATGGAGGATATCCGAAACGCTCTTGATAACGGAAACTTTGCGCAGTTCAAAAAGGAAAAGGAAGAAATTTACTCCACAAGGATATAATTTACAAATTGTTCTTGAAATACCTGTCCGTTTAATATATAATAACTTTATAAGTTTTTTGGAGGTTTAAATCAATGAATATTAATCCTATTTTATTAGCAGCAGAAACAGCTACAGAAACTTCTTCGGAGGTTGCTGCCGCAGGCACAGGCGGAATGGTTTTCAGTATTCTCTGGATAGTAATTATTTTTGCTGCTATGTATTTCCTTATGATCCGTCCTCAGCGTAAGAAGCAGAAAGAAGAAAAGAAGATGCGTGAAAATCTGCAGGTTGGCGATGAAATCGTTACAATCGGCGGAATTTACGGAAGAGTTATTTCTCTGAAAGAAGATACCATTGTTATTGAGTCTAAGAGTGACCATAGCAAGATTACGGTTGCCCGTTGGGCGATGCAGTCAAACCTTACTGTTCACGATGATACAGCTTCAAAATAATTAAAGGTTATAAGTTTTGTCCCTCCTGAATATATTTTAGTGTTCAGGAGGGATTTTTTATGTCAAAAGAATATATCAAAGGTGATACTGCAGTAAAGCTAAAAAGATATCTGTTTGGACTTATCATCGGAACAGCAGTTACATTTATCAGTGCCGCTCTTTTTGCACTTGTTATGTATCTTTTCGAAATCGACAGCTCATTTGCTGTTCCGTTTGCAACCGTTTCTCTGGCACTCGGCAGCTTTGTTGCTTCATTTTTTACCTCTAAGAAAATAGGGGATAGAGGTTATATAGTAGGTCTGCTTATGGGAACTGTAATTTTTATTGCTGTAACGCTCATCGCGTTAATTTCCAGCTTTGACGGTGTTGGAATAAACACACTTTTAAGATTTATTATTATAATTCTGGCTTCAATGATTGGCGGTATTTTAGGAGTTAATCAGGGAAAAAATAAGAAATATATATAAAATAAGCTCGTATGCTTCTAAAGCATACGAGCTTTAATATGTAGAAGTTAATTTTCAGTTGCCGCAGTTACAGGCTCTGCCTTAGGCTTTGCGGCGGTTTTTCTTGTTGTCTTTTTCTTCTTTTTTTCTTTTTCCTGTTCTTCTGCAATTTTAGCTAAAACCTCATTATCTCCGCTTATTGCATTGTAAACTCCTCTTACATATATCTGATTGTCGGAGGTTAGTTTGCATAACTGTTTCAGCTTGTTTGCGGTGAACTTAGTATTTCGCTTTATTGCGGTAAGATTTGAAATAATAAGAATATCAATAACTAACTTAGTTACCAATACCACACCTATTAAAATGGAAAGAAAAACAATTTGCGCGGTTGACATAAAAACAACCTCCTTAAATTTATTTATTATATGTTTTGATTTTATCATGTAAGTTAATATTTGTCAATCAAGAAAGAGGTAATAATAATAAAAAATCCGCTAAAGCCTTTTGTAATCAAGCTTTAGCGGATTTCTTCTGGTCCGAGTGACAGGAGTTGAACCTGCGGCCTCTTGAACCCCATTCAAGCGCGCTACCAAAACTGCGCCACACCCGGATATTTAAGTCTGCTCTAACAGCCGACTATATTATTATAACAGTATTTTCCGATTTGTCAATAAAAAATTTAAAAGCCGACGCACTTTTTTAAAAGCGAATCGGCTTTTCTGTCTTTAATCGGCAAATCCTGATTCTACCAATTCAATAAGACCTTCGAGGGCTTCTTTTTCATCAGATCCGTCAACAATGATTTTGATTGTTGTTCCGCCTACAATGCCCAAAGAAAGAACTCCGAGAAGACTTTTCGCGTTGACTTTTCTTTCGTCCTTCTCAACCCATATTGATGACTTGTATTCATTTGCTTTCTGAATAAAGAAAGTAGCAGGGCGAGCGTGCAAACCTACCTGATTTTGAATAACTACATCTTTAACACACATGGTAAAATCTCCTTGCTTAGGTTTTATTAATCTTATGTTAATTATTATACCACATTTAATGAAATCGTCAATTATTTGTGAATAAGTTCTAATAATTATCCAACATTCGCTAAATTCGGTGTTCGGTATTTGTGCAAAATTTACATATTTTTATTTTAAATTTTCAGATTTTTCCTGTTCATCCTTCAACATTTTTAAACATTTTTTATCTAAATCCGATAAATTTTCCAACTGGAGCATATCAGGTCTTTTCTTTAATGTTGTTTCTATTGCTTTTGCTCTGCGCCACATATCAATTTTAGCATGGTTTCCGGAAAGCAGAATTTCGGGAACAGCTCTGCCATTCCATTCGGCAGGACGTGTATAATGCGGATATTCAAGTAAACCTGAATAATGGCTTTCTTCTTCAAAGCATATATCGTCCGAAAGTACACCGGGAAGCATTCTGCAAACTGCATCTGCAACGGTAAGAGCAGGCAGCTCTCCGCCTGTTAAAACAAAATCGCCAATAGAAATTTCCTCATCAACTATTTCTTCGATAACCCTTTCGTCAATTCCCTCATAGTGTCCGCAAAGGAGAACTATTCTGTCAAGCTTGGATAATTCAACTGCTCTTTGCTGAGTAAAGGTTTTTCCTTTAGGGGAGAGATAAATAAGATGCGGCTTAGGTTCATTTTCATTATATAGGCTTTTATAGCAGTTATATATGGGAGCAGCAGCCATTATCATACCCATACCGCCGCCGTAAGGCATATCGTCAACCTTGTTGTGCTTGTTTCCGGCAAAATCCCGAATATTAATACAGGATATTTCGACCTTGCCTGCCGACCTTGCTCTGCCGATTATGCTTTCGCTCATAACTGTTTCGCACATTTCAGGAAAAAGGGTAAGTATTTCAATTTTCATCGTCAAAAATGCCTTTCATAGGAGATATGATGATTTTTCCGTTTTCTGCATCAACCGCTTTTATTACTTCATCTATTGCAGGAACAAGATATTCCTTGCCGTCTTTGCTTATATGCCAAACATCATTGGCTCCGGTTTCGGAAATGTCGGTTATAACACCTAACTCTGAGCCTGTTAGGCTATCATAAACTGTGCAGTCTAAAAGGTCACTGATAAAATATCTGCCTTCAGGAATTTTAGCGTCCAAGCGGTCAATATACAGTGTTTTATTTCTTAATTTCTCGGCTTCTTCTATAGAGTTTATGCCCTCAAGCTTTGCAATAACAACATTCCCGTGAGGCTGGATTTTATTTACTTTTAAATAGTTTTCTCCGTTAGCATCGGTATAAAGCTTTTTAAAACCGCATAAAAATTCAGGCGAATCTGCCCATACCTGAATTCTCACCATTCCTGCAACTCCGTGTGTTCCTACAATTTTTCCCGTTTCAAGAAATTTTTTAATCATAATTCCTCCAAAATATATAAAAGTCCCTAAAGTGGGATTATAGATAGTAATAAGACCGGTGCTTATCGCCCGGTCTTTCTAATCAGTCGATTTCAACCGCGATTTTTTCATCATTGCGGTTGGCAGCTGCACGCATAACTGTGCGTATAGCTTTGGCAATTCTGCCTTGCTTACCGATAACACGTCCCATATCGTTTTCTGCAACATGCAGATGATAAACTGTAACACCGTTTTCATCGGGCTCATCGACAGTAGCTGTTACTGCGTCAGGGTTTTCAACGAGACCTGCTGCAATAGCAATTAATAGCTCTTTCATTTCATTACCTCTAATAAATTATTAAAGAACACCATTTTTCTTAAGCAGAGCCTTAACGGTATCTGTGGGCTGAGCGCCGTTAGATATCCACTTCTTAGCTTTTTCACTGTCTATATTAACAGTAGCGGGATTCTTAGTCGGGTCGTAATATCCGATTTCCTCGATAAAACGACCGTCACGCGGGTAACGGGAATCAGCAACAACAACACGGTAGAAAGGAGCCTTTTTAGCGCCCATACGGCGAAGTCTGATTTTAACTGCCACAACAATACACCTCCAAATTTTAATATATGTTTAAAAGAAAAATCTTTAAAAACCGAATTTACCGGGCATACGCATATTACGCATCATTCTGTTTTTTCCGCCCTTGCCCGAAAACTGTTTAAACATCTTTTTCATCTGTTCATATTGACGTATAAGCTTGTTTACATCCTCAACCTTAACTCCTGCTCCGGCGGCAATTCTGCGGCGTCTCGAAGCGTTTAAGATATCGGGCTTTGCACGTTCTTTTTTGGTCATAGATTTGATTATTGCTTCAACTCTGAGCATTGCTCTGTCATCAATATCAACGTCGCGAATTTGCTTTTCCATTCCCGGAAGCATAGATAAAACGCTTTTTAAGGAACCCATTTTTTTAATTTGCTGAAATTGGTCAAGCAAATCATTCATATCAAATTTATTTTCCTGTAACCGTCGTGCGGTTTCCTCGGCTTTCTTCTCGTCAAGCTCACTTTCAGCCTTTTCGATAAGGGAGAGAACATCTCCCATTCCGAGAATTCTCGAAGCCATACGGTCAGGGTGGA
The DNA here is from genome assembly GCA_017472575.1 of Clostridia bacterium. Taxonomy (GTDB): domain Bacteria; phylum Bacillota; class Clostridia; order Oscillospirales; family Acutalibacteraceae; genus UBA737. The sequence continues at coordinate 3,023 of JAFUPX010000019.1, read as the reverse complement.
ACTCGTCAAGCTCGTCAAGCTTTTCTCCGACACCTGCAAACATAATAGGTTTACCTGTTACAGCTCTTACGGATAGCGCCGCACCGCCTCTTGTATCACCGTCAAGCTTGGTGAGGATAATACCGTCAATTTCAAGTATTTCATTAAATGATTTTGCTATATTAACTGCATCCTGTCCGACCATAGAGTCAACAACAAGCAAAATATTGTTTACCTCAACTGCCTGCGTAATACGCTTTAACTCGTCCATAAGCTCGGTATCTATATGAAGACGGCCCGCCGTATCGAGAATAACAAAATCATATCCGTAATCTCTTGCGTGAGCAATAGACTTTTTAGCAATGATTTCAGGCTTTTCAGTTCCGATTTCAAAAACAGGAGCTTCAACAGCTTTACCTACTACCTTTAACTGTTCAATAGCAGCCGGACGGTAAATATCACAGGCAACAAGCAACGGTCTGTGTCCCTGAGCCTTTAAATGCTTTGCTAATTTGGCTGAGTGGGTGGTTTTACCCGAACCTTGCAAGCCGCACATCATAATAACTGTAGGTATTTTAGAAGATGTTTTTAATCTGGCTTGCTCACTGCCCATTAAGGCGGTAAGCTCATCACGGACTATTTTTATAACCATTTGGGGAGCGGTTAAGCTCTCCATAACATTGGCACCGATGCATTTTTCGGTAACTGAGTTTGTAAAATCCTTGGCAACTTTATAGTTAACATCCGCTTCAAGCAAGGCAAGGCGAACTTCGCGCATTGCTTCTTTAACATCGGATTCTGATAATTTACCTTTTGAACGCAGGCGCTTAAAAACGCCCGCAAGCTTATCGGAAAGATTATCAAACGCCATACATCAAAGCTCCTTTATAAATTATCTATAATATCAAGTAATTTATTTATACAGTTTTCGCCTTTACGTACCCTTTCAGCAGCATCCTTAAGATTTGAAAAGGCTTTACAGTAGCCGCTTTTTTTCTCAAACTCTAAAAGCTGAGCCTCGGCTCTTTTTATTAAATCCCGAACGCCCTGTCGGGTAATGCCCTCATTTTCAGCAATTTCTGAAAGTGAAAGGTCTTCATTATAATAGTGCTCGGTTAACCTACGCTGCTTTTCGCCCAAAAAATTTCCATAGACATCAAGCAGGGAAGAGATATATAAATTCTTTTCCATAAAACACCTCGTTGTAAAGTCCAAAACTTTACAACGAGGATTATAACACATTCAAAGATAACTGTCAAGTATTTTTCTTTACAGCTTTAATTTTTTATTTAACGAAGCTGTAGAACTCTTTGTTACAAGATAGATTATAAGCCATATAACCATATAACCTGCTATAAAAATTCCGGTGAAAATCAAAATCGGTATAATTTGACTTTTAAGCCAGCCGTTTAACAGATAGAATAAAATATAATCCGCATAAAGGGCAATACCGTGAATAAGAGCGGCAGTAAATATCGGCAATTTTTCACATTTATAAATAACCGTTATTCCGGAAGCTATAAATGCCATAAGTGAAACGGTTAAAATTTCAGCTGCAATTTTTGAAACCGAAACCGTTTTTGCTACACCGAAATAATCTAAAAATAAGTATACAACAGCCATAACAACTGGACCGCCCACCGAGGCAGTTAAGCCCCTTTTTAAAAAATCAATAAAAAGTTTTTTCATTTTAATATCCTCCTTTTAATTTCAGAAAAGCATCTGCGCGATACATATTCTGTATGTCCGCACTTAAAAACTGCATCAACCGCACCGATAAGCGAATTTGTAAACCTTTCTATTCGTGCTGTATTGCCGAGTGCAGATTTGTTGATTTTTATAAAAGCCGCGGGTAACAGCTTTTCAATCTCATAAAGACGTAATTTAATTAAGTAACGGCTGCCGTCTGTCAAAACAGCGTATGTTTTTCCTCCTTCAACAAATATACATTCTATTTCGGAAAAGGGGAGCGGTTTTATATCGTCCTCGGTGTAGCCTGTGATTTTGTCTGTGCCGTTATAGTTCATAACTAAGTATTCTATTTTGTCAGTAAGCTCCGAAGGCTTGCAGACGGTTGCGGTAATATTTTCCTCCGCTGTTTTATTTATAATAAGTTGATATTTCATTTTTTCACCTCCCAAGGCTAATATATCATATTTTGAGAAAAAATGTTGTAATTTTACCTAATCGGTATTTTTTTAGGAATAAACGGCTTTTAAATAGAAAAATCCGCCTATCAAATATGACAGACGGATTTTATGGATTGTTTTATAATCAGCAACTGTTACAGGACAAACCTTTTTAGCGTCAAAAGGACAATTTCTTTTTTTCTCCCACTCTCTCAAATTCCTTCAATTTGACCCGCCCTTTTTCTTTCTCTTTTTCTCCAATTTTCTCTCCGTATCTCTCATCATCGGGTCAAGTCTAATGAGAATTTGCGGAGTGCAATTTGGAAATTAAGAGGCTCCTTTTTTCTCCCTTTATTTCGGGTTATTTCAGCTTCAAAGGGAATTAAAAGGAAAGAATGGGTTAACAAAGATAAACAATGAAAGAAATGGAATGACGCTGATGTTAGCGTAGCTTTCTCAGCGCTAAAATGCCCATTTTATGCGGTTTTATTGAGGTTTGCCAGTGCACCCATAGTCAGTGCAGTTTTGTAGGTCAGTGTTTTGACGTGCTGCTAGTGCAATGAGTCCTGTCAGTGCATAAAAAAAGACCCTGCGTACCTAAAAGGTACACAAGGTCGTTTTTCACGTTATTATCTTGTTTTTTCTTTTTTCTCTCACGCTAAAAAAGTTTGTCCTTTTTTGGCGGGTTGAGATTAAAAAGGGTTATACAAGAACAAAGACGAAGACCTTGCTTTTTCATTATAACTCAAGGTGCTATTATGCGCAATACCCGTTTTTTGATCTGCTATATTATATATGTAAGGAAAGAACATCTGCCTAGCTCTCTTACACCTTTTCATATGACCTCGTCGCATATTGCTCCTGCGGCGGGGTTTCTTTTTTATTCTTTTTTTCTTTTAAAATTCTATGTTTTTT
>JAFUPX010000018.1 GCA_017472575.1 Clostridia bacterium | reverse complement strand
GAAACCCAGACATCCGTATAGATAACATCAGCATTTTTGGTGGCTTTCATCGGATCGGTGATAAATTCAAGAACAGCACCGGTCTGTTCTGCAATTTTTTCACATTCTTTAATGAGTGCCTTTTCGGGGAAATAATTTTCAGGTGCGCAGGCAACAAAATGCATACCCATTTTTGCACACCCAACCATAAGAGAGTTGCCCATATTATAACGCGCATCTCCCATATAAACTAATTTTTTGCCCTTCAAAGAACCGAAATGCTCTTTGATGGTAAGAAAATCTGCAAGTATCTGAGTGGGGTGGAACTCGTTTGTAAGACCATTCCAAACAGGTACTCCTGCGTATTTTGCTAACTCATCAACAATTTCCTGACCAAAGCCGCGGTATTCAATACCGTCAAACATTCTGCCCAAGACCCTTGCAGTATCGGCAATGCTTTCTTTTTTGCCAATCTGAGAGCTTTTTGGGTCAAGGTAGACAGGGTGTATACCAAGGTCTGCTGCCGCAACTTCAAAGGAGCAGCGTGTTCTGGTGCTGGTTTTTTCAAATATAAGGGCAATATTTTTGCCTTCATAATTTTTATGTGAAATTCCTGCTTTCTTTTCAGCCTTAAGCTTTTCTGCTAAATCTATAAGACCGCTGATTTCTTCAGTTGAAAAATCAAGTAGCTTTAAAAAATTTTTCCCTTTTAAAAAGTTCATTCTAAACCTCCGCAATAACTTCTTTTATTATGTTTATGGCTTTTTCTAAAATATCAAAAGGAATATTAAGAGCGGGGAGAAGACGGATTTTATCCTTTGCTGTAAGACATAAAACTCCTTTTTCTATACATTTTTTAACTATTTCCGAAGAATTTCCTTTTGCTTTTATTCCTATCATCAGTCCCATTCCCGAAACCGATTCAACACCTTTTGCGCCTTCGAGAGAAGTAAATATATATTTGCTCTTTTCTTTTATTTCCTTTAAAAGATTATCATCAATTCTGTTTATAACGTTTAATGCCGCAGAACAGCATACGGGATTTCCGCCGTAGGTGGAGCCGTGGTCACCGTAGCCTAAAACAGCTTCAACCTTTTGGGAGAGTAATGCGGCGCCTATCGGTAAGCCTCCACCCAGTCCCTTTGCGGTAGTTACGATATCAGGCTTAATGCCGTAATTCATATATGCGTAAAGCTCTCCGGTTCTTCCGTTTCCGGTCTGAACCTCGTCTATTATAAGAATAATGTCTTCATTGTTGGCAAGCTCGTAAACCGAAGTAATAAATTCCTTGGTTAAAGCATTAACTCCGCCCTCACCCTGAACACATTCGAGCATAATAGCGGCGCATTTGTTTTCCTTTACCTTTTGCTTTAACTGCTCGAAATCGTTCGCAGGGGTATGTATGAAACCGGGGGTAAGGGGATTGAAAAGCTTATGGAAGCAGTCCTGTCCGGTAGCGGAAAGTGTTGTAAGAGTTCTGCCGTGAAAGCTGTTTTCGAGAGTAAGAATATTAAAATATTCTTCTCCTTTTCTTTCGGCGGCGTATTTTCTTGCAACCTTTATTGCACATTCGTTTGCCTCGGCACCGGAATTAGCAAAAAATACTTTTTTCATTCCCGTTCTTCCGCACAAAACCTCGGCTAACCTTGCACAAGGCTCGGTATAATACAGGTTGGACATATGCTGCAGCTTCTCCGCCTGAGATGAAACTGCTTTAACCCATTCGTCGTCAGCAATTCCAAAAGCAGTAACTCCGATACCGCTGCCCATATCTATGTATTCGTTTCCTTTATTATCATATACTAAGCTGCCTTTGCCCGAAACGATTTCAACATCAAACCGATTATAGGTGCCTGCAACATAGCTTTTATCTATGGATTTTATATCGTTCATTACTTGTCTCCCGTAACCATTGTTCCGGCACCCTCGTCCGTAAGCAGTTCCATTAAGATAGCGTGAGGAACGCGGCCGTCCATAATAGTAACATTTTTAACACCCTTGTTTATCGCTTCAATACAGCAGTCAACCTTTGGAATCATTCCGCCTGAAACTATACCTTCTTCATAAAGCTTTTTAGCTTCAGAAACAGTTACATGAGGTATAAGGGTGGTAGGGTCGTTCTTATCTCTTAAAATGCCGTCAATATCGGTCATCATAAACAGCTTCTCGGCGTTCATCGCAGCGGCTATATAAGCGGCGGCTGTATCGCCGTTTATATTATATGTATTGCCCTGCTTATCACAGCCGATAGTTGAAATAACAGGTATATATCCCTTTTCGAGAAGGTCTGTTACAGGCTCAATGTTTATCTTTGTTATCGAGCCTACATATCCGAGCTTTTCATTTTTCGGCTCAGCTTCGATAAGGCATCCGTCCATACCCGAAATTCCCATTGCCTTACCGCCCTTCATTTCAAGAAGATTAACAAGGGTTTTGTTTACCTTTCCGGCAAGTACCATTTGAACTATATCAACGGTTTCCTTATCTGTAACACGAAGTCCGTCAACAAATTCGGCTTTTTTTCCTAATTTATTCATAAGCTCGTTGATTTCAGGACCGCCTCCGTGAACCAAAACAATTTTAACACCTATAAGCCACAGAAGAACTATATCCTCCATAACCTGTTGCTTTAACTGCTCGTCTATCATAGCGTTACCGCCGTATTTAATTACAATAACCTTTCCATTAAAAAGCTTTATGTAGGGGAGAGCCTGAGTTAAAACTTCAGCCCTTAAAGCATTTGAAAACTGATTTTCCATTATATTTACCTCTATGTTCTATAATCTCCGTTTATTTTTACGTAATCGTATGTAAGGTCACAGCCCCACGCACAGGAATCGTATTCGCCGCTGTTTAAATCAACGAGTATCTCGATTTCTTTTTCAAGAAGAATTTCCTTTGCTTTTTCCTCTGAAAAATCAATACCTGCGCCGTTTTTGCATACTGCAATTTCTCCTTTGGCGGATTTAAAGGAAACATCTATTTTTGTTACATCAACTTCCGCTTTACTGTAGCCTATGGCACATAAAACTCTGCCCCAGTTAGCGTCTGCTCCAAACATTGCCGCTTTTAACAGACTTGAACAAATAACGCTCTTTGCAACCGTTTTAGCAGTACCGAGATTATCAGCGCCGCTAACCTTACATTCAAGCAGCTTGGTAGCACCCTCACCGTCCCCTGCAATCATTCTGCAAAGATTAACTGTTACGGTATTGAGAGCGGTAATAAATGTAGCATAGTCATCGTCAAAAGAAGAGATTTCCTTATTTCCGGCAAGACCGTTGGCAAGAACCGTTACCATATCGTTGGTAGAGGTGTCCCCGTCAATACTAACCATATTAAAAGTATTTGTTATATCCGATGAAAGTGCCGCAGAGAGCATTTCTGAGGATATAGCCGCGTCGGTAGTAATAAACACAAGCATTGTTGCCATATTCGGGTGAATCATTCCGCTGCCCTTGGCAATACCACCCATTCGGCATACTTTACCGCCGATACTGAATTCAACTGCAACCTGCTTATCAACGGTATCGGTAGTCATTATAGCCTCTGCTGCGGAAAGACTGCCGTTATCATCAAGACCCTTTACTAATTCAGGCAATCCGTTTTCAATAGGTGCGATTTCCAAAGGCTGACCGATAACGCCTGTTGAAGCAACAACGATATCGTCAGCATCGATATTCAGCGCTTTTGCGGTTAAATCGCTCATCTGCTCGGCTATTTCTATTCCGTTCGCGTTGCAGGTGTTGGCATTTCCGCTATTGCAGATAATTGCCTGAGCCTTACCGCTTTCGAGATGCTTTTTTGTAACAAGCAGGGGAGCTCCTTTGACAAGATTGGTTGTGTATACAGCGGCTGCGTTTGCCTTAACCTCACTAAAAATCAGCGCAAGGTCACGCTTTGAGCGGTTCTTTCTTATTCCGCAATGAACTCCGTTTGCTTTGAATCCTTTTGCGGCGCAAACTCCGCCTGAAATAATTTCCATAATTTCCTCCGAATAATGCATATTTCTTAATTAAAAGATATTATACACCACATATATATACTTGTCAAGTATTGCTTTGAATATTTATGCAATAAAATCAATAATTATGCAAGATTATGCAAATAATGCAAGATTTTATGCGTGCATTATGAATAATAGCAAAATTTTGGTTGAATATCTTATTTTTAATAAAAAACTGTATGCTATATAAAAAACACCCTCTGTGAAAACTCACAGAGGGTAAATTATTAGTATACAAGTCCGCTTGTTTCATCGGCGCCCATTACAATATTCATATTTTGTATGGCGGCACCGCTTGCTCCCTTACCAAGATTATCAAATCTTGCAATAAGAAGCAAGCGTTCTTCGTTGCCTGTAACGGTTATCTGCATATCGTCCCTGCCTGAGAATGCAGCGGCGGACATAAATCCGTTTTCATTCGCACCGTCAGTATATTTTACAAGATTTCCGGTATAAACAGATTTATATATTTCCTTAAGCTCTTCAACACTGCAATTAAGGTCTTTTTTGAATATCGGGACAGTTACCTCCATTCCGCTGTAAAAACTGCTTACTATCGGGCAAAAGGCGGGGGAAACTTCAAGTCCTGTCACCTTGACCATTTCATTTAAATGCTTGTGCTGCTGTGATAGACCGTACTGTCTTGGCGCAGAAAGAAGAACATCCTTTTCTTCTGCTTCATATTCAGCAATCATCTTTTTACCGCCGCCTGAATAGCCTGTAAGCGAAAAACAGGAGAGAGCGGTATCAGGTTTGATAGCCTTCGAGTCAATGAGTGGCTTTATAAGAGCGACAAAACCGCTGGCATGACAGCCTGGGTTTGCTATTCTTTTTGAAGATGCTATTTTTTCTGCACCTTCAAGTTCCGGAAAACCGTAGCTCCAACCCTCGGCTGTTCTGTGAGCAGTCGAAGTGTCGATTACAACGGTGTGCGGATTGTCTATCAAAGAAACGGCTTGCCTTGCGGCATCGTCTGGCAAGCATAAAAAGGCTATATCAGCCATATTAAGAGCATCTCTGCGAGCTTCGGGGTCTTTTCTCGATTTCTCAGGTAAAACGATAAGTCTTATATCGTTGCGAAGAGAAAGCCTGTCAAATATCCGAAGTCCTGTTGTGCCTGCGCTTCCGTCAATAAAAATATTAGTCATTTCAAAATTCCTTTTTATTATTTTTAGGTAAATTATACGCATAACTCCTTATTCTGTCAAGTAAAACAGAATAATTATGCACAATATTTATCATTTATGCAAAAACATTGCATAAATACTTCTTGTTTTTGCATAAATTGCTTGAAAAAAATCTTTTAATTTAATAATAAGTGTGGTAGAATATATGTAAATATTTTAAAGGGAGCTTTAACGATGAAAAAGATTTTAAGCTTTACAATAAATCACGATACTTTGGAAAGAGGACTGTATGTTTCACGAATTGACGGGGATGTTATAACCTATGATATCCGTATGAAAAAGCCGAACGGGGGAGATTATCTTAAAAATCCTGCTATGCATACTATAGAGCATATTTTTGCAACCTTTGTTCGAAACAGTGAATATTCCGATAGTGTTGTTTATTTCGGACCTATGGGATGCCGAACAGGATTTTATCTTTTAATGCGTGATAATGTAAGTAAGGAAAGTGTTTTAAAGCTGGCTATAGAGGCTTTTGCCTTTATTGCGGATTTTACAGGAGAAATTCCGGGAAACAAAAGGGAAGAATGCGGTAATTATCTTGAACACGATTTAGCCGGTGCAAAAGCGGAAGCTAAAGAGATGCTTAAGGTTCTCAAAACAAAAACCGTAAAGGATATGGAATATAACAATGGATAAATTCAAGCTTGTTTCAAGCTATGCTCCTACAGGTGACCAGCCCGAGGCTATAAAAGGCTTGGTTGAGAGTATAAACGCCGGAAACAGAGAACAGGTATTGCTCGGTGTTACAGGCTCGGGTAAAACCTTTACAATGGCAAATGTAATTGCGCAGGTTAACCGCCCTACGCTCGTTTTGGCACATAATAAAACTCTTGCGGCTCAGCTGTGCTCAGAGTTTAAGGAGTTTTTTCCTGAAAACGCAGTTGAATATTTTGTATCTTATTACGATTATTACCAGCCTGAGGCTTATATTCCCGGAACTGACACATATATTGAAAAGGACTCAGCTATTAACGACGAAATAGACAAGCTCCGCCATTCGGCAACCTGTGCGCTGTCCGAGCGCAGAGATGTTATAATTGTTGCATCGGTTTCCTGTATATATTCTCTAGGAAGTCCTATTGACTACCGAAATATGGTTATTTCTCTTCGTACAGGAATGGAGAAAAACAGGGATGAATTTATAAGAAAGCTTGTTGATTTGCAGTATGAGAGAAACGATATAAATTTTGTCCGCAATACCTTTAGGGTGAGAGGAGATACGGTTGAAATTTATCCTGCTTATTCCTATGGCAGTGCCTTAAGAATAGAGTTTTTCGGAGATGAAATTGACAGAATTTCCGAGATAAACACCTTAACAGGTGAGGTAAAGGCATTTCTTTTCCACGTTGCAATTTATCCTGCATCACATTATATTGTGCCACAGGATAAAATGGCAGAGGCACTTGATGAAATCAAGGAAGAAATGGAGGAAAGGGTTAAGGAGTTTATCGATGCAGGCAAGCTTATTGAAGCTCAGCGTATAAGAAAGCGAACCGAATACGATATTGAGATGCTGCGTGAAATAGGCACCTGTAAGGGTGTTGAAAATTATTCGCGTGTAATGTCTCGCAGACCAAAGGGCAGCACACCCTCAACATTGCTTGATTATTTTCCTGATGATTTTTTGCTTTTTGTGGACGAGTCTCACGTAACCCTGCCGCAGGTAAGGGGAATGTACGGCGGAGACAGAGCAAGAAAGGAAAATCTTGTTGAATACGGCTTTCGTCTGCCATCCGCTTTTGATAACAGACCCCTTAATTTTGAGGAGTTTTATAATCATATAAATCAGGCAGTGTTTGTTTCTGCAACTCCGGGCGAATTTGAAAAACAGCATGCCGCAGAAACGGTTGAACAGATTATCAGACCTACCGGACTTTTAGACCCCGTAATATCCGTTCGTCCGTCTGAGGGTCAGATAGACGACCTTGTTTCCGAAATAAATATCCGCATTATGAAAAAGGAGAGAGTATTAATAACTACTCTCACTAAAAAAATGGCTGAGGATTTGACCGAATATCTCACAAAGCTCGATATCAAGGTGCGTTATATGCATTATGATATTGATACTATCGAGCGTATGGAAATAATAAGAGATTTACGTCTCGGAGAATTTGATGTGCTTGTCGGAATTAACCTTTTAAGAGAGGGTCTTGATATACCCGAGGTTTCTCTTGTTGCTATACTTGACGCTGATAAAGAGGGCTTTTTGCGCAGCGAGACCTCGCTTATACAAACGGTAGGCAGAGCCGCAAGAAACGCTGATGGTACGGTTATAATGTACGCCGACAGTGTTACACCCTCTATGGAGCGTGCAATTGTTGAAACCGAGCGCCGCCGTACAATTCAGGATAACTATAATAAGACGCACGGCATTACACCTAAAACTATAGTTAAGGATGTAAGGGATATAATTGAAATAGGTTCTAAGGTTAAGGGAGATAAACCGATTTCTAAAATGTCCAAGGCGGAAAAAGAGGCTCAGATTAAACGGCTTACGGAGGAAATGCGCCAAGCAGCAAAAATTCTCGAATTTGAGCATGCCGCATATTTGAGAGATAAAATTAAAAAGTTGAGAGAGAGCAAATAAATGTTTTTAAAGAAAAGCAAAAACTCAGAAGCTCTAAAAAAAGCTTTCATCGCAAGCCTGCCTGTTATGGCAGGCTACAGCGTTTTAAGCATAGGCTTTGGTATACTGCTAAATTCGAAAGGGTTTGGTGTAGGTTGGGCGCTTGCAATGAGTGTATTTATTTATGCCGGCTCTATGCAGTATCTTGCGGTTGAGCTTTTGGCAGGAGGGGTGTCACTTATAACAGCGGCTCTTACAGCTTTGATGGTTAATGCAAGGCATTTGTTTTACGGTGTTTCAATGATAGAAAGATATAAAAACGCAGGAAAGAAAAAGCCGTATATGATATTTGCTTTAACAGATGAGGTTTTTTCGCTTTGCTGTGGGGAACCGCCAGCTGGTGTTGAAAATAAGCATCTGTATTATTTTTTAGTATCACTTTTTAATCAGTGCTATTGGGTAATCGGCTCGGTTATCGGATCGCTTATCGGTAATATTATACCTTTCAGTACAGAAGGCATTGATTTTGCTCTGACTGCACTTTTTGTAACCGTTTTTATAGACCAATGGAGAAATACTGATAACCATAAGCCTGCGATAACCGGAATTTTAGCCTCGGCTGTTTGTCTGCTTATTTTTGGGGCAGATAATTTCCTTATTCCTGCTATGCTTGTTATTATAATTGTACTTTCTTTAGGCTATAGGAGGAAGGAGAGCGGACAAAATGCCTGATATTCATTCTGTTCTTTTAGTCGGGGTGATAGCTCTTGTAACTGTGGGACTGCGCTTTCTTCCTTTCGCAGTTTTCTCAGGAAAAAACAAAACGCCGCGGTTTATTATATATTTAGGTACGGTTTTACCCTTTGCGGTTATGGGAATGCTTGTGATATATTGCCTGAGAAATATATCTTTTTTATCGTTGCCCTTCGGTCTGCCTGAGCTAATTTCAGTTCTGGCGGTTGTGTTGCTTCATTTATGGAAGAAAAACACACTTATAAGTATTATCAGCGGTACAGCCTGTTATATACTGCTTGTTCAGCTTGTATTTTGAAAGGAAATTTATGTTAAAAAAATATATTGGAACAAAGGAATTTTATAAGCATATTTTAGCGCTTACAATTCCTATTATGATACAAAACGGCATTACAAACTTTGTAAATATGCTGGATAATGTTATGGTTGGAAGAGTAGGAACAGTTCAAATGACAGGTGTTGCCGTTCCCACTTCGTTTATTTTAAGCCGCTTTACCGGTGTTTGGATAAAAATATAGTAACTTAATTATTTTGCAATGCTCTCTTTTATAAGGGAGCTTTTTTGCTAAAATTTTCATTTACATTTAAATTAAATTGAAGTAAAATAATACTAATTGGGAGGAATGTTAAAATGGCGAGTGATAAGTTAATAATCAGGGGTGCCAACGAGCATAACCTTAAAAATGTAAATGTTGAAATTCCGAGGGACAAGCTGATTGTTTTTACAGGGCTTTCCGGCTCGGGGAAATCTTCTCTTGCATTTGATACGATATATGCCGAGGGGCAGAGAAGATATGTTGAATCGCTTTCCTCCTATGCGAGGCAGTTTTTAGGTCAAATGGAAAAGCCTGATGTTGATAGCATTGAGGGGCTTTCTCCAGCTATATCAATCGACCAGAAAACTACTTCAAAAAATCCGCGCTCAACGGTTGGAACTGTAACCGAAATTTATGATTATCTCCGTCTTTTGTATGCAAGAGTGGGTGTACCGCACTGCCCTGTCTGCGGCAAAGAAATAAGTCAGCAGACTACCGACCAGATAGTAGATACTGTAATGAAGCTCAGCGAGGGTACAAAAATTCAGGTTTTGGCTCCGGTTGTTAAGGGCAGAAAAGGTGAACACACAAAGGAACTTGAAGGTGCAAGAAAATCGGGTTATGTAAGAGTTCGTATAGACGGTAATATGTACGATTTATCCGAGGATATTAAGCTCGAAAAAAATAAAAAGCATATGATTGAAATTGTGGTTGACCGTCTTGTAATCAAGGAGGATATCCGTTCGCGCCTTACAGGCAGTATTGAGACTGCCGCTTCCGTTTCGGGCGGACTTATAGCGGTTGATGTTATAGGCGGAGCGGAAATGCAGTTCTCTCAGAGCTATGCGTGCGAGGAACACGGTATAAGCGTTCCCGAGCTTACACCAACAATGTTTTCTTTCAATAATCCTTTCGGTGCCTGCCCAACCTGTACCGGAATCGGTATGTTTATGAAGGTAGACCCGAGATTTATAATATATGATGATACAAAATCTCTTATAGACGGTGCTATTAAAGCATCCGGATGGGGAGTTAACTCCTTTTTCCACCCTGATGCAGGTGCAATTGCCGAAATGTACTATAGAGGTATCGCCGATAAATACGGCTTCGATATAAATACTCCTTTTAAGGATATCCCCGAAGAGGGTAAAAAAGCCGTTCTCTACGGAACAGGTGAGGAAAAGCTAAAGCTTGAAAGAATCGGGGCTTACGGCTCCGGTACTTATTACGCGCCGTTCGAGGGAGTTGTAAATAATCTTGAGCGCCGCTATAAGGAAACAACCAGCGAATATTCAAGAAACGAAATCGAGACCTGTATGACCGAGAGCGAATGTCCCGACTGCCACGGCGCAAGACTTAAACCCGAATATCTTGCGGTAACTGTCGGAGATAAAAATATCAAGGAATTTTGCGATATGTCGGTTAATGAAGAGCTTGAATTCATAAGTACGCTAAAATTTTCTCAGCGAAATGAAATGATAGCCAAGCCGATTTTAAAGGAAATAAAGGAGAGACTTACCTTTTTGCAGAGTGTAGGTCTTGATTATCTTACT
>JAFUPX010000017.1 GCA_017472575.1 Clostridia bacterium | reverse complement strand
TAGAGATTTATATCAAAAGGATATTGCTGAAATTTTAGGAACAACACAGAGTTATTATGCACAGTATGAAAATGGACACAGACCGTTACCGATAGGACATTTGATAAAATTATGTGTTTTTTACGGTGTATCTTCTGATTATATTCTCGGCTTACCTAAGGGTCTTAATTATCCGGAAAGATAAATTATTGTTTGGAATAATGAAAAGCACCGAAATCGGTGCTTGACAAATCTTCTCTGTATGTTATAATAATCATGGAAATAAGGCAAACCGATAGACGGTTAGCCCCAGTTTTTAACGAATAACCGCTAACTTTCTGAGGGTTGGGCGGTTATTTTTTTATGCTTATTATGTAACCTGTAGCTACAATTAGGACTAATACTATTAAATAATAATACTCCATAGCATCACCCCCTTAAATTAAGAGGGCAAATACCCTCTTTTTAAATGAGGGCTAACCGCCTACCGTTGTAGGTTCACCTTATTCCAAACGGTATTATACCGCACGATAATAAAAAATGCAATATAAACTATTATTGAACTACACTCAATAATAATTTATCTTTTTTGATTTGATAGAAAACTGCCTTTTTTAAAAATAAATTCTTGACAAAGCGGTAAGATATATATATAATAATCTTTGTGACGATAGAGGTGGAAGTATGGTTATTGATTTAAAGAAAATTTTTGTCAATGATAATTCTTCATTACCGATTGAGTATGAGTTGGATATGAGTTCGGTTGATTTCAGGGGTGTTGTTCCGCTCAAAGCACCGGTTAAATTTTCCGGAACGGTTTCCAACAAAGCAAGTCTCGTGGCTTTGCAGGCGGAAATAAGCTATACTTATACCGCCCCTTGCGACAGATGCGGTCTCGAAACAGGTGAGGAAGTCAAGGTTAAGCTTGATAAGGCTCTTGCCGCTTCGATAGAAGGCGAAGAGAGCGAAAGTATTATCCTTGTTCCCGATATGAAGCTTGACTTGGACGAGCTTATTTATTCCGAGGTTGTTTTGAGTATCCCAACCAAGCATCTTTGCAATGAGAACTGCAAGGGCATTTGCTCAAAGTGTGGCAAAAACTTAAACGAAGGTAAATGCGGTTGTCCCGAAAAGGAGATTGACCCACGTATGCAGGCACTTGCTGATTTGTTAAAATAATCAAAATTGATTTATGATTTATAAGGAGGTGCCGAAATGGCAGTACCGAAGAGAAAAACCTCAAAGGCAAGACGTGACAAGAGAAGAAACAACCTCTGGAAGCTTACCGCTCCCACATTGGTTAGATGTTCAAACTGCGGCGAATATAAGCGCCCTCACAGACTTTGCACCGCCTGCGGTCATTATGACGGACGCGAGGTTATCAAAACCGCTGAATAAGCGAAAAAGTTTAAAAATCGGGGAGGAGAAATCCTCCCTTGTTTTTTTAATGAATAGTGAATAATGAAGAATGAAAAATTTCGGTGTCGGCTCAGCCGACGGATTATAAATCGTTTTGGCAAAGCCAAAACACATTAATTATTCATTATTCATCATTCATTTTTCATTATCCCATAGTTGTTAGGAGGGGAATTTATGTCGGTTGTTATAAAATCGGTTGAAAAGGGGAGTCCGGCGCAAAAATCCGGCATAAAACAGGGGGATATCATTTTATCTATTGATGAAAATGAGATAATGGATGTCCTTGATTACCGTTTTTATCAGAATAATTCCCGTCTTAAAATTAAAATTATCGGGGAAAACGGTAAGGAAAGAGTTGTAAAGGTAAAGAAAAAAGAATATGAGGAATTAGGTCTTTCATTTGAAACATATCTTATGGATAAAAAACATTCCTGCCTTAATAAATGCGTTTTCTGTTTTATAGACCAGTTGCCCAAGGGTCTTCGAGAGAGCCTTTATTTTAAGGATGATGATTCGCGCCTTTCTTTTCTGTTTGGCAATTATATAACCCTTACAAACATTACCGAGCACGAAATTGAGCGTATTATAAAAATGCATATAAGCCCGATAAACATATCTGTTCACACCACAAATCCCGAACTCAGGGTTAAAATGATGACCAACAAAAACGCCGGAAAGGTGTTATCCGTAATAAACAGATTTAATGATGCAGGCATAAAAATAAATTGCCAGCTTGTATTATGCCCCGGATATAATGACGGAGCCGAGCTTGAACGCACCTTATCCGACTTAACTGCTCTTGAAAACGCAGAGTGTATTGCCGCAGTACCTGTGGGACTTACGCGCTACAGAGAGGGTCTTGCAAAGATAGAGCCGTTTAATGAGAAAACAGCGGCTGATGTGCTTGATATAATTGATAAATATGCTGAAATTTGCGCGGAGAAATACGGTCAGCGCAGGGTTTACGGTGCCGATGAGTTTTATCTTTTATCCGGCAGAGAAATTCCCGATGCTGAGTTTTACGGGGATTTTTTACAGCTTGAAAACGGTGTTGGATTATGGTCACTCCTACGCGAAGAGGCAAATGAAGCGATAAAAGACACCGAATATGATGATAACAATACGAGAAAAATAACAATAGCAACAGGTGAAGCGGCATATCCGCTTATTACATCTATAGTTGACAGCGCAGTAAAAAAATGGCATAATTTAGAATGTAAGGTAATTGCTGTAAAAAATAATTTCTTCGGAGGAAAAATCAGCGTTGCCGGTTTAGTTACTGCAACCGATATAATTGAACAGCTTTCAGGTGCGGATATCGGCGAAGAGCTGCTTATTCCCTCGGTTATGCTAAACAATGAAAATGAAATGTTTTTGGACAGTATAACTTTAAATGAGCTTTCCGAAAGACTTAATGTAAAGATAACACCGGTCAATAATGACGGTTATGAGTTAATAGACAAGATTTTAGGAGTTGAAAATAATGGCTAAACCCATAGTGGCGATAGTAGGAAGACCGAATGTAGGAAAATCTACTCTTTTTAATAAGCTTATAGGGCAGAGGCTTTCTATTGTTGACGATACTCCCGGTGTAACCCGAGACCGTATCTACGGGGACGCTGAGTGGGCAGGTCATAAACTAATGCTGGTTGATACCGGCGGTATAGAGCCTAAAACAGATGATATTATACTGGCTTCAATGCGTTCTCAGGCTCAGCTTGCGATTGAAACGGCGAGTGTTATAATATTTGTTACCGATTTAAAAAGCGGAGTTACCGCCGCTGATATGGATATTGCCGCAATGCTGCAGAAAAGCGGCAAGCCTATAGTTTTATGTGTTAACAAGTGCGACACTGTTGGCGGTGTGCCGATGGAGTTTTATGAGTTTTACAATTTGGGACTCGGAGAGCCTATAGGCGTATCCTCGGTTCACGGTCACGGTACAGGAGACCTGCTTGACGCGGTCTTTGAAAACTTATCCCCTGAGGAGCTTGATGCTGAGGAGGACGAGGATGTTGTAAATGTTGCGGTTATAGGCAAGCCTAATGCCGGCAAGTCCTCGCTTGTAAACTGTATATCAGGAGAACAGCGCTCAATCGTATCGGATATTTCAGGAACCACCAGAGACGCAATAGACACCCTTGTTGAAAATAAACACGGACGCTTTAATTTTATTGACACCGCAGGACTTCGCAGAAAGAGTAAGGTTGAAGATAAAATTGAAAAATACAGCGTGCTTCGTGCAAAAATGGCTATTGAACGCTCGGATGTATGCGTTATAATGATTGACGCAAAGGACGGCTTTACCGAGCAGGATTCAAAGGTTGCAGGGCTTGCTTTAGAGGACGGAAAGGCTTGCATAATTGCAGTAAATAAATGGGATATTGTCGAGAAGGACGGCAGAACCATGGATAGCTACCGCAAGCAGCTTATGAAGGACTTTTCCTTTATGCCCTATGCTCCGATAATCTTTATCTCGGCTAAAACAGGGCAGAGAATAGAGCGGCTTTTCGAGCTTATAAAATATGTTCACGCTCAGAACACAATGCGTATATCAACCGGCAAGCTCAATGATATCCTTGCCGATGCAACCGCACGTGTTCAACCTCCAACAGACAAGGGAAAGAGATTGAAAATTTATTATATGACTCAGGCTTCAACCAAGCCGCCCACATTTGTATGCTTTTGCAACAAGGCGGAGCTGTTCCATTTTTCCTATCAGCGCTATCTTGAAAATCAGATACGCTCTACCTTTGGATTAGAGGGAACACCCGTAAGATTTATTATCCGAGAAAGAGGAGACAAGTAAATGCTCATTTCTGCTATTATAACTGTTATTGCCGCATATCTTTTGGGAAGTATTAATTTTGCGGTTATTTTTTCTGCTGTGTTTGTTAAAAAGGATGTAAGAGATATGGGAAGCGGAAACGCCGGTACTACTAATGTTATGCGTACCGCGGGCTTCTTACCGGGACTGCTTACATTTATTTGTGACGCACTGAAAGGCTTTGCCGCTTGTATGATAGGTAAACTTATTTTTGATTATATTTACACTGCTACGGGTGCAGAGTGGGCGCTTCCGATTTACGGAGCGTATCTTTGCGGAGTTGCCTGTATGTTGGGACATATTTTTCCGCTTTTCTTCCAGTTCAGGGGAGGAAAGGGTGTTGCAACGAGCGTGGGAATTTTTGCGGTTTGCTGTCCTATTGCAATTGTTATAGGTCTTGCAGTGTTTGCTGTTATGACACTTATTACAAAAATCGTTTCCCTAAGCTCATTAACCGCTACGGTAACGGTCGTTGTACTTTCCGTTGTTTTCTATAACGAGAATGCTGCTTTGTGGCCGCAGGCGGTTTTGAGTATCATAATGGGAGCTATGGTTTTCTTAAAGCATAAAGAGAATATAAAGCGTTTAGTTTCGGGAGAAGAATCAAAAATAAACATCAGGAGGCACTGATATGGCAAAAATAACCGTTTTAGGCTGTGGAGGCTGGGGTATGGCTCTTGCGCTTTCAGCTTATAATAAAGGAAATGAAGTAACTCTTTGGTCTCCTTTTGAGGCGGAGGTAAGCCTTTTAAACGAAAAAAGGACTAACGAAAGACTTTTAAAGGATGTTTTTTTGCCGGATAATATTAATGTAACCTCCGATTTATCCTGTGTTTCGGGTTCGCTTATAACTATAATTGCAACACCGTCAACTACTGTTCGAGAGGTTGCCGGAAAGCTTTCTAAGCAAAAGGATTTCGGAATAGTTGTAGATGTTTCTAAAGGTATAGAAAAGGGAACGCATAAGCGGCTTTCTGAGGTTATAAAGGAAGAAATACCGAACTGTAAAATAGTCTCCCTTTCGGGACCCTCTCACGCTGAGGAGGTTGCGCGCAACGTGCCTACACTGCTTGTAGCCGCGTCAGACAGCAGACCTGCCGCGCAGATTGTTCAGGATGTAATGTCAAGCGATACTTTAAGGGTTTACACCTCTGACGATATAATTGGTGTGGAGCTTGGAGGCGCGCTTAAAAATATTATAGCTATTGCCGCCGGTATATGCGATGGGCTTAAGCTCGGGGATAACACAAAAGCGGCGCTTATCACAAGAGGTATTACCGAAATGTCGAGACTTGGCGCTTGTATGGGAGCAAAGGAATATACTTTCTTCGGTCTTGCAGGAATAGGAGATTTAATCGTAACCTGTATGTCGGTTCACAGCCGAAACAACCGTTTTGGAAAAAAAGTAGGCGAGGGTATGGGTATTGCCGAGGCTCTTAAAGAGGTTGGAACGGTGGAAGGGTATTATGCAGCCTTTTCAGCCTACGAGCTTGCTGAAAAATATAATATTGAAATGCCGATAATTAAAGAATGTTACTTAATTCTTTACGAGGGAAAGGACGTAAAACAGGCTTTGAATGACCTTATACGCCGTCCGAGCCGCAGTGAACACTGATTTTTTTAATAAATATACGGCAAATTGAAAAAAATGCTTGCATTTTTACTTGTTTTCTGTTATGATTATTGTTGCTATGTGGTTGAGTAGTTCAACCAATCAAGAAGGAGGTGCAGACCATGGCTAAATGTGATATCTGCAATAAAGAAATTGCTTTCGGTATAAAGGTTTCCCATTCTCACAGGAGAACTAACAGAACCTGGAAGCCCAATGTTAAGAAGGTAAAGGCAATCGTAAACGGTTCACCGCGTCGTATTAATGCCTGCACCCGTTGCCTGCGTTCAGGTAAGGTTACCCGCGCTATATAAGCAGGTTGTATGCAAAAAACACCCCGAAACGTTGTAGCGTTTTCGGGGATTTTTGTTATATTGGAAGTGTTAGAATGATAAAAGCAATTTTCTTTGATTTGGACGGTACGCTCGTAAACTCCCTTGCAGACCTTGCCGGTTCAATGAATTATGTACTTAATAAAAACGGTTTTCCGATACATAACGAGGAAAAATATAAATATTTCGTGGGGGACGGTATTCCCAGGCTTGTTGAACGCGCTTTACCTGAGGATAACAGAGATGCCGAGACGCAGGAAAAATGCTTAAAGGAATTTTTTAATTACTACGCAGAGCATTTTTACGATTTTACCGACTCTTATGACGGTATACCCGAAACTGTTAACGCTTTAAAGCAAGCAGGATATATTATTGCTGTTGTATCAAATAAAGCTCAGAATATGGCTTTAAAGGTAGTAGAAAAAATTTTCGGCGGTATATTTGATTTAGTTGCCGGAAAGCGAGAGGGGTATCCCGCCAAGCCTGACCCCGCACTCACGCTTAAAGTGATGGAAGAGCTGGGAGTAAAGCCCGAGGAATGTGTATTTGTAGGAGATTCAGGTATGGATATGCTCACAGCTGTGAATTGCGGCAGTGTTCCCGTAGGAGTTCTGTGGGGATTTAGAACAGAAAGCGAGCTTAGAGAAAACGGTGCTGAATATCTGTTATCGAACCCTTGTCAGATTATAGATTTAGTAAAGGAAATAAATAATGTCTCCAAATTTTAAATTCACAAGAGCCGCCTGCAATATAGGCTATTTTGTACAGGCAATAGTCAATAATTTTCTTCCGGTGCTTTTTATCGTTTTACAGGAGCAATACTCCTTAAACTATGAACAGCTTGGCAGAATAATACTTTTTAATTTTGTAACTCAGCTTATAACCGATGCGTTTACCCCTAAGATTGTAAGTGTTCTGGGCTATAGAAAAACAGCAGTAATGTGTCAGGGCGGGGCGGCTTTGGGCTTGTCGCTTTTGGTAATACTGCCGCATATAATTCCGGATACATATTTAGCTATTATGCTGTCTGTTGTGGTTTATGCCTTTTCAAGCGGACTTATGGAGGTTGTTTTAAGTCCTATGTGCGAAGCACTGCCGAGCGATAATAAAAGTGCAAATATGGCATTGCTTCACTCTTTTTATTGCTGGGGACAGCTTGTAACCGTTTTGGTTACAACCTTGCTCGTAAAGCTGCTCGGTTACTCCGGCTGGACTTTTATTCCGCTTATTTGGGCGGTTATACCTTTTCTTAATATGTTCAGCTTTTTTAAGGCGCCTATTGTGGAGCCTGAAAAAGAGAAAAAAGGAAAGAGCTTTAAAGAGCTTGTGAGAACAAAGGCTTTTGTATATTGTCTTATAATGATGCTTTGCGCGGGAGCTTGTGAAATAGCTCTCTCGGAATGGTCGTCTCTGTTTGCACAGCGGGCTTTAGGGGTAAGTAAAACCGTAGGAGATATAGCCGGACCTTGCGCCTTTGCTTTATTTATGGGAACAGGCAGGGTGGTTTATGCTACTGTTTCAAATAAGGTGTCCTTTAAAAAGGCTGTTATGATAATGAGTGCGCTGTGCTTTTTATGCTATGTAGGTGCGGCTGTTTCAGGAAGTGCGATTGTGTCTCTCGCCGCCTGTGCGTTATGCGGCTTTACAGTAAGCTTTTTCTGGCCGGGGACATATTCTTACGGTGCGCGCCTTTTTCCCTTAGGCGGTACGCTTATGTTCAGTATGTTTGCAATGTGCGGAGATTTAGGCTGCTCTTTGGGACCTTGGGTTATAGGTGCTGTTGCGGATGTATCGAGCCTTAATATAGGTATTTTGGCGGCGTCGGTTTTTGCGGTTATTATGTTTGTAACCTCGCTCTGTTTGCCTTCGGCACTTGAAAAAAATACTGATATATAGTAATATATTTACGAGGTGATTGCCATGAAAAGAGATAATTATCTTAGCTGGGATGAATATTTTATGAGTATTGCTATGCTCTCGGCTATGCGGAGCAAGGATCCGTCAACACAGGTGGGAGCCTGTATCGTTAACAAGGATAACAGAATACAGTCGGTAGGGTATAACGGTATGCCGCGCTGCTGTAATGATGACGAATTCCCTTGGGAGAGGGATGGCGAGGGTCTTGCCTCCAAATATCTTTATGTATGCCATGCTGAGCTTAACGCTATTTTAAATTCAGGCACAGGCAATGTAAGAGGCTGTATATGCTATACAACCCTTTTTCCTTGCAATGAGTGCGCCAAAGCTATTATCCAGTCGGGTATAGCGGAGGTTGTTTATATGTGCGATAAGTATTCCGAGTCGGACAGTGTTCTCGCTTCAAAGCGTATGTTTGATACCGCCGGTGTTAAATACCGCCTTTACAACCCCTCAAACAAGGAAATTTCCTTTAAGCTATGATAGAAATTCTTTATAGAGATAAAGATATTGTTGTTTGTAAAAAGCCTGTAGGTGTTCTTTCTCAAGGCGACTTGTGCGATAGGGCAAATATGGTTTCTCTGCTCAAAGAACAGATAGGGGAGGAGATTTACCCTATTAACCGGCTTGACAGGGAAGTAGGCGGAATTATTGTTTACGCTCTCAGTAAAAATGCCTGTGCCGCTCTTAATCGGCAGATAACCGATAAAACCTTTATAAAGGAATATAAGGCGGTTGTTTGCGGAGTGCCTGAGGAGAACGAGGGCGAGCTTATTGACCTGCTTTTTAAGGACAGTCGCAAAAATAAGGTTTATGCGGTAAAGCGAAAAAGAAAGGGAGTAAAAGAAGCATCGCTTTATTATTGGGTTGAAAAGACCTTTGAATATGAGGGCGAAACGCTTAGCCTTTTAAAAATCAGGCTTAACACAGGCAGAACCCACCAGATAAGGGTGCAGTTTGCTTCACGTGGTATGCCCCTTTTCGGGGACAGGCGGTACGGCGCTAAAACGGGAAGCAAGCCGGCTCTTTTTGCGTACAAAATTAAGTTTGTTCACCCCGGAACAAAAGAAATAAAAGAGTTTTCTTTACAACCTGAGTTTATTTTTGAATAAAAAAGCAAAGTCACGGCGCTCCTTTCGCCGTGACTTTTTATTTATATCTTGTTTATAAATTACTTTTATTGGAATTTTATATTAAAATTTAACTTACCTTTATTAATTGTACATTGGTCTCACCCTTCATTTTTATTTGATATGTCTGATATAGACTAACATAGTTATCACCAAATCTAATTTATTTATAAAGGTTATATATTAAATTTTTTATTTTTTTAGTTCTGAGAACTTAACCCATTGGACTCACCAAATAATATTTTATAGTTTTGCGTTTACAACCTACTAACGCATTGGACTCACCACTTTCTTTATGAAACTTTTCTCGGCGGGGCTTCCGTTTTCAACGGTATCACCGTCCCTCCTTGTTTCTTTCTGGCTTTATTATAATGCATAATAACCAATTTGTCAATAGAAAGTGGATAAAAATTAGTTAAATTTACAATTAGTTCATAATTTTAAAATTTTTTGCTTTAAAACGCTTTTTTTATTGACTTGCATTAATATAAAGGGTAAAATATAAATATAGACAAACGGAGGTATAATAATGGCTGAAAAGATAAATAATGAAGAATACAATCCTGATTTGATAAATCTCGTTGATGATGACGGCAAGGAATATAATTTTGAGGTAATTGACGCTATCGAGACCGACGAGGCTCGCTATCTTGCATTACTTCCTATATATGATGACCCCAAGAAAATGCTTGAGGACAGCGGCGAGCTGGTTATCGTTAAGGTAGGCGAGGAAAACGGCGAGGAGTTTTACTTTGAAATTGAAGACGATGATGAGTATGAAACCATTGCCGACGCATTTGTTGACCGCCTTGAAGACTTCTTTGAAATAGACGAAAAATAAAATAGTTTTTATTGTCCTGCTCTGTTCGCGGACCGTGACTTATATAACCCTACAACCTTTCTAAAAGGGGCCAAAGCTTGCACGGCGGGATTGCAGACCTCCCGCGGCTGTGCCGAGTTCGGAAGAAGGGAGCGCGAAACCGTGCAGCCGGCACCCACCTGCTATATGCAGGTTATTTTAAGCACATTACGGCAGAGCGGGACTTTGATTTATATTTGCAGGGACAGTTGTCTCTGACGGTTTGTAGTATAAGTGAATGCAAATAAAAGACGGCTCCTACAAGGGAGCCGTCTTTCTTCTTTACATTGCACCCCGATAGAAAAGACCGCGGGTGTATTTTTTTTGGCTTTCTTCGCTATTTTCGTAGGCATTTATAACGGATGCCGCTTCTTCCTTTGTTTCGTCTGTAAAATACAGCACTGTGAAATCAAGCTCGGAAAGCTCTGATTTCCTGTCTGCCAGCCAAAGAGGAACGCTGTTAAGCATCTCGCTGAAGCCCATTCGGCAACGAACGGGAAACTGGGTATTTTTACGGTCGGTCAAAAAGCCTTTTTTGTCGCATTCTTTGCAATCTGTTCCGTTTTTAAGCGGACAGTTTTTAAATATCATAAGCGGAATTTTTCCGTAGGAAATAATACCTTTTGGTATGGGGGAGTTAAGTTTGTTTGCATCATCCAGCAAAATTTCACTTGAAAGCATTGTCTTTACAGCGCCCATTTCCTTTGCTTTGTTTGCTGAATAAGAATTATAAATATTCATTCCGGTATCGAAAATTATATCAAGTCCCGCTTGATTTATTAGAGGGATAAGTGCTAAGTTTCCGCATAGGGCGGCGGTAAAGCCATAATCTTTAAAAAGCATTAAACGATTTAAAATTGCTGTTTCGCTGACAATTCCTCTCGGTATATCGGCTATAAGCGTTTTGTCTTTTTGAAGAGTGTCAAAGCCGTCCTTTTCAAGAGGGAAAATTATTGCTGATATTCCGCTTAAATTATCGGGAATTTGCTCAGCCGCTTCAAATCGGGCATAGGTTTGCTGAATTTTTAAGCGGTTGCTGTCTATTTCAGGGAGATTGGTATTGCAAGGCTGACGCTTTATTTCACTTCTTGCCAAACTAAGCTCATCAACAGCCCGTCTTCTTAATTCATTAAGAGCTGACGCCGGAACAAACAGACCGTCATCAAGATTTACGGTAAGCGTAGTCATTATGTATGGAGTACCGCCGAGCTTGGATAAGCTTTTCTCTATACTTTCGCGGTCTGTCGGTTTTGAAATTGCCGGACTTGGTTTAGAAGCAGATATACTTACGGTATTAATACCGTCACTTAAAGTAAGGGTTATATCCTTATCCTTTAAAATATTGACCACGCCTGTTATTCGTACCGACTGTCTTTCATTTCGGTATAAATTATGCAGTGAGGAGATGGTATCGTTTGAGGAGAGAACATCCTCTTTCGTTCGGATACCGAACATATCTCTGCCTAACATATTTTCAAAGTATCCGTCGGTAAAGCCGGAGCGGGAAAAGATGTTTTTTAGAACTTCGAGGCTCTGTTTTTCGGCAAAGCCGTTGTCTACAGCTTTACGGCAGGCATCTACCGCCGCCGCAACGTATTCCGGTCTCTTCATCCTACCCTCAATTTTAAGCGAAACAACACCCATATCGGATAATTCGCTTATGTGCTCAATAAGGGATAAATCTTTAAGACTTAAATCATAGCCTGTTCCGTTTTTTGCCGCAAAGGGCAGACGGCAAGGACCTGCGCAAAGCCCTCTGTTTCCGCTTCGCGAGCCTAAAAAGGATGAGAGCAGACATTGCCCCGAAAGGCACATACAAAGCGCACCGTGAACAAAGACTTCAACTTCTGTATTAAGCTCTTTTGCCCTTTTGCAAAGACTTCTAAGCTGTTCTTTGCTCATTTCTCGGGAGACAACTACTCTTTTAAATCCCATTTCCGCAAGCTCCTCGAGAGCGGATGGGGAATGGACGGACATCTGAGTTGAAGCATGAAGAGGAAGCTCAGGAATATTTTTGCGTATTAAATCTGCAAGACCTAAATCCTGAAGGATAACACCGTCTATTCCGGCAAGGTAGGCTTGCTTTGCTAAATTTAAAGCATTAAGTATCTCGCTGTCCTTAATAAGTATATTAAGGGTAAGATAGGTCTTAACTCCTCTTATTTTACAGTATTTAACAGCACCTTTGAGCTGTTCGCTATCAAAATTCTCCGCGTTTCTTCGGGCAGAAAAAGCCTTTGCCCCAAAGTATACCGCATCGGCTCCGCTTCGGACGGCGGCTGTTAACATTTCGGCATTTCCGCAAGGAGCCAGTATTTCGGGGTTAGAGTTCTTCATCTGCATCGTCTAATACTTCATCCAAAAAGCTCTGTGCTGTATGCTTGGGAGCGGCTTGTGATTTTAATACTGCAAGCTCCGAAATAAGGCGGTTGATTTCAGCCTTTAGCTGTTCGTTTTCGGCCCTTGCTTTTTTAGCATTGTCGTAACCCTCAAGGGCGGCTAATACCGCCGTCATAGTAGTGGAAAGAAAGGGATTCTTTTTGGCAAAATAATTCATCCTAAGCTCTAATTCTCTGCCAATTTCCTTTAAATAGTCCTCGCTGTCGTCACTCATAATGGAGTAGTTTATTCCTCCAACGGTTATTCTGATTTTATTTGCCATTGTATTAAACCTCCTTTTATATTATAATAAACCATTTTTAACGAAATTAAAAGTCTTTTTTCTTTACAATAAGAAACTTAATTGATATAATAAAATAAATTATTTAAACGGATGTGAATTCATTATGAAATATATGGTTCTTTTATGTGACGGTATGGCGGATACTCCAAATCCTGCTTTGGGCGGTAAAACTCCTATGGAATGCGCCAAAAAGCCTTTAATTGACAGTCTTGCAAATAAAGCTGAGGTTGGAATGTGCAGAACGGTAGCTTCGGGACTTAAGCCCGGAAGTGATGTTGCAAATCTCTCGGTTATGGGATATGACCCAAAGGTTTGCTATACAGGTCGTTCTCCCTTGGAGGCGGCTTCTATAGGCATTGATTTAAAGGATACCGATGTAACGCTTCGCTGTAATATAGTAACCTTGTCTGATGAAGAAAATTATGAGGATAAAAGAATGGTTGATTACTGCGCCGGCGATATTTCAACCGCCGAGGCACAGCAGATAATCGCAACCGTAGAGGAAAAGCTTGGAAACGATATTTTTAGATTTTACAGCGGTGTAAGCTATCGCCATTGCCTTGTAGTAGATAACGGTACTACCGACCTTGGCAATTTAACCCCGCCTCACGATATAAGCGGTAAGGTTATAAAGGAGCATTTGAGCAAAAGTGAAAATGCGGCGCCGCTTATCGAATTAATGAAAAAAAGCTATGATATTTTAAAGGATCACCCTGTAAATATTGCAAGAAGAGCAAAGGGATTGAATGAGGCTAATTCCATCTGGCTATGGGGAGAGGGAACAAAGCCCATTTTACAGAACTTCAAGGAGAAAAACGGTGTTTCCGGATGTGTTGTAAGTGCGGTTGACCTGCTTAAGGGAATAGGAATCTGCGCCGGAATGGAAACCCCTGAGGTTGAGGGTGCTACAGGCTATATCGATACAAATTTCGAGGGCAAGGCAAAAGCTGGAATTGAAGCCTTCAAAAACGGTACCGACCTTGTTTACTTCCATTTTGAGGCTCCCGACGAATGCGGTCACAGAGGAGAGGCTGAAAATAAAGTAAAGTCCATTGAGTACATAGAGAACAGAGCTTTAAAGCCTATAATCAGTTATCTTGACTCCTGCAGAGACGATTACCGTATACTTATTATGCCCGATCATCCAACACCGCTGGATATTATGACTCATTCTCCTGAACCTGTGCCTTATTTGATATATGACAGCCGTAAGGAGCTTTCAGGTGTAGAGAGTTTTACTGAGAAAAATGCTGCCTCAACTGGTATTTTCGTTGAGCACGGCCCCGATATTATGGAAAAATTACTTGGAAAGAAGTAAATTAAAGCGGCATTTGTAAAAATGCCGCTTTTTTGCTTGTAATAATAAATGTATTGTGTTAAAATGAATACATATATAATTATTTTGAGGTGGCATAAGGTTTATGTGTCAGACACAGGGAAATGTTGAAAAGAAAAAGGTTTTGAGCTGTATTCAGCCGAGCGGAATGTTAACCCTCGGAAATTATCTCGGTGCGCTTAAAAATTGGTTGAATATGCAGGAGGAATTTGACTGTACCTATGCAGTTGCCGATTTGCACGCTATAACCGTCCGTCAGGAGCCGGCTAAGCTTCGCGCGCAGATAAATTCAACCTTTGCTTTAATGCTCGCTTTGGGATTAGACCCTGAAAAAAGTACACTTTTTATTCAGTCTCAGGTTCCTGAGCATGCCCAGCTTGCGTGGATACTGTCCTGTTATACTCAGTTTGGCGAAATGTCGAGAATGACTCAGTTTAAGGATAAATCGGCAAAACACTCGGACAATATAAATGTCGGTCTTTTTGCATACCCTGCTTTAATGGCGGCAGACATTCTTCTGTATAAGCCGGATTTTGTTCCCGTTGGCGCGGATCAAAAGCAACATCTTGAAATTGCAAGGGATATAGCAATAAGATTTAATCATATTTACGGTGATGTTTTCACTGTGCCGGACGCATATATTCCTAAAACCGGAGCGAGAGTAATGTCGCTTCAGGATCCGAGTAAAAAAATGTCTAAGTCGGACGAGAATGTTAACTCGTGGGTAGCTATTCTTGACAGTAAGGATGATATAATCCGCAAGTTTAAGCGAGCTGTAACCGATTCGTTAGGCACTGTAAGATATTCCGAGGAACAGCTCGGTATTTCAAATCTTATCGGAATTTACTCTGCTGTTACAGGTAACAGTATAGAGGAAATCGAAAAAGAGTTTGACGGCAAGGGCTACGGTGACTTTAAGTTGGCTGTAGGAGAGGCTGTTGCCGATGAGTTAGCTCCCATAAAGCAGAGATATGATGAAATAATTGCCGATAAGGGTGAGCTTGAGCGGCTCTACAGGGAAGGTGCAGTAAAGGCAGAGAAAATTGCCCGTAAAACCTGCTTTAAAGCTATGAAAAAGGTTGGATTTGTGTTATGAGTTTTCCGCTTGAGGGAAATTTCAGTGTTAAAACAGCTGTTTTAAGCTGTATCGAGACCGACCGTATTCCCCACGCGGTTATTATTGACGGTGATAAAGGGCTTGGCAAGCATACTCTTGCTATGTTTCTTGCAAAGGCGGGGGTATGCAGTGAGAAAGAAAAGCCCTGCGGAGTGTGCAGAAACTGCCACTTAGCGGAAATCGGCTCACATCCCGATATAATTGTTGTTTCTCCCGAGGAGGGTAAGAAAAACATAACGGTTGCTCAGATACGCTCGCTTCGCGCGGGAGCCTACATCAAGCCGCATATGGCGGCAAGAAAGTTCTTCATAGTTGACGGTGCAGACCTTTTAAACGAACAAGCGCAGAATGCTTTTTTGAAGGTGCTTGAGGAGCCGCCTGCAGGAGTTTGCTTTATACTTATTGCGCAGTCTAAAGCGGCACTACTTGATACAATTATTTCAAGATGCGTTTGCTTTAGTTTATCAGTACCCGATATGTCCGACTCGGTAAAGTATATAAAGAGCAAAACAGGTTTGGCTGAAAATGAAATAAAAACCGCTTTGGAGGAAACCTCGGGAAATATAGGTCTTGCTATTCAAATGCTTTGCGGTGAGAGTGATAACTCTGTAGGACAGGATGCAAAGCAGTTTGTATCACTGATATCTCAGGAAGATTATTTGGGTATGCTCAGCATTACCGCGAAGTATGAGAAAAACCGTGTTTTGGCTGGAGAATTCTTAAAAGAAATCAAAGCATTTACCGCGGAAGAAATTAGAAAAAACAGGGATAAGGCTTATAGGCTTAAAGGTCTTTATGAATTTTATGATGCACTTTGCGGCTTTGAAAAAAGCCTTATAACTAATATAAATTTATCATTGCTCTTTTCCGCTCTTTGCTGTAAGGCGGAAAATATTGCAAAAAATTCAAATTAACGGAGAGAAAAAATGACAGAGGTTATTTCGGTAAAATTCAAGGAAGCGGGACGGAGTTATTATTTTAGTCCTGCAGGAAAAACGGTTGCTGTAGGAGACAAGGTAATTGTTGAAACAGCAGCAGGAAATGAATTCGGAACCGTTAGCGAAGCTAATCACACAGTTGAAGATGATAATATAGTAAAACCGCTAAAAAAGCTAATTCGCATAGCTGATGCTAAGGATTTGAAGAAAGAAGAGGAAAATCGCAAAAAGGAGGCTGAAGCCTTAAAGATTTGCGAGGAAATGATAGCTCAGCATAAGCTCGATATGAAGCTGGTTGAGGTTGAGTATTCCTTTGACGCGAGCAAAATAGTTTTCTTCTTCACATCGGACGGCCGAGTTGATTTCCGCGAGCTTGTAAAGGATTTGGCTGCTAAATTCCACACTCGAATTGAGCTAAGGCAGATAGGTGTTAGAGACGAGGCTCGAATGCTCGGAGGTATCGGTATTTGCGGTCAGCCTTACTGCTGTAAGAGATTTCTCAGCGATTTTCAGCCGGTTTCTATAAAAATGGCTAAGGAGCAGGGTCTTTCTCTCAATCCTACAAAAATTTCAGGCAGCTGCGGAAGACTGATGTGCTGCTTAAAATACGAACAGGATGCCTACGAGTATCTGAATTCCTTTACACCCAATGTAGGAGCCACCGTTAAAACGGAGGACGGTATCGGAACGGTTACAGACGTTAATTTAATTACAGGCAATCTTTTTGTAAAGCTCAATGATTCCGAGGCTCCGCCCTTTAAAATTCACAGAGATAAGGTTAAGCTTATTTCAAGAAGCCGTAAGAAAAAGGGACAGGAATAAATAAAATATAATATTTTTCTTGCTTTTTTGCGTTCGAGTTGTTACAATAATAAAAGAAGAATGTTTGGAGGTGTTCTTAATGGCTTATAAAATTTCCGATGCTTGCATCAGCTGTGGTGCTTGTGCTGCCGGCTGCCCCTGTGAGGCTATATCCGAAGGTGCTGAGCAATACGTGATCGACCCCGATAAGTGCTGCGATTGCGGTGCTTGTGCTGCAGGTTGCCCCGTAGAGGCTATCTCTGAGGACTAATTTACACAAAATACATAACAAGAGGCGGATTACAATAAGTAATCTACCTCTTGTTTTGTTTTTTAAATATATATTTACATTAATTTTGTCGACGGACTATTTTGTATTCGTCATCGGCTCTGAAGAAGGGGCAGTCCTTATCTCCTCGGGAGATAAATCTAATATAATCGTCCTCGTCCATATCTACAAGACAAATATAACCGTCGTAATCCTCGTCATATACATAGTGAGAGCAGTATTCGCAGTTAGAAGCCATATTTAACACCTCGGATAAATTATAAAGCGTTAAGGCTCTTATGTCAAATTATTATTTTATCTGTCTGAAATTTCCGTAAGTTTCATTTACAGTTTCTTCAAAGGAAAAGGTGTTATCATATTCTTTAAGAATGTTTTTAAAGTCAATGATTTGATGCTTGTTGATTACACAAATTAGTACGGTTTTTTCATCCTTACTGAAGGAGCCTAATGCCGAAATTTGTGTGGAGCTGTGCTTTAAGGTGTTTAAAATATCATTTGTTATTTCTTCGGGGTGGGTTGTAATTACCGTGAATTTACAAGCGGTTTTAGTGCCTTTAATGATATAATTCCCCATAAAGCTTGAAATAAAGCAGTATAAAATACAAAGGCATACAGGTCTGTAATCAAATATAAGGTTTTGCGAGGTATCTCTTTCTGCATATACAAAGAAAGAGACTGCTGCAACGACAGCATTCAGTGAAAAGGTTACCCAAAAGAAGTTAAGCTCGGGTTTTTTTCGGCTTATGTATTTTGAGAGGATATCGGTTCCTCCTGTTGATGCATTTGCCCGAAAACACATTCCGTACACAATACCGCTTATAACTCCGCTTAAAATTACCGGAAATACGGTGTCGTGACCTTTCGCGTCATACTGAAAGGTTTCTAAGCCTTGTTTTTGAAGACAAAGAAAAGCAAATGAGTATACAAGACAAAAACAAAGCGAGCGTTTTGCGAAGCTTTTGTTAATAAAAAAATAAGCTAAAATACAAAGCGGTAGGTTTATAAGCAATGTCATATAACCGAGGCTAAAGCCCGTTTTATACTGTATCATTGTAGCAATTCCGTTTATTCCTGCAGGTGCGAAATTGTTTTTAACAATGAAAAGCTGGTAGTTAAATGCAAGCAATATTGCAGTAAATATAATGCATAGATATGTAAAAAGGTTAGCTGTTTTTTGTTTCATTTTTTTCACCTGTTTAGATCGCAACCATAATCAAAAATATGATTGTTGCTTAGTCCGCAGCAGTTAACACCGAGTTTGTTTGAAATTGATGCGCTTTTTGAGGGCGCTGTAACGGCTGTGGGACGTACATCTCCCAACAATAATATTTTCATTTTTTGCCACTCCTGTTATTGTGCTATTTTAGCATTGACAAATTATTTATTATGCTTTTATAATAATATTAAAAGGCTACTATGTCAATTAATTTTTTTAATTTAAAAAACAATTTTTGTATTATTTTATATTGGGCGCAGTTACAAAGTATATCGTTGAAAAAATTTTGTTTTACTGTAATCCCATTATCGTTCTGAAGAAAAGAGCTGTAATATTTTAAATTATATTCTGTATGAAATACTCGATATTTCCGATTTCAAACCAATAACGAGTATATAGTAAATATAATAAAGTATATAAACAGTAATATAGAAAAACCGTAACCGAATATGATAATGAGCACAAAATGCTTCTTGCTAAGCAAATGATAAAGAAACAGCAGATATTTAGGATTTAAAAAACTGACGCAGTTAGCTTCTGCGTCAGTAATTTTTTTGGCTTCTGTATTTTAAAGGAGTAAGCCCCGTACTTTCCTTAAATACGCGGTTAAAGGTTCTAAGAGTTTCGTATCCTGATTCGAGAGAAATCTCAAGAATACTTTTATCTGTTGTTTCAAGAAGTCCTTTTGAATAGTCTATACGCATAAAATTTACATATTTAACGAAGCTTACCTTAACGCTTGATGAAAAGAGGCGGGATACATCATATCTGCTTATACCTAAAGCATCAGCGGCTGTATCGAGAGAAATATCCTCTTTAAAATGCTCTGAAACATAGGTTACTGCCCGTACAGTTAAATCAGTCTTAAACTTTGCGGTATTCGGATTTAAATTAAGCAGGGGTAAGGTTCTGGCAAAAATTAAACCAAGTACCGATTTTATAAGCATAGTCTTTTTATTTTCGTTGTTAAGGCTTGCCAGCTCGTACATAAGCTTCGGTATATCATCCGGCAGCTCATTAGCTCTAATAACAGGACTTGAAGGATGAGAATTAAAAAGTGTTTCTTCAAAATCACCGCATAAATCAATTCTGCCGATAGCAAGGGTGTAATCCGTTTTTTCGGAAAGGGTTGTGTAGCCATGAATAGTATAAGGAAAGATTATTGCAAAATCACCGCTTCCGAGAGTAAATTCCCGATCGGGATAATTTATAACAAGCTCGCCCTCGGTTATGTAAAGAAGCTCAGGTGTTATATGCATATGAAGCGGAAAGTTAAAGGCTTCCACAACCCTGCGAGACTGCAAAATAGATGTCTTATGTTCAAAGAAAGGTATCAAAATACAAGCCTCCTTTGCAAGAATTGTCTGTTTTTACTTATTATATGTCGAGAAATATTATAAGTCAACCTTTATAATTAAAATATAAATAAAATGGAGGTACTGTGTTATGGAATATTTTGCTAACATAGGAAAAATCAAATATGAGGGGAAACAGAGCGATAATCCGCTTTCCTTTAAGTTTTACAATCCCGAGGAGATAGTTGCCGGAAAAACAATGCGTGAACAGCTTAAATTTGCTATGTCCTATTGGCATACAATGTGCGCAGAGGGTACAGATATGTTCGGTGTTGGAACCATAACCAAAAATTACGGTGCAGCCGATGCTATGGATATAGCTAAAAACAAGGCTTATGCCGCCTTTGAGCTTATGGATAAGCTTGATATTGATTATTACTGCTTCCACGACCGCGACATCGCTCCCGAGGCTGATACCCTTAAGGAAACGAACGCAAGACTTGATGTTATAACCGATATCTTAGAAAGCTCAATGAAGAGCAGCGGTAAAAAGCTTTTATGGGGTACTGCTAACTGCTTCGGCAACAAGAGATATATGCACGGCGCAGGAACAGCTCCGAATGCGGACGTATTTGCCTTTGCGGCGGCGCAGATTAAAAAGGCTGTTGAGATAACAACCAGACTCGGCGGAGACGGTTATGTTTTCTGGGGCGGCAGAGAGGGCTATGAAACTCTTCTCAATACAAATATGGCTTTAGAACAGGATAATATGGCTCGACTTATGCGTATGACGGTTGACTATGCCCGTTCTATCGGCTTTAAGGGGGATTTTTATATTGAGCCTAAGCCAAAGGAGCCAACAAAGCATCAATATGATTTTGACACAGCAACTGTTTTGGCTTTTCTTAGAAAGTACGGTCTTGATAAGGATTTCAAGATGAATATTGAGGCAAACCACGCAACACTTGCCGCTCATACCTTCCAGCACGAATTGCGCGTTGCCCGAGATAACGGAGTTTTCGGCTCGATTGACGCAAATCAGGGTGATATGCTCTTAGGATGGGATACCGACCAATTCCCCACAAACGTATATGAAACAGCGCTTTGTATGTATGAGGTGTTAAAGGCAGGCGGATTTACCAAGGGCGGTCTTAACTTTGATGCAAAGACCCGCCGCGGCTCCAATACTCCTGAGGATATTTTCTTAGCTTATATTGCAGGTATGGACGCATTTGCTTTGGGACTTCGCATAGCAGACAAGATAATTGCTGACGGCAGAATTGATAAATTTGTTGCCGAAAGATATGCAAGCTATAATTCGGGTATCGGCAAGAAAATTATTAACGGTACTGCAACAATGGCTGAATTAGAGGCTTATGTGCTTAATATCGGTGATGTAACAACCAACATCAGCGGTAAGCAGGAATATCTTGAAAATGTTATTAACCAGATAATGTTTTAAAAGGTGAAAGCCATGAAATATGTTATAGGAATAGACCTTGGCACTTCGGGAACTAAAACTGTTTTATTTGATGAATTGGGCAAAACTATTGCGTCGAGTACAGTGGAATACCCAATGTATCAGCCGCAAAACGGCTGGGCGGAGCAAGATCCTGAGGATTGGTGGAATGCCGCCGTTAAAACACTGAAAGCCGTTGTTGATAACAGCGGAGTTGATAGCTCTGAGATTGTCGGTATCGGTATTTCGGGACAGATGCATGGTCTTGTTATGCTTGATGAAGAAAATAAAGTTATACGCAATTCTATAATTTGGTGCGACCAGCGAACCGCCGCCGAATGTGAGGATATAGAGCGGATAATCGGCAGAGAAAGACTGATTGAAATAACGGCAAATCCGGCACTGACGGGCTTTACCGCCTCAAAAATTATGTGGGTTAAGAAAAATGAGCCTGAAAATTATGCGAAATGCCGCCATATTCTGCTGCCTAAGGATTATGTACGCTTTATGCTCACAGGTGAGTATGCCACCGAGGTTTCGGATGCTTCGGGTATGCAGCTTTTGGATATTAAAAATCGCTGTTGGTCTGATGAGGTGCTGGAAAAGCTTAGTATTGATAAGTCAATGCTCGGTAAGGTATATGAATCCCCCGAAATCACAGGATATATAACCGATGATGTTGCTAAAATTACAGGTCTTAAAGCAGGAACACCGGTTGTAGGGGGAGCCGGAGATAATGCCGCCGCAGCAGTAGGAACAGGTACTGTTAATGACGGTGAAGCCTTCACAACTATAGGCACCTCCGGTGTTGTTTACGCTCACACAAAAAATATGGCGATAGATAAAAAGGGCAGAGTTCACACCTTTTGCTGTGCTGTGCCCGGTGAATGGCACGTAATGGGAGTAACTCAAGGTGCGGGACTTTCATTAAAATGGTTTAAAGAAGAGTTTTGTTGTGATATAATAGAAAAAGCAAAGGCGGAGAATGAAAATCCGTATAAGCTAATGGACGATATGGCTGAAAAATCAGGTATATCCGCGCGAAAGCTCTTATTTATGCCGTATTTAATGGGCGAACGCACTCCTCACCTTGATCCCAAAGCCAGAGGCGCTTTTATCGGTCTTTCAGCTATTCATAACCGCTACGATATGATAAGAGCTGTTATGGAGGGAGTTACATACTCTTTAAAGGATTGCCTTAGCGTTCTTGAAGAAATGGGAGTAAATCCCGAAAAAATGCTTGCCTGCGGCGGAGGAGGAACAAGTCCGCTTTGGAGGCAGATGCTTGCAGATGTTTACGGAATGAGCGTTTCAACTGTGGATTCAAAGGAGGGGCCTGCTCTCGGAGTTGCCATTCTTGCAATGGTGGGAGCTGGAATTTATCCGTCCGTAAAGATGGCATGTGAAAAGGTTATAAGGGTTAATTCCACTTGCGAAAGCAATTCTCAAAACACTGTTAAATACAATAAGGTTTACAGTGTGTATAAAAATTTATATAAGCATTTAAAAGAAGATTTTGCGGAAATTTCCGCACTGGAGGAATAAATATGGCAACAAAAATGTCAATGGCAGATTTACAGCTGGTTGATTACGAGGGTGAGGATACACAAAGAGTAGCAGTACTTGACGAACCCTTTAAAATGAGTGTTCGCAATGCGAAAATACCTGTACCTGCCGATAATGAGGTAAGGGTTAAAATTAAGTGGGTTGGCATTTGCGGCTCCGATTTGGAGGCTTACCGCGGCACCCGTGCGCCTGAGTTTATTTCAACCCCTGCGCGCCTTGGTCATGAGGTTTCGGGCATTATAGATATGGTCGGAGAAAAGGTTGTAGGTGTTAAGGTTGGTGATAAGGTAACCTGCCGTTATGTTTGGGGAGCTTTTGCAGAATACATAGTTTGCAAACCCTTTAATGTTAAGGTTTTACCTCCTGATTTCCCGATGCTTGAAATAAGCCCCATTGAGGTTTTGCCGGGTATTATCCACGCGGCAGAGCTTGGAAAAATAGACCAGACTAAGAATGTTCTTATTATGGGTCAGGGAGTAAGCGGACTTATTATGACTCAGGTTGTATCGCAGTTCAGTCCCAAGAATTTAGCGGTAACTGATTTAAGCCCAAGAAAACTGGAGCTTGGCAAAAAATACGGTGCAACACACACATATCTGTTACCCGATAAGGACGCTCACACAATGGACTATGCCTCGAAGGATTTTCCCGACGGCTTTGATGTTGTAATACCCTGTCTTTTAGAGGGAGACGGTGTTATTGACGCTATGGATTGCGCCGCAATGTGCGGAAAGATAGTTATGTATGGTTGTATCGGTGTTTGTAACAAGCCGATAGATTTCTTTAAAGCTCACAGAAAGCGCCTTGAGTACTATCTCACAGAGCCGCGCCGCGATATTGATATGCGTCGCTTCTTCCAAGAGGGTGTTCAGATGGTGATGGACGGTATGGTTAATACCTCCGAAATGATAACCGATGTTTTTCCGCTTGAAGAAATTGACAAGGCATTTGCTCTGCGAAATAACAGCCCTGAGGGAACAATTCATATTGTTATAGATTGCGAGAGAAAGAAATGAAAATTTTATTAAACGGTGTGTGGGATGCCCGAACCGACCCTGAAGAAAACGGACTTGCAGAAAATTGGGCGTCAAAGCCTATTGTAAAAGAAATTAAGGTTGAGGTTCCGGGCTGTATTCAGCAGCTTGATGAGCTTAACGATAAATACCCAAGACATAATAATCTGCGTAACGGATATGAGAATACCTATTTTATTGAAAAGGTGACTGAAATACCGGAGCTTAAAAACAGGGAGCACTGCCGTCTGCATATAAGAGGTGTCGGACCCTCCTGCCATATCTGGATAAACGGAAGGTATGCCTCTAAGCATATTTACGGTCTTAACGAAGTTCTCCTTGATATAACAGAATATGTTTGTGAGGGTGAAAACCGTATAACTCTCGCACTTTGCGAGCAGTACAGCTCACTTATAACAGGTATGAGATTTAAAGGCATTAACTGGACGGGTATCTACAGTGAAGCATTTCTTGAAATATCCGGTGCTATAGCCTTTAAGAATGAGTATATTTCGCTTAAAAACGGCATTGCAAAATTCTGCGCAACTGTTTCTAACAACGCAGATGATTATAGCGGTACCTTAAAGGTTACAGTTGCCGATAAAGTATTTGAGGCTCCTTTAAGCGTAAAAGCAGGGGAGAGTATTGAGTATGAATGTTCTGTAGATGTAACAGGGCTTCCGCGCTGGTCATACAGAGACCCTCAACTGGTAGCGGTTAAGGCAGAGTGTGTTGATAATAACCGTAATCTTTGTTCAATTGAATTTAAAACAGGCTTGCGGGAGATTACAATTGAGGGAGACAGAATTTTAACCGACGGCAACCCCACCTTTTTTGCAGGTGCAGGCTCGGAATACTATTCTCCGACTATTGTTCCTCTCTCAGATTCCGATATTATCAGAAAAAGATATGATGCTCTCTTTCAATACGGCTTTAATTTTTACCGCTGTCATACGCACGTTCCTACAGAAGAGGAAATGTGTATAGCAGACGAAATGGGACTTATGCTCGATGTTGAGTTTGGGCTTGTTTCAAACTTTAACAAAACAACCCCTGCGGACAAGGGAATGGAAATGCTTGAAAATTTTGTTAAGCAGTCAAGAAAACACCCGAGTGTTTATGTATACTGCCTTGGCAACGAGGGCTCACAGCTTATGGTTGATAGCTATATCGAGCGCAATAAGGCGAAAATGGGCTATAAGATTATTAAGGAGAATACTGATAATCAGTTAGGCATTATCGTTTTCGGTATGCAGGGTGAATTGCCCGAAATACCGAATGATTTTGAAACTCCCCACCTTTGGAGCGATAATTTTCTTTGGGCGTATGACGGACTTTCAGATATTCCGTGGGGTGATTTAAGCAGGACAACAGGCGGAAAGCCCTGTATAATTCACGAATACGGAAAATTCGGAGTATGGCCCTCCAGAAAAGAGGAAAAGGACTGTAATATAAAACACGGTCTTTGGTCTGACCACGGAACTCAGAGCTATATATGGCTTGAAGAAGCAGGGCTTACAGATTTAGAGGAAAGACTAATTAAGAATTCGAGAAGGTCTGCAAACAGCCTAACAAAAATTATTCTTGAGGATGCGAGACGGCAGCCTTATTGCAGCGGCTACGCTTTATGGACATTCTTCCGTAAGTATGATTCTAATGCGGGACTTTGCGACGATTTAGGCATCAACACAAACGGCGAGAGTGAAATGTTTAAAACAGGAGTTAACGCTGATGTTGCGCTTCTTATGGAAAGAGGCTTTAAGCATAGAGCTTTCCCCTGTAATGTTAAGCAGGAAATAGAGTTATCTGTTTCAAATTTCAGTACAGAGAATATAAGCGGAATAATCAAAGCTGAGCTTACCTGCGGAGCTGAAATTATTGCAACGGCTGAGGCAAAGGCAGAGGCTAAAATAGGCGAGACAAATAAGGTTATGAATTTTATATTCAGTGTTCCGGATGAATATTCAGGTAAAAAGCTCTGTCTTAACGCAAGACTTAATAACGCTGTAAACAGCTGGGAATTATGGGCGTTTGACACTTCCGCAGAGAGAAATACAGTTTATTTGCATATGGAAAATCTCTCACTTTTCAGAAATATTAAGAGAGTATTCCCCAATGCTCAGAGACTTTCTTCTGTTGATTCGGTAATAATCGGCTGCCGCAGCTGGAGAAACCCGAAATTAGCGGAAACCGCCGCTTTAACTAATGATATTCTTATTATTTCGGATACTTATGATAATGTTACAAAGGAGTGCATAGCAAACGGAAACAAGGTGCTTTTGCTTGACGGTGAAACCTTGCCGGATGAGTGGATGCTTCCGCCTATTGTACCCGAACTTGGAGAACGCGATACAGGACGCTTCTTTACAAGCTTCCGCGCCGGTTGGGATAAGGGAAATCTTGTAACCTTTGTTAATGAGGATAAGCTTTTGGGCAACTTCCCGCAAGAGGGATATTGCGATTTGCACTTCTATGATTTGATGCAATCTGCAAGAATAATGAAGCCTGAAATTATCGAAGAGGAATTCGGCAGTAAGCCAAAGAGAATAGTGTCCTCAGTTTCGAAAATACCGGTTGAGGCTCAGGCTGAAAGTATTGTTCAGGATCCCAACGCAATAAAGGAACAGAAAGGTATTGCTAAAAAGACATTTAATGCAAGGGAACAGGGCTATTTGCTTAAAATAAACGACAAACTTGCTGTTTGCACTATGAAAATAACCGATAACCCTGCCGGAATAGCCTTGTTGAAGGAAATGATAAATAATTTTTAGTTATATTTAATTACAAAGGTGCTGTATCAAAACAATATGATACAGCACCTTTTATCATAAGATAGTGCCTTGTTTGCGGTTGAATTTTTTTTGATTTATATTTATAATTATATAAAATAATGAAAAATTGGAGGCATAGTATGACTCGCTACGAACAGGCAAAAGAAATATATGCAAAATACGGTGTAGATGTTGAAAAAGCAATAGAAAAATTAAAAAATGCCCCCGTGTCGCTTCATTGCTGGCAGGGAGACGATGTTACGGGCTTTGACCATGACGGTCCCTTAACAGGCGGAATTCAGACCACAGGAAATTACATAGGCAAAGCAACTACCCCCGAACAGCTGATGGCGGATATGGATAAGGTTATATCCCTTTGTCCGGGAAAGAAAAAATTAAATCTTCACGCTTGCTATGCAATTTTTGAAAACGGCGAATATGCCGACAGGGATAAATTAGAGCCTAAACACTTTAAAAAGTGGGTGGATTTTGCAAAGGAAAGAGGAATGGGTATAGATTTTAACCCCACCTTCTTTTCGCATCCAAAGGTAAAGGACGGACTTACCCTTTCAAGCCCTGACGAAGAAACTCGCCGCTTTTGGATAGAGCACGGTAAGGCTTGTATCAGAATTTCTCAGTATTTTGCTGAGGAAACAGGTATTCCCTGCGTTATGAACATCTGGACCGGTGACGGATATAAGGACATTCCGGCTGACAGAATGGGTCCGAGAATGAGGTATAAGGAATCTATTGAGGAGATACTTTCTGAGCCTTTCGATAAGGCTAAGGTAAAGCCCTGTGTTGAATCAAAGGTATTTGGTATAGGTGTTGAATCCTATACAGCCGGTTCTGCTGAGTTTACACTTAGCTTTGCCGCAACTCATGACGGCTGTCTGCCCCTTATGGATAACGGACATTATCATCCTACAGAGGTAGTATCGGATAAAATTCCGGCTTTGCTTTGCTTTTATCCTGAAATTGCTTTACATATAACAAGGGGAGTTCGTTGGGATAGTGACCACGTTCTTTTGCTTGACGATGAAACAAAGGAAATAGCAAAGGAAATAGTAAGAAATAACGCTCTTAACAGGGTTTATATGGCACTTGATTATTTTGATGCATCTATCAACCGCATTTCAGCTTGGGTTGTGGGCTTCAGAAGCTGGCAGAAAGCTTTGCTTATGGCTCTTTGTACTCCAAACGAAATGCTTGCACAGCTTCAAAACGAGGGTAGACTTACAGAGCTTATGGTAATGCAGGAAGAAGTTAAAATGCTTCCCTTTGGCGATATCTGGGAGCATTACTGCAAAACTGAGGGTGTAGCCGCAGGAACCGAATGGTTTAAGGAAATAGAAGAATATGAAAAAGAAGTTCTTTCAAAAAGGAGCTTATAGTATATTATGTAGGTGTTGATGTTGAGTCACACGCTTTTGTCGAAAAGGTTAAGGAGACAAATGCTGATATTGTTTGTATGAGTGCATTGCTTACCACAACTATGCAGAATATGAAGGAAGTAATTGATAAGTTAACCGAAGCAGGTCTTAGGGATAAGGTTAGTGTTATGGTTGGAGGAGCTCCTGTTACAAAGCGTTTCAGTGAAAGCATCGGAGCAGACTGCTATACTCAAGATGCCGCTACCGCATCGGATGAAGCACTTAAAATTTGTCTTAATAAATACTAAAAATAAAGCCGCGAAAAATTTTTTCGCGGCTTTAGTTTTATAATATAGTTTTTAATATTTCGGCTTTTCCGAATACCGTTACTTTTGTACCGTCCTTATGGCAGGAAAGCATCCAGCCCTCGGCAGCAATTTCACCGTCCGTTTCAAGAGAAAACTCTTTTTTTAAGCGGCTTCCGCCCCATATGTAGCCCTTAACAGGGGCTTTAAGTAATAACGGGTACATATAATCCCTCCAAAAAAGTTACAAATATTAATACACTGTTACATTATTGTAGCATAAGTTGATTTTAAATGCAAATTGTGTTAAACTATACTCGGTGAAATTTGCGCACGGAGGTGCTTTTTAATGGACGATAATGAATTATACAGCTGCAGTAATCCTGAGGATGACGATTCGGCTTTTGATTTAAACAGCTTTTCATCCAAGGCGGAGGCTGAAGCCAAGCTTGATAAAAAGAGAAGAAAAAAGAACCGCCCTAAAAAAGAAAAAATACTGAAAACGGTTTTAACGGTCTGCCTTATCTGCCTTATAACCGGCAGTATTGTTGTGGGTTCGTTCCTTCTTTATGCATTTACTATGGTTGACGGCTCGATGGACGTTAACCTTAATGACCTTTCCCTTAATTTTACCACAACTATTTATGTTGACTCGGGGGACGGTAACTACACCGAATATCAACGGCTTCACGGGGAATTTAACCGAATTTGGGTCGCTTATGACAAGGTCGCCATAGAAAAGGGCGATACAAGCTATCAGGGTATACCGCAAAATCTTGTTAACGCTTTTGTGGCAATTGAAGATAAGCGTTTCTTTGAGCATGACGGGGTTGATTGGAAGCGAACAGTAGCTGCATTTATTAATGAGTTTGTTCCTATATATTCCTCGCGTCAGGGAGGCTCAACCATAACTCAGCAGTTGGTTAAAAATCTTACAGGAGATAATTCTCAGAAGCCAAGCCGTAAGGTAAGAGAGATAATGCGCGCAAGAGAGCTTGAGAGTAAATATTCTAAGGATACTATTATTGAGTGTTATCTTAATACAATACCTCTCGGCCACGGAACCTACGGTGTTGAGGTTGCTGCTAATTACTATTTCGGGAAAAGCGTTAATGAGCTTAATTTAGCCGAGTGCGCCTGCATTGCGGCAATTACGAAGGCGCCGTCAAACTATGCGCCGGACGATAATCCCGAGGCAAACGAAACACGCAGAAATAATGTTTTATACGAGATGCTTGATCAGGGCTATATAACCGAGGAGGAATACAATACAGCAAAGGAAACCGAGCTTAATGTAATAGCCTCTAAGGAAGCGCTTAACGAAACCGAGATAAATTCTTATTTTGTGGATGCACTGATAGATCAGGTTATAGAGGATTTGGCAGACAAATACGGTTATGATTATGAGCATGCTTCCGATAGCTTTTACAGCGCAGGCTATAAAATTTATGCCACACTTGATCCTAACATCCAGTCCTCGCTTGAAAAGGTGTTCAACGATACTGCCTATGCCGTTGAGGGTAAGGACGGGCAGACCCTCCAAGGCTCTATGACGGTTATGGACTATAACGGTAACGTAAAAGGTCTTGTAGGAGGAATTGGTGAGAAAACCGAGAACCGAGGCTTTAACAGAGCTACCGATGCTGTACGTCAGCCCGGCTCTACAATGAAGCCTATCGCGGCTTATGCTCCTGCAATAGAAAACGACCTTATTCATTATTCAAGTATTGTTAACGATACAAAGAAATATTATAAGGATTGGGCGCCTGTTAACTGGTACGGCGGATATTGGGGAAATATAACGGTTCAGTATGCGCTTGAGCGCTCTGTAAATACAATTCCGGTTTATCTTGTTGAGGACCTTGGAACACAGACTTCGTATGATTTTCTAACTCAAAAGCTTGGAATAAGCACATTAACAGCAGAAGATGTAAATCTTTCGCCGCTTGGAATGGGCGGTACGAACGGCGGACTTACTACCATTGAATCCGCGGCGGCGTATGCTGTGTTCGGAAACGGCGGACTATACTATGAGCCTACCCTTTATACCGAGGTTAAAAATCAAAAGGGAGATACAATTCTTTCAAAAAAGAGCGAGCCTAAGATGGCGATAAGCGAGGATACCGCAACTGTTATGAACCACCTTTTACAGCAGGTTGTTTACGGCTCTGAGGGAACTGGTAAAGCAGCGGCTTCATATATACCGAGTATGAAAATTTATGCTAAAACCGGTACCTCTAATGACCAGAACGATTTATGGTTTGTAGGCGGTACACCGTATTATGTTGCATCCTGCTGGTGCGGTTATGATACTCAACAGCCGATACCTTCAAAAAACAGCGGAATTGCACTTAAAATGTGGGGTAATGCAATGTCTCAAATTCACTCAGGTCTTAAGGCTAAGGAGTTTGAGAATAGCTCTTATGCGGTTGAAAAGTATTA
Source organism: Clostridia bacterium (assembly GCA_017472575.1). Taxonomy (GTDB): domain Bacteria; phylum Bacillota; class Clostridia; order Oscillospirales; family Acutalibacteraceae; genus UBA737. The sequence goes on along the minus strand of JAFUPX010000017.1, from coordinate 60,094 downwards.
CTGCACTTCAAGCGGAAAGCTGGCTACAGATGCCTGCCCGAATAAAGCACTCGGCTGGTATAAGAAAAGTAATTTGCCGGATGTCTGTGATACTCATCCGGGTGAGGTTTATAATCCGGAAAAGAATAACGAGTCTGCTTCGGCGGAAGAATAAAAGAAAAGGCGTGCCGAAAGGCACGCTTTTATCGGGGAATATAAAATGTTAAATTTTAAGGAAATAACGGCGAAGGACTATGATATTTTTAAGAGATATCTTAACAATATCGGTCAGAATTCCTGTGAAAATGCTTTTGTAAATATGCTTATATGGCAAAAGGCTTACAATAATATGTATGCAATAGAAAAAGGTCAGCTTATAATTAAAAGCGGAGTAGGGGAGGACGAAACCTTCCGTTTGCCGATGGGCGATAATTTTGAGCTTGGAATGGAGCTTATTAAGACCTACTGTAAGGATAAAAAACCGTATTTTTATGTTCAGGAGGGTGAACGGCTTGACCGTTTTCTCTCGTTTTACGCAAATGAATATGATATCGAGGAGCATAGGAACGCTTTTGACTATCTTTATTTAAGCGAGAATCTTGCCTATTTAAGCGGAAAAAAATATCATTCAAAAAGAAATCATATTTCTTCCTTTTCAAGAAAATTTGATTGGCGGTATGAAAAAATAACAGCCGAAAACGTAGGAAAAATAAAAGAATGTGCTAAGAAATGGTACATTGAAAATGATTATTTATCCGATAAATATCTTCCGTTTGAAAAACAGGGGGTTGAGCTGTTGCTTTCTGATATCGGAGCCTTCGGTGTTAAAGGCGGAGCGATTTTTGTAGGTGAAGAGGTGGTAGCCTTTACATTAGGCTCACAAATAAATGAAAAGGTATTTGATGTTCATATAGAAAAGGCTCTTTCCGATTATTCCGGTGCTTATGCGGTTATAAATAACCAATTTGTTAAAAATGAGCTTATGGAATATGAGTATATAAACAGGGAGGACGATATGGGTCTTGAGGGACTGCGCAAGGCTAAGCTATCCTATAAACCGAGTATACTCCTTAAAAAATATTTCTGCTCTGCGAGGTAGGATATGGAAGAATGTATCAGAATTTATGAGCAGGCGTTTGGAACAGATGAAAAGGACTTTACGGACGCTCTTTTTAAAACCTGCTTTAAATACTGCAAGGTATTAAAAGAAAATAATGAAATATGTTCAATGCTTTTTCTGTTGCCTGCAACCCTTAAAATAGGAGAAAGGCAGATAGACGCCGAATATCTTTTTGCCGCCGCAACTGATGAAAAATACAGAGGTAAAGGCTGTATGAGCAGACTTATTAATTCTGTAAAGGGCAACAAACCGATATTTCTCAAACCTGCAAACGAGGGTCTTGTTTCCTTTTATGAAAGGCTCGGTTTTAAGTGTGTTAAAGCAACTAAAGCTCGAAATAAAGAGCTTTGCTTAATACCTGAAAAAGAGTTTTACTCTCTTTCAAAGGGAACCGAATATAAAAATGAAGAATATACACTTATGTATTATTCAAAAGAAGAGCTTATTTTAAACGGAATTTCCTTTCCGTTTACTATGGAATAAAATAACACTCCTTTGATATTATCAAGGGAGTGCTATTTTGTTACTTTTCATCTTCCATATCGTCTAACGCATATTTGCAGCATTGAAGTACCAAAAGATTAAAAGAAATATTGTTTTTTGATGCGGTTTCATTTAATCTTTCAAACAAAGGTTCAGTAAATCTGATTGTACGAGCAATATTTGCACTTTTTAATTCATTATCAATCTTAAACATTCATTATCACCTGTGACATTATTATACCTATTTTAGGTTATATTTATATAACCATTTATGGTTGCAAAACTTCTAGAATAGTGATATAATTATATTGGTGATAATATCAATGAAATGCGAGAACTGTTTTTGTATATATGAAAATTACGGACTTTGCCTTTTAGAAAGTGTGGAACTCGACATTCAGGGACAGTGCAAAGAGTGCATATATATATCTGTTGAAAATGAACACTTGAAACATTTGAAAAGTAAAAAGCTGAATGAATTATGACAGCATTTATTTTACTATTACTAAAAGTGTATTTTATAAAATATGCAATGCATTTGCAATGCATATTTTGCTAATTTTTTATCATACACTATAAGCAATACAAATGTATTGCGAGGTAGTTTTATGGGTAAATTTAAAATTCCGTCGGTTCCGTCAACAACAAATAAGACGATACGCTTTCCTAACGATGTAATTGAGGAAGTAGAGAAAGCAATTCAGGGAAAAGAGTGTACTTTTTCCGCATTTGTTATTGCTGCAGTTCGTATGGCTTTAGATAATATTGATGAATAATTTTGTAGAATTAATGTAACAATCCCCAACAGATTTAAGCAAAATCTGTTGGGGATTGTTATTGAATATATTAATACAGCTTAACATCAAGCCACAGCTGTTCATAATATGAACGGATTTCGGGGCTTATATCGTGGTAATACTGAACCTTTGGAGTATCCTCTTTTTTAGGATAGAGTATTTCGTTGCCGTAGTAATAATAATCCTGATTGTTTATAACGGCTGTGTGCGGAGAAGCGTAGCCGATATATTCAGCGTTTGCAAGGGCAATTTCCGGCTCTAAAAGGAAATTAATGTACATTACAGCCGCTTCATAGTTAAGAGCTCCTGAGGGAATGCAAACCGAATCTATAAACACATTCGTTCCCTCCTCAGGATAGAAGAAAGCAAGGTCGGAATTTGTTTCGTACATTGTAAGATAGTCTCCGGCATAATAGGGGGCGATAGCCGCTTCACCGGTTTCCATTTTGCCGTAAACCTCGTCCATAGCGTAGGATTGGAGATTTTTCTTGCCTTTTTTAAGCAAGTCTGCCGCTTTGTCCCAGTCGGACTTATTATCCGTATTGAGGTCCTGACCCAAAATCATCTGGGCGGTCATAAAAGCATCCCTCGGGTTGTTGAAATTAAGAGCCATATTCTCATATTTCTTATCCCACAGAACTTCCCAGGAATGTTCAATATCTTCTTCTACAAGCGTTTTATTATAGATAATTCCAACCATTCCCACATTGTAGGGAACAGTGTATTCCTCTTGGGTATCAAAATACAGACCCTTATATTCGTCACTTATATAATGATAATTGCTTAAAGAGGAGGTATCTATTTTTTGCAGCAAATCTTCTCTTATAAGCCGCTGAATCATATAGTCGGACGGAATTATTATATCATAGCTCACTCCGCCGCTTTTAATTTGCGAATACATTGTTTCGTTGCTCTCAAAGGTCGCATAATTAACCTTTATTCCGGTTAATTTTTCAAATTCCTTGTTTACATCAAGCATACCGTCGCTGCCGTCGGAAATATATTCACCCCAGTTGTAAACATTAAGCTGAGTACCTGCAAGCTCTCTTGTATATTCACCCTCAAGATTGAGCTCGGCATATTCGTACGCGCCCTCACAGCCGCATAGGCTAAGAGCGGTAACGGCAATAACGGTGAGTAATGCTAAAAGCTTTTTCATTATGCCGTCCTCCTTTTTTCGCTCTTGTTTTGGAGTGCGTTATAAAGAACAAGAAGTACAAACACAGATATGAATATGAAGGTCGAAAGTGCATAAACATCGGGGGTTACGGTCTTCTTTGTCATATTGTAAATAACTATCGGCAGGGTTTGGTAATGGCCGCAGGTGAAATAGCTTATAACAAAATCGTCAAGAGACAAAGTAAAAGCCATAATCATTCCTGTGAAAATTCCGGTTGAAATAGCAGGCAGAACAACCTTGAAAAACGCTTTTACAGGTGTGCACCCAAGGTCTAAAGCCGCTTCGGAAAGACTAGTATCGGTCTGATTCAGCTTTGGCATTACCGAAAGAATAACATAGGGCAGGTTAAAGGTTATGTGGGCTATTAATACCGTCCAGAAGCCGAGGGATTCCTTTAGACCGAACAGTCTTCCCACAAACACAAATAAAAGCATTAAAGAAACACCTGTAACTATATCCGCATTCATCATAGGAATGTTGGTTACAGTCATAACAGCGCTTTTGGTTATCTTCTTGCGAAGTGCCGTTATACCTACAGCCGCCGCCGTACCTAAAACTGTTGAGATAAGTGCGGAAAGCACAGCTACAATAAGGGTATGCTGTAATGCGGTAAGCATTGTTTCATTATGGATAAGGCTTTTATACCAATCGAATGAAAAGCCGCTGAATACCCAAACACTTTCACCCTCGTTAAATGAAAAGAATATCATTACCGCAACAGGAGCATACAAAAATATCAGAATAAGTGCTATATAAAGACGCGAGAGTATTTTCATATAACAACACCCCCCTCGTCACCGTCAGAAAACCTGTTCATAACGGCAAGGCTTATTAAAATAAGCACCATAAGCACCATTGACAGGGCAGAGGCAACATTGTAATAGTCGGGTCCGTTGTTGAACAAGAACTCGATAGCGTCACCTATAAGCAGATTTTTATTTCCGCCGAGCTTCTGGGAAATATAAAAGGTACTTACACTCGGAACGAAAACCATAGTAATTCCAGAAATAACTCCTGGAAGGGACAGGGGGAATATAACCCTGTGAAGTCTTGCTTTGCCGTTTGCGCCAAGGTCTTCCGCAGCTTCAAGAAGTGACTTATCTATTTTAGACATTACCGAATAGATAGGCAGTATCATATATGGGATAAAATCGTAAACCATACCCAAAATAACCGCGCCAGGTGTGTTAATAAGCTGTAACGGCTTTAATCCTATCTTTGATAAAAAAGTGTTGATAAGTCCTGTATTAGCTAAAATTGTTATCCAAGAATAGGTACGGATAAGAAAGTTCATCCACATAGGAAGCATTACTATAAGCATTATCATCCGCTGTGAGCTTATTTTCATTTTAGTCATAAAATAAGCCATAGGATAAGCAAGCAGCAGGGTTATTATTGTAGCGATAACGGCATAAAGAATGGAAACCGCAAAGGCTTTTTTATATTTACCTATACCTGCAAGATTGGCAAGGGTAAAGGCACCGTTTGCATCGGTAAGGGCAAAATAAGCCATTATTATGAGAGGCACGATAACAAATATCGCCGCCCAAACGATATAGGGCGCCGCAATAATGCGGCTGCCGAAGCTTTTCTTTTTCATCGGCTTATTCCTCCGCAGTTACATCGGAAAGATGTTCCATTTCTTCACTGTAGCTTGAATAGTCACCGTATTTACCCGAATATTCGCTCTTTTTCATAATGTGAATAGCATCCGGCTCGATAAACAGACCTACCGTATCGTTAACTTTGTGCTCGTCGGTAGTCTGAATCATCCATTTAAAGCCGCCGATATCAACAATTATTTCGTAATGAACACCAAGGAAGGCTACCGAGGTAACCGTTCCGGTAAGCATACCCTTTTCGGGTGATACGATATCTACATCCTCGGGTCTTACAACAACATCGACCGGCTCATTTGCTGAGAAGCCCTTGTCAAGACATTCAAAGGTATAGCCCGAAAGCTCAACTCGGTAATCTTCTTTCATTATGCCGTCAAATATATTAGATTCACCTATAAAATCAGCAACAAAGGCATTTTCAGGCTCGTTATAGATATCCTGCGGAGTTCCTACCTGCTGAATTTTACCCCCGTCCATAACAACAACACGGTCAGACATAGTTAATGCTTCCTCCTGATCGTGGGTTACGAAAATAAAGGTAATCCCAAGCTGCTGCTGAATTTTTTTAAGCTCCTTTTGCATATCCTTGCGAAGCTTTAAATCAAGTGCGGCAAGAGGCTCGTCCAGAAGGAGAACCTTAGGCATATTAGCAATGGCGCGGGCGATTGCAACTCTCTGCTGCTGACCGCCCGAAAGAGTATCAATATGGCGCTTTTCAAAGCCTGAGAGATTTACGAGAGCCAGCATTTCAGTAACCTTTTGCTTTATCTCGCTTTCTTTAAGCTTTTTTATCCTCAATCCGAAAGCAACATTTTCGTAAACATTAAGGTGAGGAAAAAGCGCATAACGCTGAAAAATGGTGTTAACCTGACGCTTATATGCCGGAACACCATTAATTTTTTTGCCCTCGAACATAATATCTCCGCTGTCCGGCTCTAAAAAGCCGGCTATAAGGCGAAGAGTTGTAGTCTTTCCGCAGCCGGAGGGACCAAGCAGGGTAATAAACTCCTTATCCCTAATATCAAGGTTAAGCCCGTTTAAAATCTGCTCCCCGTCAAAGTTGACCGAAATGTTCTTAAGCTCTACTATATTTTCTTTTTTCATAAAGCATCCCCCTTTGTTCAACACTGAAGTGTCAACACAAGAATAATTCCTTTTTGTCCTCTCCCAAACTGTTTGAGAACTACCCTGTGCGATACCGGCGGTCTCCTCGTAATATGCCCTGAACAAAGGGTTTTTCATAGTTTTCTCGAAAATTTCGGAAACTACGGCATAAAATCTGAGCACCAGCCTTACACAGATGCTTTGGTACATATTAAATTTTTATATGTGAAACCGATTTTATACTATACAGCCAAAAGAGCAAAATGTCAAGTATATTTTGCGAAATTTCTATCTTTTTCGGCAAAATTTTTGAAACAAAAAATAAAAATTTGTTTTTTCTCTTTTTTTCTCCTGTTTTCTCTGATTTTCTCACTTTTTGCGGTTTTGTAAATTTTTTCCGCAAAATCCTTTTTAAAGGTACAAAACAGTTGCCGAAAATAAGTTTTTGTGGTAAAATATTATAGTTATAAATTGTGCTGAGGTGGATTAAGTGCGTATTTTAGGTATTGACCCCGGTTATGCCATTGTTGGATACGGAATAGTTGACTGTATAAATAACCGCTTTTCAGTCGTAGCTTACGGCGCTGTTACCACCAAGGCGGGAATGCCGTTTCCTTTAAGGCTTAAGGATATTTATAACGATTTGATTACAATTATCGAAAAGTACAAGCCTGATGTGCTGGCGATTGAAAAGCTTTATTTCAATACCAATACCACCACCGCCATTGATGTAGCTCAGGCGAGGGGAGTAATTGTTTTAGCTGCCGCCAACAGCGGAATTGAAATTAAAGAATATACTCCCTTGCAGGTAAAGCAGGCTGTAACCGGCTACGGCAGGGCGGAAAAGCATCAGGTTATGGAAATGGTAAATAACATATTGGGCCTTTCCGTAATCCCTAAGCCGGACGATACGGCGGATGCGCTTGCTTTAACTATCTGCCACGGGCATTATGCAGGAAATCTCTATTCAAAATTATATTCGGAGGGCTTAAAATGATAGCTTCCTTAAGAGGTAAGGTGATTTATACCGACCCTAATTATGTTGTTATAGAATGCGGCGGAGTGGGCTTTAAATGCTTTGTTACTAAAAATACTCTATCCCAGCTTCAGGGCAAAGAGGGTGAAATTTTAATATACACCCACCTTGCTGTCAGGGAGGATGCAATGGATCTCTACGGCTTTTATTCCTTAGAGGAGCTTGAAGCCTTTAAAATGATAACCTCGGTAAACGGTGTGGGTGCGAAAATAGGTCTTGCTTTACTTTCGGAGTTTGCGCCGAGTCAGTTGTCTATTTATATTGCAAGCTCCGATGCTAAAATGCTTACGCGCGCCGCCGGAGTAGGAATTAAACTGGCTCAAAGAATTGTTCTTGAGCTTAAGGATAAAATTGGCGGTCTTTCCGCCGCTGATGAGCAAGAGATAAAGGCAGTCGGAAACGCAACCGTTAATTCAAATTCAAGCGAGGCTGTAGCCGCGCTTTGTTCTCTCGGATATTCACAGAGCGAGGCTTCCTTGGCTGTAGGCAGACTTGACCAGAGCTTAACGGCTGAGGAGCTTATAAAAGCGGCTTTAAAAACACTTGCAAGGAGGTTTTAAGCTTTGATAGAACAGGAAATGGATTTTGAAAACCGGATAGTTTCTCCCGAGTATAGCTACTCGGATGAGGAAACCGAGCTTTCTTTAAGACCTAAAACCCTTGCGGATTATGTGGGTCAGGATAAAGCGAAGGAAAACCTTTCAATTTATATAAAAGCGGCTTTGCAAAGAAAGGAAAGTCTTGACCATGTTCTGCTTTACGGACCTCCGGGTCTCGGTAAGACCACGCTTTCAGGCATAATAGCGAGGGAAATGGGAGTGAATTTAAGGGTTACTTCGGGACCTGCCATTGAAAAACAGGGTGACCTTGTTGCAATTCTCACTTCTTTAAACGAGGGCGATGTTTTGTTTATAGATGAAATTCACCGTCTTTCGAGAAATGTTGAAGAAATTCTTTATCCTGCAATGGAGGATTTTTCTCTTGATATAATCCTTGGAAAGGGTCCCTCGGCGCGTTCAATAAGATTGGATGTTCCGCATTTCACCCTTGTCGGAGCGACAACCCGTTCGGGTCAGCTTACTGCCCCTTTGAGGGACCGATTCGGTGTACTGCTTCGCCTTGAGCTTTACACTCCAGAGCAGTTAGCACAGATAGTTACCCGTTCTGCGGGAATTCTTGGCATTGAAATTGATAATGACGGTGCGCTTGAAATCGCTTCCCGTTCGAGAGGAACACCGAGAATTGCAAACCGTCTGCTTAAACGGGTTCGTGATATTGCTCAGGTTGAGTATGACGGGGTTATAAACGAAAAAACCGCTCAGGCGGCTCTTTCAAGGTTTGAAATAGACGAATTAGGGCTTGACGATTTTGACCGCAAGATGCTTACCACCATTATAAGAAACTATTCGGGCGGTCCTGTTGGTCTTGACACTCTTGCCGCGGCAATGGGTGAGGAGGCTGTAACCATTGAAGATGTTTATGAGCCTTACTTGATGCAGATAGGCTTTTTAACAAGAACCGCAAGGGGAAGATGCGTAACACCTCTTGCTTATGACCACTTAGGCATTCCTCATCAGGGATGTTCTGCGCAACAATCAATTTTTTAAGGAGATGTTTAAATGGGAAGATTATTCGGAACTGACGGTGCAAGAGGTATTGCAAACAAGGAGCTTACTTGTGAGCTTGCAACTAACATAGGCAGAGCGGCGGCTTATGTACTTACAGAAAGAACTACCGAAAAGGCAAAGGTGCTTATCGGTAAGGATACAAGAATTTCATCAAATATGCTTGAAATGGCTTTAGCGGCGGGACTTTGCTCTGTAGGAGCCGATGTTGTGCTGGTAGGCTTTGTACCCACACCCGCTATTGCATATCTTGTAAAGGAGCGCAAGGCGGATGCGGGAATTATGATTTCAGCATCGCATAATCCCTGTGAGTTCAACGGAATAAAGATTTTTGACGGTAACGGTTATAAGCTGCCTGATGCTCTTGAAGAGGAAATTGAAGCACTCGTGCTTGATGATATGAGTCCAATAGAATTCCCCGTAGGCAGAGAGGTGGGAAGCGTATTTTATCGCTATGACCTTGTGGATGATTACATCGACCATATAATAGAGTCTGTTAAAACCGACCTTTCAGGATTAAAGATTGCTATTGACTGTGCAAACGGCTGTGCTTCATACACTGCGCAAAAGCTGTTTTCAGGTCTTGGCGCTGAATGTTATATGATGCATAATTCCCCCAACGGAATTAATATAAATGCCGGCTGCGGCTCAACCCATATGGAAGACCTTATTGACTATGTAAACGGTCACGAGGTTGATTTGGGTCTTGCCTTTGACGGTGACTCTGACCGTTGCCTGGCGGTTGATGAAAACGGTAACTTGATTGACGGCGACCGCCTTATCGCCGCATTTGCTCTTGATATGAAGAGAAGAGGCGTACTTAATGACGATACCGCCGTTGTAACGGTTATGACTAACTTAGGCTTTAAGCATTTTGCTAAGGAATACGGTATAAATGTTAAAGAAACCAAGGTGGGTGACAGATATGTTCTTGAAGAAATGCTGAAGAATAACTATGTAATAGGCGGAGAGCAGTCGGGTCATATTATATTTAAGAGTTTTGCCACCACAGGTGACGGTCAGCTTTCAGGCGCCATGTTCGCCGCTATTTTGGCAACCACCGGAAAGAGCGCATCAGAGGTTGCATCTGTTATGACTGTATTGCCGCAGACAATGATAAATGTAGAGGCATCTGCCGAGCTTAAAGCCAAGCTTTCTACCGATGAGGATATTGTAAATGCTATAGCCGAGGCTGAAAAAGCTCTCGGAGATTCGGGAAGAATACTTGTCCGTGCTTCGGGAACTGAGCCGCTTATCAGAGTTATGCTTGAGGGCACCAATATTGCAGAAATAAAGCGCATTGCAAAGCAGGTTGCCGGCGTTATTAAAGGAAAAGAAGTATGAGAACAGTCGAAGGCTTTTCGGATTACGAGCTTATTGATGCAGATTCCGGTGAGCGGCTTGAGCGGTGGGGAGACATTATCCTTATCCGTCCCGACCCGCAGATAATTTGGTCAGGCAAAAGAAAGGACAGCCGTTGGTTTGATGCCCACGCAATATATCACCGCTCTCAAAGCGGCGGAGGATATTGGGAAAAGCTTAAAAGCGTTCCCGATGTATGGAGTATAGGCTATGAGGAGCTTACCTTTCGCTTAAAGCCGATGGGCTTTAAGCATACAGGTCTTTTCCCTGAGCAGGCGGTTAACTGGACTTTAGCTCGTAAGCTTATTGAAAAGGAAAACAGGGAAATTTCGGTTTTAAATCTTTTTGCTTATACGGGTGCGGCTACGGTTGCCTGCCTTAAAGCAGGAGCAAGGGTAACCCATGTGGATGCTTCCAAGGGGATGACACAGTGGGCAAAGGAAAACGCCGCCGCTTCGGGTGTTGCGGACAGACCCGTCCGCTGGCTTGTGGACGATTGTCTTAAATTCGTTAAAAGAGAAATAATACGTGGAAACACCTATGATGAAATTATTATGGACCCACCGTCCTACGGAAGAGGACCGACAGGCGAGGTTTGGAAGCTCGAACAGCAGTTGGGAGAGCTTTTGGAAGAAACCGGAAAGCTTTTATCCAATAATGCGATATTCTTCTTTTTAAATACCTACACCGCCGGAATATCTCCCTCTATCTTAAATTATATGGTTAAGCGATATATCGCAGGCGGCAGACAGGGTGAAATATTTACCGATGAAATAGGTCTGTATGTCACCGAAAAGGGAATCAGTCTGCCCTGCGGAAATACAACCGTTTGGATGAAAAAGTAAAATGGAAAAAATTATTGAAGTTAAGAATGTAACATACGAATATACCGATGAGGAAATGAAAATTGCTGTTTTACGTAATTTCAGCCTTGATATTGAAAAGGGCAGCTTTACAGTGATTTTAGGTCATAACGGCTCGGGAAAATCTACCCTTGCAAAGCTATTAAACGGACTTTTCAAGCCTACAAGCGGAGATGTGCTTGTAGACGGTATAAACACTAAGGATGAGGAGACCGAAATAGAAGTAAAGCGCAGAGTGGGTATGGTTTTTCAAAATCCCGATAATCAGCTTATTGCCTCGGTAGTTGAAGAGGATGTTGCCTTCGGTCCCGAAAATTTAGGTCTTTCTTCCGAGGTTATCCGTAAAAGGGTAGATGATGCGCTTAAAACGGTAGATATGTACGAATACCGTAAAAGTTCTCCCCATCATCTTTCGGGTGGACAAAAGCAGAGGGTTGCCATAGCAGGAATAATAGCAATGGAGCCTGAGTGCATCGTTTTGGACGAGCCTACAGCTATGCTTGACCCCAAGGGCAGAGCCGAGATAATCAAAACTGTAACCCAACTTAATAAGGAAAAGGGGATAACGGTTGTTCTCATAACCCACTATATGGAGGAAGCCGAAAACGCAGACCGTGTTATTGTTATGAATGACGGTGAAATAATAGCCGATTCGCTGCCTAAGAAAGTTTTTTCTCAGGTAGAAAAGCTTAAAAATGTGGGTCTTGATGTTCCTCAGACTACCGAGCTTTTATATATGCTGCAAAAAAACGGCTTCAATATAGATACAGATGTAATTTCAATTAAGGAAACAGCTGAAAAAATCAAAAGCTGTTTGGAGGAATAACAAATTTGGCATTATTACAGGTAAAAAATTTAACCCATTCCTACGGCGGCAGCTCGCCCTTTGTGCATGACGCCGTAAGCAACATAAGCCTTGATATAGAAAAAGGCGAAATAATAGGAATAATCGGACACACAGGCTCAGGAAAATCGACCCTTGTTCAGCATCTTAACGGTCTGTTAAAGCCTACAGAGGGTCAAATTCTGCTTGAAGATAAGGATATCTGGGAAAACCCGAAGGAAATACGAAAGGTTCGCTCTAAGGTTGGACTTGTGTTTCAGTATCCTGAGTACCAGCTTTTTGAGGAAACCGTTTATGCGGATATCGCTTTCGGACCTAAAAATATGGGACTTTCGGGCAATGAGCTTGATAAAAGAGTGCGTGATATTTGTCGGATTATCGGTGTAAAGGATGAATATTTAAACAAGTCGCCCTTTGATTTATCGGGGGGAGAAAAGCGCAGGGTTGCAATAGCCGGAGTTATGGCTATGTATCCGCAGATAATTATTTTTGATGAGCCTACCGCAGGGCTTGACCCTGCCGGCAGGGAAACGGTTATTAAAATAATAAACGATTACCGAAGGGAAACAGGAGCGACCGTTATTGTTGTATCTCACAGTATGGAGGATATGGCAATGCTTGCGGATAAGCTTCTCGTTTTGAATGACGGTAAGCTCGAAATGTTTGACAGTACTGAAAAAGTCTTCTCAAATGGCGACAGACTTCGCAAAATAGGACTCAATGTACCTATTGTTACTCGAGTTTTTGCTCAGCTACGAAATTTGGGTGTTGATGTACCTGAGGATGTTTTTACCGTTGAAAAAGCGGTGGAAGTATTAAAGAAAAAGGCAGGCGAGAAAAATGCTTAAGGATATAACCTTCGGTCAGTATTACGAGGGAAATTCGCCTGTTCATAAAACCGACCCGAGAGCAAAAATAGTTTTGCTGATAGCAATGATAGTGTTTGTATTTTTAGCAAACAATATCTTTTCTGTTGTTTTTGCGGCGCTCAGCGTTTTCACGCTGATGTATATTTCGGGTGTACCTCTGAGAATGTACGCAAAAAACCTTAAGGCTATTTTGCCTATAATTATTTTTACCGCTTTTATTAATGTTTTTTACGGTGATAAGAACACAGGTATTGTATTTGAAGTCTGGAAATTAACCGTTACATGGGGCGGAATATACAGAGCCTTTTTTATGGCAACAAGGATAATACTTCTTATATTCATAAGCTCGGCTCTTACCTACACCACCACTCCTAATGATTTGACCGATGCTATAGAGAGATTGCTTTCTCCTTTGAAATATGTCGGTCTTAAATCGGCGGTTCATATTCTTGCAATGATGATGACAATAACTTTAAGGTTTATTCCAACTCTTATCGAGGAAACCGAAAAGATTATGAATGCCCAAAAGGCAAGGGGAGCAGACCTTGAAAACGGTAATTTAAAGCAGAGAGTAAAGGCACTTATACCAATTTTAATTCCGTTACTAATTTCAGCTATCAGGCGCTCTTATGAGCTTGCGGAGGCTATGGAATGCCGCTGTTATAACGGCGGCGAGGGCAGACAGCGTATGAAACAACTGCATTTCTCATTCAGGGATTATATCGCTTGCGGTGTGGTTTTTGCAGTAGGGGCGGTTATTATTCTGCTTAATATTTTATTGTAACAGGGTGAGCGTATGAAAAAAATGCTTCTGACAATTTCATATGACGGTACCGCTTACCACGGTTGGCAGGTTCAGCCTAACGGGAAAACCGTTCAGGAAACTGTTCAGAACGCCCTTGAAAAATTATTAGGTACAAGACCTGATTTAACAGGCTGCAGCCGTACCGATACAGGAGTTCACGCATTGGAATTTTGCTGTCATTTTTATTGTGAAGATTCTTTTCCTGAGACTGCTTTTAAAAAGGGACTTGATTCCCTTTTGCCCGAGGATATCAGTGTTAAGGACTGCTTTCCGGTGCCGGACAGCTTTCACGCAAGGTATTCTTCTCTTGGCAAAACCTATGTATATAGAATATATAACTCTCCTGTTCGTGACCCTTTTATCTGTAGATATTCGTGGTGGATAGAAAGACCGCTCGACACAGAAAAAATGCAGAAATTTTGCGATTTAATTGTAGGTAAGCATGATTTTGCAGGGTTTTCCTCATCCGGCAGAACTGTACAGGATACAGTAAGAGAGGTAAAGGAATGTACCGTATCAAAAAGCGGTGACGAGATACTTATAAAAATAACGGCGGACGGTTTTTTATATAATATGGTGCGGATAATCGTTGGAACAGCTGTGGGTGTATCGGACGGGCGCATATCACTTTCTCAAACGCAAGAAAATCTATCCTCGCCCGAGCGTTCCCTGGCAGGAATTACTGCTCCGCCAAACGGCTTGTTTTTAGAAAAAGTTTTGTATTAGGATGAAAGAAAATGGCAGTTTATAAGAAAAAACGAGTAAACCGCTTTAAGGCGGCACCTAAAAGAATAAAGAAAACAAGAGAAAAAAATATACATCGAGACGACGATATAGCTATGTCTTCTTCCATCTCTAAAAGGAAGACTGAAGAAGAAAAGAGCAGCTTTAAGGTTGTTAAGGGCAGAAAGCTCGAACAAAAGCGCCGCTTGCGTATTCTTGCCGCCACGCTTACTGTTATAATAGCCACGGTGGTTATATTACAGTTATCCTTACCTGTAGGTATAGGGGATAGTGTAGAAAACTTGACCTGCCTTATCGGAAACGGAAGCTATCCTGCTTCTCTTTCAGGCACCGATACGGTTAACTCTGTTTCGAAAAACGGATATTACTATGCCTTAACAAACAGCCGACTTGAAGTTTTTGCAAACGGAGGAAAAAAGGTGCTGTCCGCTGTTCACGGCTTTGAAAATCCAATTCTTAAAACCTCTGCAACAAGAGCGGCGGTTTTTGAACAGGGCGGTACGGCAATAGATATTTATAATTTGAAATCAAAGAAAAATTCCAAAACCTTTGAGGAAACTATTCTTACTGCGGGTATTGCGAGAAACGGAACCTATGCGGTTGCTACAACCTCTGATAAATACGCAGGAGTTGTGAGCGTTTTTGATAAAAACGATAATCTGCTTTATGAATGGTATTCTTCAAGCGATTTAATTAATAATGTAGGTCTTTCTCCGAACGGAAAAAAATTAGTTGTTTCAACCCTTAATTCTGAAGGGGGACAGTATAAATCCAATGTTTATGTTTTGGAGTATGACTCTGCAACCCCTGTCTTTTCAGAAAGCTTTACGGGCTGTACGGTCTACACTCTCGATAATACAAGCAACAAGGGCTTTTGGATTATAGCCGAGGAGAAATTGGAGTTTGTTAAATGGCGAAAATATGAAACAAAGATTTATGAAAACGAGTATCAGATAAATATGTTTCGCTATACCGGCTCGCAGGCTGTGGCGGTTTTTAACCGTTCAAGTGACAGAACCGATAACAAAATCTGTGTTTTTTCTTCCAAAGGAGAAATAAAATATGAGTTCGGGTTTCGAGG
Source organism: Clostridia bacterium (assembly GCA_017472575.1). Taxonomy (GTDB): domain Bacteria; phylum Bacillota; class Clostridia; order Oscillospirales; family Acutalibacteraceae; genus UBA737. Next base: position 44,583 of record JAFUPX010000017.1, on the reverse strand, counting down.
TTCTATAAGTGATATTGCGTCATACGGAAGTCATATTTATTGTATTAGTGATAATGAAATAAAGCTTATTGATAAAACAGGAAATGTTATTATCACAAAGGATAGCGGTTTTGGAGGTAAACGAATAGCTGTTTTGAGCTCAAACAAGGTCGCTGTTCTGACCGACAGCGAAATAAAGCGTATTGAATTGGAGGAATAGCTTTTGAGTATACTTATTGATGTTTGTATTGTGGCGGTGGTAGTGATTTGTGCGGTAATTTCCGCAAAGCACGGCTTTGTACGCACAGTTATTGAAATAGCAGGGTTAATTGCCGCTATTTGGCTTACCTTTGCTATATCAGGTCCATTAGCAAACTCTGCATACGATAAATTTATTCAGCCTGCTATAGTCAATTCTGTAACTGAAGCGGCGGAAAATGCCGGAGCTGAGGGGACGGCAGATGTATGGGAGGCATTGCCCGAATTTGTCAAAAACAACGCTGATAAAATAGGCATTTCAAAGGAAAGCTTTGAAGAAAATATAACATCAGGCATATCCACAGGAATGGAATCTGCGGTCACTTCCGCATCAAAAACGGTTATAAAGCCTATTTTTGTTAATATTTTGGGCTTGCTATTTTCTGTAATTTTACTTATAATACTGATGTTTGTTGTAAGAATTCTTGCAAAATTCTTAAACAAGCTGTTTTCTTTCAGCATTGTTGGAAAGCTTAACAGTACATTGGGCGGAATGTTGGGAATTTTGAAAGGAATTGCGGTTGCGTTTGCGTTTTGTATGGCGGTTTCGCTAATCGTTTCCTTAACAGATAACGGATTTTTAATATTCACTCCCGAAAACATAGAAAAAACGGTTATATTTAAAGCGTTAACCGCCTTTTCACCCTTTAAATAAATCCTAAGGAGATATTAATCAGTAAATGAAACTTTGTTCTAAATGCAAAAAGCGTCCTGCAGTTGTATTTATTTCGGACGCTGCCAATCCTAATGCAGAGCCTAACGGACTTTGCCTTGTATGCGCCAAGGAGCTTGGAATTAAGCCGATTGACAATATGCTCAAAAAAATGAATATATCCGATGAGGATATCGAGCAGATGAGCGAGCAGTTTATGGATATTATGTCTTTGGACGGCGATATTGATGACGAGGCTCTCAATGACGATACCTTCGGTCTCGGAACCGCTCCGGCATTTCCCTTTATGAATAAAATTTTTGGAAATATGGGCGGAGAGAAGAAGACGGACGAAAAAGAGTCCGGCAAAAATGAGAAAGCAGGTAAGGAAAAGAAAAAACGCAAGCGTTTTATGGAGCAGTACTGCACTAACCTTACCGAGCGTGCGAGGAACGGTCAGCTTGATGCTATTATAGGCAGAGAGCGTGAGCTTTACCGTACTATTCAGATTTTATCACGCAGAACTAAGAACAACCCCTGCCTTATAGGAGAGCCGGGTGTCGGTAAAACCGCTATAGCAGAGGGTCTTGCGATAAAAATTGCAACAGGAAATGCCCCTGCAAGACTGCTTGATAAGGAAATTTACCTGCTTGACCTTACAGGTCTTGTTGCAGGAACTCAGTTCAGAGGTCAGTTTGAAAGCAGGGTAAAGGGACTTGTTGAAGAAGTCAAGAGCGCAGGGAATATAATTCTCTTTATTGATGAAATTCATAACCTTGTAGGTGCGGGAGACTCCGCCGAGGGCTCTATGAACGAGGCTAATATATTAAAGCCCGCGCTGTCCCGCGGTGAAATTCAGGTTATCGGTGCCACCACCTTTAAGGAATACAGAAAGTATATAGAAAAGGATGCGGCTCTTGAACGCCGTTTCCAGCCTGTAACTATAGAGGAGCCGTCGCTAACTGAGGCTCAGCAGGTTCTTATGGGTGTTAAGAGCTATTATGAGGGCTATCATAATGTGGTTATTCCCGAGGAGATAGTTAACAAAACAGTTATTCTTTCGGAAAGATATGTAACAGACCGCTATCTGCCCGACAAGGCTATTGACCTTTTGGATGAGGCGTGCGCTTGTGCAAGCCTTGCAAACAGCGCTATTGATGAGCTATACCTTGCCAACAAAAAGGTTGCTGAGTATTCGGTAAGATTAGAGGAGCTCGAAGCGGAGGTTGAAAACCCTGACTATGAGCAGCAGGCAATGGTAAAGAGCGAGCTTGAAAAGTATAAGAATAAAGCAGCCGAGCTTTGCGGCCCTGCTGCTGATAACACGGTTACCGAGGCAGATCTTGCAAAGGTTATAGAGCTTTGGACAGGTATCCCTGCATCAAAGGTTCAGGAAAGTGATTTGAAAAAGCTGTCCGAGCTTGAAGAAGAGCTTAATAAAAAGATAATCGGTCAGAAAGAGGCAACAAGGCTTGTTTCCGCGGCAGTAAGACGCTCACGCGTTCATACAAGTCCGTTGCACCGTCCTGCTTCCTTTATTTTCGTGGGTCCTACAGGAGTTGGTAAAACGCAGCTTGTTAAGGTGCTTTCCGAACAGCTTTTTGATACACCCGAAACTATGATAAGGCTTGATATGTCAGAGTTTATGGAAAAGCATTCAGTATCCCGTCTTATCGGAGCGCCTCCGGGATATGTCGGTTATGACGAGGCAGGTCAGCTTACGGAAAAGGTTCGCAGAAAGCCCTATTCTGTAGTTCTTTTTGATGAAATTGAAAAGGCGCATCCTGATGTGCTTAATATACTGCTACAGATTCTTGACGACGGAAGAATTACCGATGCTCAGGGCAGAACAGTTAACTTTGAAAACACTATAATTGTTATGACCTCAAATGCCGGAAGCAATATATCGGAAAATCTTTTAGGCTTTGCCAAAACCGCCGAACAGGCTTCTAAGGAAAAGGCAATGAAGGCTTTGGAGGAATTCTTAAGACCTGAGTTCATATCCCGAGTTGATGAAATAGTTGTTTTCTCACCGCTTTCAAAGGAATCTCTTTGCGATATCGCGGCTTTAATGCTGGATGAATTAAAAGAGGCTCTTAAGGAGAAATTTATTAATATTTCTTACGATAGGGCAACCTGCGAGTATCTGGCTGAAAAATCAGAGGGCGGAAAAAGAGGTGCCAGAGAGCTGCGACGTACAATTCGCAAGGAAATCGAGGATAAAATTGTTGATATCGTTATTTCTAACGGTGAAGGCAGGGTTAAAAGCATTGATATTGCCTATAAGGATAGCGAATTAAAAATAAATTTTAAAACTATTTAAAAAAACTATTGACTAACGGCGGATTTTGTGATATTATAATTTCTGCCGTTTGAAATGCGGGTGTAGTTCAATGGTAGAATCCCAGCCTTCCAAGCTGGTCGTGTGGGTTCGATTCCCATCACCCGCTCCAAAATTAAGACCGCTTAAATGCGGTCTTTTTCTTTTGTTTATGCTGATGGGAATCGAACAATTAGGGAGATATTGTTTCTCACTAAAACACAAATATTCGCTTTGCACATATACTGTACTGATGCTTGTATTTTAGGATTTTTTACATTCTATTGTTAGTATAACGGAGGGTAATATGTGTAACGAAAATTATATAGTAAAATCTTTGGAGCTGCATCTGTTTTTCGGGCGGATAATGAAAGAGCATTCTCTCTTTTTAAGGGCTGGTTTTACACCTGCTAACATCCCTTTTTCAAACAGAGCGGAGTTTTTTAAAAAGGAATTTGAAAAGCTTCTTAGCAGGGCGGTGGCACTCAGTGACGGAATTATTAGCAAGGAGGTATTGTGTTCGGGAGAAATAATAACAGACTTCACAGCTCTTGCTGAGAGACAGACCGAGGCCTTTACCGGAATTTCAATCAATAAGGATATAACGCGCAGACAGCAGCGTTTAATCAGCGATTGTTGTCAGGGTGATATCGGCAGAGGAATGTGTTCACGAGTAAGGCAGCTTAACCGCAGGGCGATAGAGCTGCTTAATGGGTTGATTGCATTTAAAGAGCAAATACTAAGGAATGTTTTGTGCTGTGAAATGTTCACTATGAACTATCCCTTGCTTATAGAACATATTATCAGAGAAGCAAAGCTCTATCGCGAATATGCTCAAATGTTGGAAAGAGACGGTTGCCTTACAGACAGTTCTATGCGTGATATCGAATGCTTCTGGAATCAAATTATGATGGAGCACGCTTTATTTATCCGAGGTCTTTTAGACCCGTGTGAGACCGAGCTTATAAATTCTGCGGACACATTTGCCAAAGAATATGCGGAGCTTTTAAAAACCTGCAACCGAGCGCATAATCAAACCCTTACTGCTAACTCTTTAGAGGAAACTATAAAGCTCAGAGATTTCAAAACGGCGGGTGTTCAGGGTATAGAGCAATGCAAGATACGCTCTGTGATTTTGCCGTTGCTTGCGGACCATGTACTGCGAGAGGCAAATCACTATATAAGACTGTTAAAAGCGTAATATAAAACTACTTTTGCAACACAAATTTCCAATAATAATTGCCGCCTTTTTAAGGCGGCAATTATTTTATACTTATAAAATTATCAAGTCTTTTCTTGAGCTTGTAAGGTTATCGCATCCTTTGTCGGTTACATAAACCATATCCTCTATCCTTACACCGAATTCGTTTTCAATGTAAATCCCAGGTTCAACCGTCATAACAGTTCCGGTTTCTAAAACCGTATTACATTTAGGCGAGAGCGCGGGACTTTCATGGATATTAATTCCAACGCTATGACCCAAGCTATGACCGAAGCAGCCTTCAAATCCGGCGGAGTAAATAATATCTCGTGATATTTTGTCAATATCGCAGCATAATTTTCCCGATTTGATCTCCTTGAGTGCTGCAAGCTGTGCTTTTAAAACGGTGTTGTATACCTGTCTTTGCTTATCGGTAACGTAACCAACTGCAACCGTTCTTGTCATATCAGAGCGGTATCCGTTTACAACCGCACCGAAATCCATTGTAACAAAATCACCTTTTTCAATTTTTTTATCGGTTGGAACACCGTGTGGCAGGGAGGAGTTTTTGCCCGAAACTACGATAAAGTCGAATGCTACACCCTCACTGCCGAGCTTTCGCATAAAAAATTCCATTTCGAGCATTATTTCTATCTCACTTCTGCCTGTTTCAATACGGGGGAGAATATAATCGAAGGTCTGCTCAGTGAGAGTTTGTGCGGCTTTTATGCTTTCAAGCTCGCTTTTTGTTTTTATGCTTCTCATATTAAGAATAAATTTATTTAACGAATCTTCCTGAGATATTTCGCAGGGCAGTATTTCTTTATATCTGTTATACTCGCTTATGCTTACATTCTCGGTTTCAATAAAAATTTCAGATATATTATGCTTTTTGCAAAGAGAATTTAACTGTTCGCTTAAGTTATTGAGCAAAACTGTTTCACAGCTTTTAACCGTTTGCTTTGCCTTTTCAAAATATCTGAAATCTATTAAGAAATATGCTTTATCCTTTGTGATAAACACCGTTCCGGCTGAGGAGTTAAAGCCCGTAAGATAAAAACGGTTAGAGCCGCCGGTAATTATCGCCGCTGTTTTTTCTGGAAGAAAGGCTTGTATTTTTTGAGTTCTGAGTAAAGTATCCATAGTTTTTCCTTTTTAATTAGAATTGTAAATTATTGTTTTGCTACGCAAAATAATAATTTATCTTGACATTTTGCGTTATTTAAAGTAAAATAAGCATTGCTGTAAATTTAATATATGCGGTTGCCTTATTAAAAAACTAAATATGCGGGTGTGGCGGAATTGGCAGTTTTTGCCCGAGCGCATCCCAAAGGATGAAACAGCGAGAGGCAAAAAGGCGCAGCGGTCAAAATCTTTAGCGGTATGAGCGTTAAGAAGATTTTGGGCACCGCAAGAGTCAGGCACGGAGTGCGGCTGCCTTATTAAAAAACTAAATATGCGGGTGTGGCGGAATTGGCAGACGCACTAGCCTTAGGAGCTAGCGCAACAGCGTGCAGGTTCAAGTCCTGTCACCCGCACCAGAAAACGACAGGTTTCAACAGAAACTTGTCGTTTTCAGTTTATTTACTTTAGGGTAAGAACGGTTTAAATAGGAGAATCGCATTTACCGTCCATAAAATCAAGGATTTTTTGTTTAACATTGGCTTCTTCTACAACAGCCGGCTGATAATTGTTTACGCTTCCTGTATATACATAGCAGGGAATAATATTTGAACTGCTTGCTTTAAGCTGATTGTTTTCTCCAACGGTAAGCTCCATTTGATAAATAACCGTTCTGTTTTCAGGGTGTCTTGCACCGCCGTAGCAGAAGTTTCCGATAGAATAAACTATTTCAACTCCGTTATAAATTTCTCTCGGCTGTAGAACATGAGGATGACCGCCTACAACCAAATCAGCGCCGTTATCAACAAAAGTATGTGCCGCGTTTATCTTCCAATCTTCGGGGCTGTGGAGCTTTTCTGTTCCTCCGTGGAAAAGCATTACCTGATAATCCGACTGCATTTTTGCTTCTTCGAGCTTTGCAAGTGCCGGAGTAACACTCCAAGTGCTCCAAAGGCCTACACATACAACGGCTATCTTAAAGCCGCTTTTTTCGAAATACATAATTTTTTCGGCAGTGCCGTAATCTATTCCTGAATTCGTAACCGCGGCTATAGTATCGCTTACACCCTCGGCACTGTAGTCGTTAATATGATTGTTATTAAGCGTTACACCCTCAACACTTGCACTGCTTAAAATATCAATATTGGATGTCTTGGATTTAAACCAGAAGGCAGGGGAGTAGTCCTTGTATATTTCCGTAAGCGGACGGTCGGTTAAAACATTTTCAAGGTTAGCAATTGTAAAATCATCATCTTCAAAAATATGCTTTACCTTTTCAAGAAAATAGCTTGACGGATATTTGTTTGCATATTCGTTAAAGCTTCCGGCGGTAGTATTATCCTGCTGACAGGCAAGAATCATATCTCCGACAAAGGATAGCTTTACAGTGAAATTCGGCACGGCCTCAGGCTCCGGTTCGGGTACAGCCTCAGCTTCAGAAGATACTGTTTCTGCGACCGTTATAACACTTTCTAAAGAGCTTGTTTGCTCGGTTTCCGGATTAGATTTACAAGCTGACAGCGAAAAACAAACCGCCAAGCTTAAAACCGCACATAAAAATTTTCTCAAAACAAACACCTCGTACAATAATTATATATTTTAATTCGGAAAAATCAATAATAAAAGCATATTTTTTCCGTTAAAGACAATAATTTATATAAAATGTTTTACAATTATATAAATTGCTTGACAATTAGTATAATATAAATGTAAAATAGACTATATATATGTATTAATGTGGGTTATTATCGTTATAATGATTATTTTTACTGTGCCGAGCGTGCGGTGCGGTATTATACATAATAAAAACAAAAAAAGGAGAAAAATATTTAATGATCGAAAATTCCCGGACAAAAGATCAGAAAAAACAAAGAAGTAATAAAAACACACGAAATGTAAAGCAGAATACTCAAAGCCCTAAGACAGCATCTGCAAAGAAAACTACAAAGGCGGATAACCAGAGCCGTAAGACAAATAAAGGTAATCAAAGTACAAGAAAGTATTCAAAGCCTGCCGCCGGAAGAAAGAAAAATACATCGGTGCCTAAAAAGCCGTTGAAGATTATACCGTTAGGCGGTCTTGGAGAAATAGGCAAGAATATAACAATGTATGAGTATGACGGGGATATGTTCCTTGTTGACTGCGGAATGTCTTTCCCTGATGAGGAAACCCCCGGAATTGATATAGTTATTCCCGATTTTACCTATGTTCTTGAAAACAGGGACAAGATAAAGGGACTTGTTGTTACTCACGGACATGAGGATCATATCGGTGCGATTCCGTACCTGCTTAAAAACTTCAATCTTCCGATTTATGCAACCAGACTTACAGTTGGGCTTATCGAGGGGAAATTAAAGGAGCATAGGCTTTTATCCGATGCTAATTTAAATGTTGTTGCTCCCGGTCAAAAGGTTCAGCTTGGAAAATTCAGCGTTGAATTTATCCATGTTAACCACTCTATACCTGATGCGGTAGGCTTTGCAATTTCCTGCGGAGCCGGAACGGTTGTCCATACAGGCGACTTTAAGATTGATACTACTCCCATTGACGATTATGTTATTGATATAGGAAAGTTTGCGCAATTGGGTCAAAAGGGTGTTTTAGCGCTCCTTTCGGATTCTACTAATGCTGAGCGCCCCGGATATACCTCCTCTGAAAGACTTGTGGGAGGCTCGTTCTCAAATCTTTTCAAAAAGGCTGAAAACCACAGGATAATAGTTGCAACCTTTTCTTCTAATATTCACCGTATTCAGCAGATAATTGATGAGGCGGTACATTGTAACCGTAAGGTGGCGGTTTCGGGCAGAAGTATGATAAATGTTGTAACTGTTGCCGCACAGTTAGGCTATCTGGACATTCCGGACGGTGTTTTAATTGATATCGAAATGATAAAGAACTATGCTCCCGAACAGCTTGTTGTTGTTACTACCGGTTCTCAGGGCGAGCCGCTTTCCGCATTGCACAGAATGGCTTTTTCTGAGCATCGGCAGGTGGAAATTATGCCGGGTGATATGATAATTATTTCAGCAACGCCTATTCCCGGCAATGAAAAGCTGGTAGGTAAGGTTGTAAACGAACTTATGAAGCGAGGCGCAAATGTTGTTTACGAGCGTATGTATGATGTTCACGTTTCGGGACACGCCTGTCAAGAAGAGCTTAAGCTGATGCTTAGTATCGTTAAGCCCAAGTATTTCATTCCTGTTCACGGCGAGCAGAAACATCTTATGAAGCACGCGCAGTTAGGTTCTCAAATGGGCATACCTGAGGATAATATAATCATAGCTAATAACGGTGAGGTTATAGAGCTTACAAATAAAAGCGTTAAAACCGCCGAAAGTGTTACTGCTGGCAGAGTTCTGGTTGACGGACTCGGCGTAGGGGACGTAGGCAGCATTGTTTTAAGGGACAGAAAGAATTTATCCAACGACGGTATAATAGTAATCGCTGTATCCATTGATTCGGTTACCAGAGAGGTTGTATCGGGTCCTGATGTTGTATCGAGAGGCTTTGTTTATGTTAAGGAATCAGAAACCCTTATGAATGAGATAACAGAGCTTGTAAGCGATGTTTTAGAGCGATGTTATATAGGTAATGTAAGAGATTGGACTACCATTAAGACCAAAATGAAGGACGGAGTTTCACGCTTCCTCTACTCAAGAACACGCCGCAGTCCTATGGTATTACCGATTATTATGGAAGTATAGGAGAATAGTTATGAAAGTAGTATTATTAGCAGATGTTAAAGGTCACGGAAAAAAAGGAGAGCTTTGCAATGTATCGGACGGATACGCCAGAAACTTCCTTTTCCCGAAGAATTTAGCTGTTGAGGCAGACAAAGCCGCTCTTTCGGAATTAAAAAGCCGAGAGGAGGCAAAGGCTCACCACAAGCAGGAGGAGATTGACGCCGCCAAAGCAACTGCCGCTCTTCTTAACGGTAAGTCGGTTGAAATAAAGGCAAAGGCAGGTCAGGGCGGAAGACTTTTCGGCTCTGTAACCTCTAAGGAAATTGCGGCTGAAATAAAAAACAGCCTCGGCATTGAGATTGACCGCAAGAAAATGAGCGTTGCGGATATCAAAAACTTCGGTGAATACACCGCAGATATAAAACTCTATACCGGAATTACAGCAAAGGTAACTGTAAAAGTAACAGAGTAATTTAAAACAACGGAGCAAAAAAATGAGTGATGAAAAGTTAGTTTTCGATTTTGAGGGCGGAAGACTGCCTTACTCGGTTGAAGCCGAGCAGGCGGTTTTAGGCTCGGTTATAATCGACCCTAAGAGCTATAACGATATAGCACCTCAGATGAAAATAGAATATTTTTATATTCCTCAGCACCGCACCATCTACAGTATTCTTTCTTCGATGTTCGAGCTTAACCAGCCGATAGATTTGGTTTCGCTGCTCGAAAAGCTCAAAAAGAGCGGAGAATATGATGAATCAGGCGGAAAGGCTTATTTAACTCAGCTTGTTCAGTCAGTGCCCTCCTCCGCAAATGTTCTTACATACGTTGCCATTATAAGGGAGCGGTATTATGCTCGAGCCTTAATGGGAGCGGCTCAGGATATTATTAAGGATATTAATGAAAATCTTCTTGATTCGGGCAAGCTGCTCGATTCGGCTGAACAGCGAATTTATGAAATACGCGAGGGCAGGGAGATTTCGGGTCTTACTCATATTAAAAGTGTTATTGAAGCCGAGACCTATGACCGCCTTTTAAAAATGTCCGACCCCGAAACGAGGGAGGACTATATCGGTATACCCTGCGGCATAGGTGCGCTTGATAAGATGATTACGGGTCTTAATAAATCTGACCTTATTATTCTTGGAGCCCGTCCAGGTATGGGTAAAACCTCGTTTGCGCTTAATATAGCAAGAAATGTTGCGGTTAATGCAGGCAAAACGGTCTGCTTCTTCTCTCTTGAAATGACGCGCGACCAGTTGGCTCAGCGTATGCTTTCGAGCGAAGCCGGAATAAAAAGCGAAAAGCTGCGTACAGGCGAGCTTGATACCGATGAATGGACAAGGCTTGCTCAGGCGGGAGATAATCTTTCAAAGGCGGAAATCTATTTTGATGAAACCTCTACCATTACCGTTCCCGAAATGAAGGCGAAGCTTCGCAGAATGAAAAAGGTTGACCTTGTTGTTATCGATTATTTAGGTCTTATGAAATCCTCAAGACCTATTGAAAACCGTGCTTTGGAGGTTCAGGAGATAACAAGAAATCTCAAAATTATGGCTAAGGAGCTTAAGGTTCCGGTTATAACCTGCGCTCAGCTTTCCCGTGCCACCGAGGCAAAGGGTAAATCCCATATTCCTGCGCTTTCAGATCTTAGAGAATCAGGCTCTATTGAGCAGGATGCGGATATAGTTCTTTTCCTTTACAGAGAAACCTATTACGATAACGAAAAGAGCGAGGACGAGGACAGAGGAGACCCTAATAAGGCTAAATGTATTGTGGCGAAAAACCGTCACGGTGAAATCGGTACTATTGATATGCATTGGGACGGTCAGTTCACCCGCTTTACCTCTGTGGATGTGTTCAGATAATGAAAGAAAAGGTTTTAAAGGCAATAGAGAAATTCTCTCTTTTAGACGGTGTAGAAAGAGTTACCGTAGCCCTGTCGGGGGGAGCGGATTCAGTTGCACTGCTTTCTTGCTTGTGCGAGCTTAAAAATACGCTCGGAATTGAAGTTTATGCCGCTCATTTTAATCACCTTATAAGAGGGGCGGAGGCTGACAGGGACGAGCAGTTTGCTGTAGAGCTTTGCCGCAAGCTGGGTGTTGAAATAACTGTTAAAAGAGAAGATGTTCCGCTTTTTGCAAAGGAAAACAAAATAAGCACAGAGCTTGCCGCAAGGCGGCTTAGGTACGCTTTTTTTGATGAGGTTTCTAAGGGTGGTGCAGTTGCTACCGCGCATACCGCCAGCGATAATCTTGAAACGGTTATTTTTAACCTTACCAGAGGAAGCGGTGCGGAGGGGCTTTGCGGAATACCTCCTAAAAGGGATAAATTTATCCGTCCGCTTATTTTCTGCACAAGGCAGGATATTGAAAATTATTGCAGAGAAAATAAGCTCGATTATGTAACTGACAGCACGAATAATTCGGATGATTATACAAGAAATAAAATTCGCCACAGCGTTATACCGGTTTTAAAGGAAATTAACCCTGAGGCGGAGATTTCGGCTGTAAGGGCTTGCAACGCTTTAAGAGAGGATAATGCGGTCTTAAAATCGGCGGCGGAAAAGTATCTTTCGGAAAATACCGAAACGGGCAGTCTTAAAGCCGACGGCCTGTCAAGCCTTCCGCCTGCGGTTGCAAAAAGAGTACTAAAGAAATTTGTATCCTCCTTTTTAACGCAAAGCAGTCTCGATAGTTTTCATATTGAAAGACTTTATGCTTGTGCCTTAAAAGGCGGAAGACAAAGCTTGCCCGAAAACCTGCAGGCAGAGTCAAAAAACGGCAGGTTAACTGTTAAAAAAGCTAATGAGAGATTGACAGAAAACCCTTTCACAGTTGAAATAATTAAAGAGGATAAAAAAATTCATAATTTGTTATTAAAAAGTTCGTTAGACTGTGATAAAATAATGGGAAAATCAGTATTTCGGACAAGATTACCCGGAGATAATATTCGTATTTGCGGAAAAAGGGAGACGAAAACCCTGAAAAAGCTCTATAACGAATATAAAATTCCGGTTGAACAAAGGGAATTCTGGCCTGTTTTGGCGGATGATAGCGGCGTTATCTGGATTTACGGAATAGGCGTTGCCGCAAGGTGCGCTGTAACAGATAAAACAAAAAGGATTATTAAAATCAGCGTTAAGGGGAATATAGAATGAATATTGAAAAGGATATAGCAAAGGTTCTTGTTTCGGAAGAAGAAATAAAGGAGATATGTGCTCGTTTAGGAAAACAAATATCCGAGGATTATAAGGATAAAAAGCTGTTACTTGTAAGCGTTTTAAAGGGCGCTGTTGTATTTATGGCGGATATTATGCGTAATATAACATGTGACTGCCAGATTGATTTTATGGCGGTTTCCTCCTACAGTGGCACAAAAACAACCGGTGTTGTAAAGTTTAAAAAAGACCTTGATATAAATCCCGACGGTATGGATATCCTACTTGTTGAGGATATTTTGGATTCCGGTGTTACTTTGGCATATCTTAAAAATTTACTTTTTGACCGTAATGCCGCAAGCATCAAGGTGTGTGCTTTTCTTGATAAGCCTGCTAACAGAAGGGCTGATATAAAGGCTGATTATGTCGGCAAGGAGGTACCTGATGAGTTTGTTGTAGGGTACGGACTTGATTACGATGAGAAATACAGAAATCTGCCCTTTGTGGGAGTTCTTGACGAAAGCGTATATTCCGACAAATAAGAGAGGAGAATTTAGTTGAATAAAAACCTTAAGAATGTACTTCTTTTTATAGGTATACCGATTGTTCTTATAATTTCAATAATGTCGGTTTCCTATCTTTCAAAGAGTACAAGTCAAACCAAATACTATGAAATCGTTGAAATGGTTAAAAATAACGAGATTTCAGAGTATGAGCTGAATCTTTACAGCGGAGAGCTTATTTACACAAAACGAGCCGATAATAAGACCTATCGCTACACTGTGGCAGATGCCTCGATTTTCTATAATGACGTAAATGAAGCGGTTATGAAAATCAATGAGGAAAACGAAGGTTCAAAGCAAATTAAATACGATTATAAAAGCGGGGGTCAGGCATCCTGGCTTATAAGCCTTCTACCTACTTTAATAATTCTTGCAGTTATGATTTTCTTCTGGATATTTATGATGAAGAAGATGAGCGCGGGAATGGGTGCCGATAAAACTATGGGCTTCGGCAAGGCTAAGGTTAAGAAAAATGATAACCGTAAGAAAACAACCTTTGCCGATGTTGCAGGCGCAGATGAGGAAAAGGAAGAAATGGCTGAGATAGTCGATTTCCTTAAAGACCCTAAGAAGTTTAACGATTTAGGCGCAAGAATACCGAAGGGTGTTTTGCTTGTAGGTCCTCCGGGAACAGGTAAGACCTTGCTTGCCCGTGCTGTTGCAGGCGAGGCAGGAGTTCCTTTCTTCTCAATTTCGGGTTCTGATTTCGTTGAGATGTTCGTTGGCGTGGGCGCTTCCCGTGTGCGTGACCTTTTCGGTGAGGCTAAAAAAGAAGCTCCGGCTATTATTTTTATTGACGAGATTGACGCTGTAGGCCGTCAGCGCGGAGCGGGCTTAGGCGGAGGTCATGATGAACGAGAGCAGACCTTAAACCAGCTTCTTGTTGAGATGGACGGCTTCGGCATAAACGAGGGAGTTATCGTTATGGCGGCAACAAACCGCCCCGATATACTCGACCGCGCGCTGCTGCGTCCCGGCAGATTTGACCGTCAGATAACAGTAAATTACCCTGATGTTAAGGGCAGAGAGGAAATTCTTAAGGTTCACTCACGCGGTAAGCCGTTAGGCCCCGATGTTAACCTTAAAACCATTGCTAAATCAACCTCCGGCTTTACCGGAGCCGACCTTGAAAATCTTCTTAATGAGTCTGCTTTATTGGCAGTTCGCCATAAGAAAAAGGCTATAACTCAGGAGGAAATAGAGGAGGCTACAATTAAGGTTGTTATGGGAGCTGAAAAGAAATCCCATATTGTAAGGGATAAGGATAAAATGGTTACCTCCTATCATGAGGCAGGTCACGCTGTTGTTTCTTACTTCTTACCAACTCAGGACCCCGTTCATCAGATTTCCATTATCCGTCGCGGTATGGCGGCAGGATATACAATGTATCTTCCTACTGATGAAAAGGGTCACACCTCTAAAAACCAGATGTTAGAGCAGATTTGCTCTCTGCTCGGAGGCAGAGCCGCCGAACAGCTTACGCAGGACGATGTATGCACAGGTGCTTCAAATGATATCCAGCGTGCAACCGACCTTGCAAGACAAATGGTTACACGTTTCGGTATGAGCGATAAGTTGGGTCTTGTAACCTACGGCAACGATAACAACGAGGTGTTCTTAGGCAGAGATTTCTCTTCAACGCCTAACTACTCTGAAAAAACTGCCGCTGTTATCGATGAGGAAATTGAAGGCATTGTTATGCAGCAGTATAGAAAGGCTCTCGAGCTTTTGCAGGGTGCTATGCCTAAGCTTCATCAGGTTGCAAAGGAGCTTTTTGAAAACGAAAAAATTTCCGGCGAGGACTTCCGCCGTATAATGGAAGCAGAATAAAATTTTTAACACAGCCCGAAAGGGCTGTGTTTTTTTGTGTCTAAAATATTGTTTAGGGTAACAACAGAATTTCTGTTTGAATAGTATATCATAGAAGAAACTATACAAATGAGATGGTAAAATGCAAACCTTAGATATATTAAAGCCGGGGCAAACGGCTGTTGTAGTAAAATTGAATTCTGTAGGCAGTATGCGCAGAAGATTGCTTGATATCGGTCTTGTGGAGGGAACAAGGGTCGAATGTCTGGGCAAAAGTCCTTCCGGAGACCCCTCTGCTTTTCTTATAAGAGGTGCGGTTATTGCAATCAGAAGTGAGGATTGCAGAGATATTGAGATTACTTTTTAAAAGAGAGGCGAGATTATGGGTTTAACGAACACTTCTGTTGGTAGGGGCGCGATTGACGGCGGACTTAATATCGCTAAACGCTCTCCGGAGGATAAGGTGATAGCTCTTGCGGGAAACCCGAATGTAGGCAAAAGTACGATTTTTAACAGTCTTACAGGTATGAAACAGCATACCGGTAACTGGCCTGGGAAGACTGTAGCAAATGCCTTTGGATTTTGCAAATCTAAAAAAAATTCATACATCTTAGTTGATATCCCCGGTACTTATTCCTTAATGGCACACTCTGCCGAAGAGGAGGTTGCCCGAAACTTTATATGCTTCGGAGAGGCTGATGCCGTTATGGTTGTATGCGATGCCACACGCTTAGAGAGAAATCTTAATCTTGTTTTACAAACGATGGAGATTGCCGAAAATGTTATAGTATGCGTTAATCTTATGGACGAGGCAAGAAAAAAGGGTATAACACCTGATTTAACAAGGCTTTCTGAAATTCTCGGAGTGCCGGTAGTAGGCGCTGTTGGGAGAAGTAAGAAAAGTGTTTGCTCTCTGCTTGATACTCTGGATATTGCAGAAAAGCAAAACAATAAGTATGAGGTTAAATATGATTCCGCAACAGAACAGGCAATTGCTCTTATTAAACCTGCTTTAGATAATTGCAGCTTAAAAAGACTCAATTCAAGGTGGCTGGCGCTAAAAATTATTGAAAATGATAAAGGTATTATTAAAGAAATAAATAATTATTTGGGCTATGACATAATGTCTGCGGCTAATGTTCAGTCCTCTGTGTATCTTGCAAATAAAATATTAAAGGATAATAATTTCCACAGTTCTTTTGAAGACAGGGTAGTTTCTTCAATTGTAAAAGCCGCTGAAAAAATAGCAGGGGAGGTTGTGGAAGAAAAGAAAAAGGGCTACAGTCTGTTCGACCGTCGAATGGATAAAATTCTGACAAGCAAGGTCTTCGGATATCCTATAATGTTAATTTTTTTAGCAATTGTTTTTTGGATAACCATTGTAGGGGCGAATTATCCGTCTGAACTGCTCTCAAATTTTCTTTTTTCTGCTGAGGATAAGCTAAGAGGTTTGTTTATATACTTAGGCGCACCTGAATGGCTTAGGGGAGCCTTGGTTGAGGGAGTTTACAGGGTGCTGGCATGGGTGGTTGCCGTAATGCTTCCGCCTATGGCAATATTTTTCCCTCTCTTCACATTACTTGAAGATTCGGGATATCTTCCGAGAATTGCATATAACCTTGATAAGCCCTTTAAAAAATGCAATGCTTGCGGAAAACAGGCTCTCGCAATGTGTATGGGTTTTGGCTGTAATGCTGCAGGAGTTGTCGGATGCAGAATAATTGATTCTCCCAGAGTGCGGCTGCTGGCTATACTTACAAATAATTTCGTCCCCTGCAACGGCAGATTTCCCACTATAATAACCCTGATAAGTATTTTCTTTATATCTGCCTCAGGCATTGCGGCATCGGCTGCTTCGGCACTGCTTTTAACAGCGGTTATCCTTTTTGGAATTTTTATGACCTTTGCCGTAACAAAGCTGCTTTCCCGAACTCTGCTCAAGGGTGTGCCCTCATCATTTACTTTGGAGCTTCCCTCCTACAGAAGACCGCAGATAGGCAAGGTTATAGTCCGCTCGATTTTTGACCGTACGTTATTTGTTCTCGGCAGAGCGGTATCAGTAGCGGCTCCGGCAGGACTTGTAATCTGGCTGTTTGCCAATGTTCAGGTAGGAGATGTAAGTCTTCTTAAAGCGTGCGCTGATTTTTTTGACCCGTTCGCTCAACTTTTTGGGCTGGACGGTGTTATCCTTATCGCTTTTATTCTCGGATTTCCTGCCAATGAAATAGTTGTACCTATAATTATAATGGCATATATGTCCTCAGGAGCTCTTACTGAAATGGGCAGCTTAACTGAGATGCAGGCTCTGCTTACCGCTAACGGTTGGGATACGGCAACTGCTGTCAGCGTAATTTTATTTTCTCTTATGCACTGGCCGTGCTCGACAACGCTTATGACGGTAAAAAAAGAAACGGGCAGCCTTAAATGGACCTTTTTAGCCGCCGCTTTACCAACCGCCTGCGGCTTAACAGTTTGCTTTGTATTTAATTTATTTGTGAAAATTTTTTGTTGAAAAATTTTTCGCTATAGCTTATAATCAAGGCTATGGAGTGATTATAATGAAAAAGTTCAACAATGTTTTATGGGGTATAGCACTTGTTGCAGTAGGAGTTTTACTCGCGATGAAGGTGCTTGGAGTATTGCCGTTTGATATTTTTTTTGACGGCTGGTGGACTCTGTTTTTAATAGTTCCATTCGGTATAGATTTAATATCAGGCAAGGATAAAACAGCAAGTGCTATAGGATTTGGAATAGGTATTTTGCTGTTGCTTGCCTGTCAGGATATTTTAAGCTTTAAGCTGATTTGGAAGCTGATACTGCCATTTGTTATCGTTGTTGTAGGTATAAGACTTATCTTCAAGGATTTTTTTGATAAAAAAACAACCTCGGCGATAGCAAAAATAAACGCTCAGCGAAAGGACGAAAACAAAGAATACACCGCTCTTTTTTCAGGACAGAATTTAAGGTTTGACGGCGAGGTTTTTACAGGGGTTAAATTTACAAGCATATTCGGCGGAATAAAATGCGATTTAAGAAACGCAATAATAACTGAGGATGCGGTAATCGAGGCAACCTGTGTTTTCGGGGGAGCAGACATACTTCTTCCGATGGATGTTAATGTGAAAATCGTGTCCGACTGTGTTTTCGGCGGTATCACAAATAAAAAGCCGGAGTCTTCGGTTGCAAACGCCGCAACAGTTTTTGTTAAAGCAAGCTGTATTTTCGGTGGGGTAGATATTAAATAATAATATATTTTGGTGACATTTTGTTATTGAACAATTTATAATTTTATGCTATAATGTAGAAAATTTTAAGGAGCGGATATTATGAAGACGAGTTTACTTTTCCCTGACGGTAAAGAAAAGGCTTTAACCTTAAGCTATGATGACGGTGTTGATACCGATAGGCAGTTTATTAAGCTTTTAGAAAAATACAATGTAAAATCTACTTTTAATATAAACGCAGGGTCTTTTTCTCCTGAGGGAAGTGTAAGACCGGAGGGACAAATACATTTCCGTTTGTCTGAAAGTGAGGTTAAGGCTCTTTATAATCATCCTCTTTGTGAGGTTGCTACTCACAGCTTTACTCATCCTTGGCTTGATAAACAGCCTACGGCACAGTGTATGATAGAAATAATCAAGGACAGGCAAGCGCTTGAAAAGCTTTTCGGTAAGATTGTCCGCGGTCACGCTTACCCTTACGGTACTTATAATGATGATGTGGTTGAAATTTTAAGAAAAGCCGGAATAGTGTATGCCAGAACTGTAGAGTCTCATTACTCCTTTAAAATTCCGACAGATTGGTTGCGTATGGGGACTACCTGTCACCATCCAGAGTCGTGTCTTTTAGAGCTTGCTGATAAGTTTATCGACGGTGAAGTAGGAAATAATGACGGTTGGCTTTTCTATCTTTGGGGCCATACATACGAATTCCGTATGGATAACAACTGGGAGGTTATCGAGAAATTCTTCGAGAAAACCGCCCGAAACGATAATGTGTGGTATGCTACAAATATCGAGGTTTACGATTATGTAACTGCTTACAGAAGCCTTGTCTATTCGGCTGATGGGGATATGGTTTATAATCCTACCTCTACCGATGTTTGGGTTAAAATTGACGGAAAGAAGATTTCCGTTCCTGCAGGAAAAACAGTAAATATATAAAAAATTAAAATCCTCCCATGCGGAGGATTTTTTACAAAATTTTACAAGAACATTTGTTCTAATTTTTATTGACTATTTCTCTTTCAAGGCGTATAATGTTTTTCGGATAGAGGTGCGGGAGAAATGGAAAGACAATATCTTTGTATAGATTTAAAGTCATTTTATGCCTCGGTTGAATGTGCCGAGAGGGGACTTGACCCTATGAAGACAAACCTTGTTGTAGCCGACCCTGAAAGGAATGAGGGAACTATCTGTCTTGCGGTTTCTCCGGCAATGAAGGCGCTGGGGGTTAAAAACAGATGCCGTGTTTTTGAGATACCGAAAAATATCGAGTATATAAAAGCGGTGCCGAGAATGAAGCTTTATATTGATTATTCGGCGGAAATTTACGGTATTTATTTAAAATATATATCATCTGACGATATTCATATTTATTCAATTGATGAAGCCTTTTTGGATGTAACCCATTATCTTTCACTTTATAAAATGACGGCTCGCCAGCTTGGAGATAAAATAAGGGCGGATATTCTCGATACGGTTGGAATAACCGCCGCCTGCGGAATAGGTACTAATCTTTATCTTGCAAAGGTAGCGCTTGACATAACCGCTAAGCACAGTAAGACCTTTTGCAGTGAACTTGATGAGGAGAAATATAAAACTGAGCTTTGGGATCATACACCTCTTACCGATTTCTGGCGGATAGGTCCCGGTATTGCAAAGCGGCTTAACAGTATAGGCGTTTTCACTATGCGGGATATAGCTAAATGTCCCGAAAGATATCTTTATAAGTTGTTTGGTGTTGACGCGGAAATTTTAATCGACCACGCTAATGGGCGAGAGCCTACAACAATAGCCGATATAAAGGCTTACAAATCAAAAAATCACTGTATTACAAGCGGACAGGTACTGCCGAGGGATTATAGCTTTGAGGAATGTCACATAATAGTAAAGGAAATGGCAGATTTGCTAAGCCTTGAACTTTTTGACAAGGGACTTCAAACGGCTTCGGTAACTCTCAGCGTTGGGTATACAAGAAAATCCTCTTTGCCCCATTCGGGAGGAACACAAAGGTTGGCGGCACCGTCTAATTCCCAAAGGGAGATAGTAGCGGCGGTTTCGAGGCTGTATCTTAGCATCACCGATAAAAATACCCCTGTCAGACGGGTGAATCTATGCTTTAACAATGTAGAGGAAGAGGGATTTTCACAGCTTGATTTTTTCACCGATTACGACGAAATTGAGCAGGAGCGTAATCGGCTCAAGGCTATAAACGAAATACGCAAAAAATACGGTAAAAACGCAATACTTAAGGGTATGAATTTACAGGAGGCAGCAACTACGAGAGAGCGCAACCGACAGATAGGAGGGCATAAAAGCGGTGAAGGCTGAAAGAGCAAAAATATTTATTCCGTTCAGTCCTTTAAACGGATTCTACGAGGCAATAAGGAAGAAAGAACATATATCTGTGCCTAAAGCAGAAATTTCCGAAGATACGGCGTGTGAGATAGACGCGGTGCTTAAAAGCGTACGGGCAGGGGATATGGTAACGGTGGTTTACTATTGTGTAGACGAATACTTATCGGTTACGGGGTGCGTAAGTAAAATTGATGTAGGCAGAAGAATATTAACCGTTGTTGAAACACAAATTCATTTTGATGATATTTACAAAATTGAGGAGAAAATATGAATATAACAGAAAAACTCTTTTCTATGCAGGATTTAAGCTATCGGGATTTTAACAGCAAGCTTATTCCTACAGTCAAAAGGAAAGAATTATCAATGTTAGAACTCCGCTAAAGACAAATTTAACACTACTGAGCGAGACACTTCGTAAAGAAGCAGTCTCGCTCGTATTTTTTATCTCATATTCAGTTTTCTTAAATCGTTATCGTGAATAACGGTTACAAATTTTATGGAATGTAAATCGCAAATCATAGTGGTGCATTGCTTTATGAGTTTAAGCTCAATAAAGCTTGCTCCTACAGAAATCAGTCTTCCTACTCTGGTTTCAAGATTATCTCCTATCTGGAATTCTATTTTAACCGGCTTTCCTATGTTTTTAGTAAGGTAGGCGGGGAGAAAAGCGGAATTGCAGAGAGTTTCGGGAACATATTTACATTCGTTTCTTTCAGGCTTCTGCTCAGCTTGTTTTTCGCGGCGGCCTATTGTTATGCTCTTGTCCTGATCTATAAACCGTTTATACATTTCAAGGTCGTTTTCATTATTAATAGGGCCTAATTGACTTTGCATACTTTGTCCTCCTTTCGGTGCTTTATATATTATATGTGTTTTAATGAGTGTAAGTGAAATGTTACAAGCCTAGAGATATGTAGAAAAATGTAATAATTTTGGGAAATTTTAAAAATTCACAAAAATGCGAAAAAAATGCTTGATTTTTAATAAAGGTGGCTATATAATACAATTAAGTGGTGCAAAGTGTACCAAAAAACCATAAAAGTGTTGCTAAGTGGTGAATTTGGAGGTGAAAACAATGCTTTATGGCGGTTATCAGCACAGTGTAGATAAAAAAGGCAGAGTTTTCATTCCTTCAAAATTCAGGGAGGAGCTTGGTGAAGGCTTTATAGTTTGCCGCGGAATTTACGGCAAGCGCTGTCTTTGCGTTTATTCTGCTGACCAGTGGGACAAGCTGGTTGAAAAGATAGGAACACTTCCCAGCACTAAGGCAAGTGCTGTAAAACGCTTTTTGTATGACGGAGCTTTCAATGTTGAATTCGACTCACAGGGAAGAATTCTTATTCCTGCTGCTTTGCGTGAATATGCTCAGCTTGAAAACGAAGCTCATATAATCGGTATGGATACCAATCTTGAAATTTGGAGCAATGCTCTTTGGGCAGAGGAGAATGATACCTATACTCCCGAATCTGTTGCCGCCATTATGGAAGAGCTTAACTTTTAATTATGGAATTTAATCACAAATCCGTACTTCTTGATGAAGTTATAAATTCACTTAATATAAAACCTGACGGTATTTATATCGACGGAACAGCCGGCGGGGCAGGGCATTCGCTTGAAATAGCAAAGAGATTGAAAAACGGACAGCTTATCGCTCTTGACCGCGACCCTGATGCCGTTAAAATTGCAACCGAGCGGCTTAGCGGTTTTCCTGCAAGGGTAGTTAAAAGTAATTTCAGTGAAATGAAGCAGGTTATAAGAAATCTCGGAATTGACGGGGTTGACGGGGTGCTTCTTGATTTAGGAGTCTCATCTTATCAGCTTGATAATGCCGAACGCGGCTTTTCTTATCATAAGGATGCTCCGTTGGATATGCGGATGAGCAAGGAAGGATTAACCGCGAAAGATATAGTCAATAATTGGAGCGTTGAGCAGTTAGCCGATATACTTTCGCGTTTTGGAGAAGAAAAATTTGCATACAGAATAGCAAAGAAAATCTGTGCTGAAAGAGAAGTAAGAGAAACACAAACTACCTTGCAGTTGGCTGATATCATTTCCTCGGCGGTTCCTGCCGCCGCAAGGAGAGACGGTCATCCTGCAAGGCGTAGTTTTCAGGCAATAAGAATAGCAGTGAACGGAGAATTGGACGCTCTTAATACAGCATTGGATGACGCATTTGATATTTTAAATAAGGACGGAGTTCTTGCTATAATAACCTTTCATTCACTTGAAGACAGAATGGTAAAATTAAAATTTAAAGAATACTGTACAGGCTGTACCTGTCCTCCGGATTTTCCGGTATGTGTTTGCGGAAAACTGCCTCGGGGCAGACTATTAACGAGGAAACCGATACAGCCGTCAGTTAAAGAGCTTGAGGAAAATCCCAGAAGCCGAAGTGCGGTTTTGAGAGTTATAATCAAGAATTAAAAAATAAAGGAGAAACCCGATGAACAACATTAAATATTATAACGACAGTCTCGCTTATGATTTTGAAATGTTTATGCCGAAAGAGAAAAAGGCAGAGCCTAAAGATAATATAGTTGTAATTCCCAAGGCTAATAGGGCATCGGGAGTGAGACGGCGCAGTGCGGCAAAGGCGATGTCCGCTTCGGCATTTTCTATAATGGCGGCGGTGTTTATGCTTATGGCGCTTTGCGGAAATATAGCTCTCCGTCTTGAAATAAATGAGGTGAATTCTGAAATCAGCGATATGAAGGCGGCTGTTGCCGAGCTTGACAGTGAAAAAACCGCTTTAGAGGTTGAAATGCAACGCAGAATTTCTTATGCGAATATAGAGCTTGAGGCAACCCAGCTCGGAATGAAAAAAATGAGCAAGGATCAGGTTGTGTATATCAGAGTTAATGATAAGGATGCTGCAAAAACTACAGACGGTGAAATCGTTATTGCTGAGTAATAAACAGGCGATAGGCATTAATATAATTAATAGGTAAAACAGTACGAGAGTTGAAAAAGCAACTCTCGTATTCGGCATTGAAAGGAGGCCCAAAAATGGCTTTAAAACCGGATAAGACTATGATAAACAGAAGCGTTATAGTTATGGTGGCTGTTATTTTGGCGCTTTCTATCGTTTCGGGAGCCAGCCTTTTCAATATTATGGTTTTAAAGGGTGAGGAATATCAGGGTAAGGCATCTGAACAACAGCTTTATGACAGTCTTATTTCCGCACCCAGAGGAGATATTTATGACTGCAATATGAATCAGCTTGCCACAAGTGCAACCGCTTGGACAGTTTACATAACACCAAACGGAATTAAAAAGCTCAAATCAAGCGATGAAGCCGAAAAGGTTAAAAAGCTTATTGCCGAAAACCTATCGCAAATACTTGATATGGATTACGATAAGATTTATGGCTATACAGAGCAAAATTCCTATTATGTTATCGTAAAAAAGAAGATAGAAAAAAGTACAGCTGATGAAATAAGAGCTTTTATTTCGGAGAACGAGGATTATTCGCTTAACCAGTATGTTGGACTTGACGAAACAACAAAAAGATATTATCCCAATGATTCTTTAGCTTCTGTGGTTCTCGGCTTTGTAGGAGACGATGATCAGGGTCTTGCCGGAATAGAAAGCTATTACGATAATACACTTACAGGTATTGCAGGTAGAGTTGTAGCCGCTAAAAACGCTGCCGGAACCGATATGCCTTTCACCTATGAAAAGGTTGAAGAGGCAACAAAGGGAAATTCGCTTGTTTTAACTATTGACTCGTACATTCAGTATACCTGTGAAAAATATCTTGATATTGCTGTTGAGGAAAATAAAGCGGAGGAGCGCGGAGTTGCAGTTGTTATGAATGTTAATACCGGCGAGATACTCGGTATGGCAGTAAAGGGCGACTATAATCCTAACTCTCCCTTTACACTCTCTGCAGCGGATACGGCTAAGCTTGAAGCGGTTACGGATGAGGAAGAAAAATCTACGCTTCGTACAGAGCTTTTAAACCGCCAATGGCGTAATAAAGCGGTTTCGGACACCTATGAGCCCGGTTCTGTATTTAAGATTTTTACCGCCGCTGTTGCTCTTGAAGAAAATTTAGTAAACGAAAGCAGTACCTTTAACTGTTCTTATGTAATGAATGTATCGGGGCAGGTCTACCACTGCCACAAGGTTCAGGGACACGGTGTTCAGAACCTTTCTCAGGCAATTTCAAACTCCTGTAACCCTGCATTTATTACAATAGGTCAGCTTATAGGAATATCAACCTTTTCGAAATATTTCAAGGCATTTGGTCTTACAGAAAAAACCGGAATTGATTTGCCCGGTGAAGCTACTTCAAATTATCATAAGCAAGAGGATATGGGACCGACAGAGCTTTCCTCTTCATCCTTCGGTCAGACCTTCAATGTAACACCTATGCAGGTTATAAATGTGGCGGCTGCCGCTGTAAACGGAGGACACCTTGTTCAGCCTCACCTTGTAAACAAGGTGCTTGACGAGGATAATAAGGTTGTTGAAACTGCAAATACCTCTAATAAGAGACAGGTTATTTCAGAAAGTACCTCAGCAACAATGAGAAAGCTTTTACAGTTTGTTTCGGAAAACGGTGCCAAAAACGCACTTGTAGCAGGCTATAATATAGGTGCTAAAACAGGTACGTCTCAAAAAATGACAAAAATCCTTTCAACCGGTAAAAAAGATATATATATAGGCTCTTGTGTTACAATGGCACCCATTGAAAATCCTGAAATAGCTGTACTGGTTCTCATAGATGAGCCTACTGCCGGTCAGTTTTACGGCGGTACGATTTCCGCTCCGGTATGCTCGAAAATTATGGCGGATGTTCTGCCGTATCTCGGATATGAGCCGCAGTATACTGATGATGAATTAAAGCAGCTTGCTATCTCGGTCCCCGATACTGTAGGCGACGAGCTGTCAGCCGCAAAGGGCAAGATAACAAACGCAGGTCTTACCTACAGGGTTGTAGGAAGCGGAGAAACGGTTGTTCGTCAGCTTCCCGAAAGCGGAAATTCGGTTTCAAGCGGAGGAATGGTTATAATTTATACCTCTGAAACCTCTGACCAAAACGTAACCGTACCTAATCTCACCGGAATGACCGCCACCGAGGCTAATACAGCGGCGGCTGCGGCGGGAGTTAATATAGAATTTTCAGGCAATACTACTACAAGCGGTCTGAAATCATATAAGCAAAGTGTTGATGCCGGAAGCAGTGTTCCGGCGGGAACAATAGTAACAGTTTATTTCAGGGATGAAAGCGCTGTAGACATGGCAACAGAATAGGAGAAAACAATGAAGCTTGAAAAAATTATACCCTGTGAAAACAAAACATTGGCAGAGCTTGAGGTTACAGGTATAACCTGTGATTCCAGAGAGGTTAAGCAGGGATATGTTTTTGTATGTATAAACGGTACCGCATGTGACGGGCATAAATTTGCTCAGTCTGCTTTGGAGCAGGGTGCGGCGGTGATAATAGCTGAGCGTGATTTAGGAATTAAAAATCAGATATTGGTTAAGGACAGCCGCGAAGCATATTCGGCTATGTGCGCCAATTGGTTCGGCAATCCGGCTAAATCTCTGAAGCTCATAGGTGTAACGGGAACTAACGGAAAGACCTCCGTTACATATATGCTTAAAAAAATAATAGAAACCGCCGGTTTTAAGGTAGGTCTTATAGGCACGATCCAAAATATGATAGGCGAGGAGATAGTGGCTTCTCATAATACAACTCCGAATGCTTATGAGCTTAACTCACTTTTCGCTCTTATGAAAGCTAAGGGCTGTACCTATGTTATTATGGAGGTTTCGTCTCACGCACTTCATCAGCATAGAGTTTATAATCTCGATTTTGAGGTTGCAATTTTCACTAATTTAACTCAAGACCATCTTGATTACCATATAACAATGGATAATTACCTTGATGCCAAGAAAAAGCTTTTCCGTATGTGCAAAACAGCGGTAATTAACAGCGATGATGAATATTCTTTAAGACTTACTGAGGGACTTGACTGTAAGATAGTAACTTATTCACTTGGAAACAACTCAACCTACAGCGCAAAAGGTATTAATTATAAGCCTGCAAGCGTTGAGTATGAGCTTGTAAGTGATACTTCAATTAATCATATAAGCGTAAAAACAGGCGGTAAATTCACTGTTTATAACTCTATGTGTTCAGCAGTAGCCGCTTTGGAAGCAGGAATACCGATAAAGACAGTAACAGCAGGCATGTCCGCTCTTGAAGGTGTAAAGGGAAGAGCGGAATCTGTTCCTACAGGCAAGGATTTTACGGTTATTATTGACTATGCTCACACTCCCGACGGACTTAAAAATATACTTTCAACCTTTAAGGAATGTGAAAAGAACAGATTGATAGTTCTTTTCGGATGTGGAGGGGACAGAGATAAAACTAAACGTCCGATTATGGGTAATATAGCGGTTCATAATGCAGATTATGTTATTGTAACAAGTGATAATCCGAGAACCGAAGACCCTCAGGCTATTATCGACGATATACTCGTAGGTATGGCTGGAACAAAGACCCCGTATAAGGTTATACCCAACCGTATCGAGGCTATAAAATTTGCTGTTTCAAATGCAAAAAAAGATGATATAATAGTTTTGGCAGGCAAGGGTCACGAAACCTATCAGATTTTAAGAGAGGGTACAATCCACCTTGATGAACGCGAGGTTGTTGCCGAGGCTTGGCAAGAATTAAATTAAAAGGGTGATAAAAAATGAGAGACTTTACTCCCGTAATCGCAGCACTGGTTGCTTTTGCAGTAACGGCGCTTTTAGGGTACATAGTGATACCCTATTTAAGAAAGCTGAAATTTGGGCAGACTATACTTGATATAGGTCCTAATTGGCACAAGGATAAGCAAGGAACCCCTACTATGGGCGGAGTTATGATAGTTGCGGGTGTTGTGCTTTCTGTGGCTGTTGCTTTTGGATATTCCGCTTTAACAGGCGGCAGATTTGTTTCTGAGCTTCAAACCTCTTACCGCCTCGTGGTTTTGCTGGCAGGATTAGGTCTGGCTCTCGGTATGGGAGCAATTGGATTCTTTGATGATTATATAAAGGTTGTTAAAAAAAGAAATCTCGGTCTTACCGCAAAACAGAAAACCTTTTTACAGCTTTTGGTGTCCGCAGGTTATCTTGCAACCCTCGGACTTGCAGGAATGAACACAACATATATTCCTTTTATAGGGGATGTTGATATTTTTCACGGCGCAGGACTTCTTTTCTGGCCGATTGCGCTTATGTTTATTTACGGCTTCACCAATGCTGTAAACCTTACTGACGGTATAGACGGTCTTGCATCTTCTGTAACCTTGGTTGTTTCCTGTGCGTTTATGTTGGGGTCCGGCTTCCTTTATAATATGGGAATGAATACGCTTTCGGCTGCTTTGGCAGGTGCCTGTGTAGGCTTTGTTGTATGGAATGCAAAGCCGGCAAAGGTGTTTATGGGGGATACCGGTTCAATGTTCCTTGGAGGAATGGTTGTAGCGATTTCGTTTGGTATGGGAAGACCGATTTTACTGATTTTAGCCGGATGTGTGTATTTATTGGAGGCTCTTTCGGTTATGCTTCAGGTGGCATGGTATAAGAAAACTAAAAAAAGACTTTTCAAAATGTCTCCCATTCATCATCATTTTGAGATGTGCGGTTGGAGCGAGAGCAAGATAGTATTTATATTTTCTTTGGCGGCGGCTGTAGGCTCTGCTATAGCGTTGCTTCCTATTTTATTTAATTTATAATTTCGAAAGCGGGGTATAGGTATGGCTGAGTCTGCAAAGCGCAGGCAATCAAAGATTAAAAGGGGAGGAAGACTTGACATAACCTTTTTATCGTTAGTACTTATTTTACTTACGATAGGGCTTGTAATGCTTTTTTCCGCAAGCTATGCCTATTCTTTAGCTTATTATGATAACAGCTATAAGTTTATAACCCGTCAGGCGGCGTTTGGCGCTGTCGGAGTTGTTGCAATGCTGGTTTTTTCAAAAATCGACTATCATATTTGGCGTAAATTTGCTTGGATTATTTATGCGGTAACGATAATTATGCTTGGAGCTTTGCTTATTCTTCCGCCTATGGTAAGCGGAATGGATGTTAAGCGGTGGCTGGTCATAGGTCCTATAAACTTTCAGCCCTCCGAGGTTGCTAAATTTGCGATAGTATTGCTTTTTTCGTCACTAATAGCGGCAAATTATAAGCAAATGAAAAGCTTTAAATTTGTTTTCTTTTTGGTTGTTTTATTAGGGCTTACCTGCGGTCTTGTAGTGCTCGAACCCCACCTTTCCGCAACTGTTCTTATCTTTGCTATAGGAGTTATACTGCTGATAGTAGGAGGAATAAAAAAAAGATATATTGTGGCAGGCGGTGTTGCCGGAGCAGGCTTGTTTGTTGCCGCAATAACACTTATCGGCTACAGCTCGGACAGAATAAAATATTGGCTTGACCCGTGGGCAGATTCAACAGGTGAAGGCTTCCAGACAATTCAGTCATTGTTAGCAATCGGCTCGGGCGGAATACTCGGCCGCGGTATAGGGCAGTCAAGACAAAAGCATCTCTGGGTACCCGAACCGCATAACGATTTTATCTTCTCTATAGTTTGCGAAGAATTGGGTCTTATTGGCGCAGTGGTTATTATATTGCTGTTTTGTCTCCTTGTATGGCGAGGCTTTACCATTGCAATGCATTCTCCCGATAAATTTGGTTCATTGCTTGCTATAGGTCTTGTTTTTCAGGTGGGACTTCAGGCAATGCTCAATATCTGGGTTGTAACCAACACGATTCCTAATACCGGAATCAGCCTTCCTTTTTTCAGCTACGGCGGTACTTCTCTTTTGATACTGCTTGCGGAAATGGGAATTGTGCTGTCGGTGTCAAGATATTCCGATTTGGAAAAGTAGGTGGATTAAAGATGCGTATACTTTTTGCCGGCGGAGGAACTGCCGGTCATATAAACCCTGCACTTGCGGTAGCAGGATATATAAAGGAAAAACATCCTGATGCTGAAATTTTTTACATTGGCACTGCCAATAAATTAGAAGCGCGCCTTGTGCCTGAAAAGGGATATGACTTTCGCACAATAGATGTAGCAGGCTTTCAGCGTTCTTTAAGCATTAAAAATATAGGCAAAAATATTTCTGCGGTTAAAAAGGCTATAACCGCTTCTGTAGATTCAAAAAAGCTTTTAAAGGAAATAAAGCCTGATGTAGTTGTAGGAACAGGGGGATATGTAAGCGGTCCTGTTTTAAAACAGGCGCAGCGTTTAGGAATTAAAACTGTTATTCACGAACAAAATGCATTTCCGGGTGTTACAACAAAAATGTTAGCCTCTGGAGCGGATGCCGTTATGATTGCTATGCCTGATGCAAAACGGCATTTAAAGCTTAATAAAGAACCGATTATAACAGGCAATCCGGTAAGAGGAGAACTGCTTAAAATAACCAAGGAGGAGGCAAGAGTACGGCTCGGGCTTGATAACCGACCGCTCATTCTTTCCTTTGGAGGTTCTTTAGGGGCCAGAAGAATCAATGAGGCTGTATGCGGACTTATAAAATGGCATAACGGAACACATAAGTTCTATCATATTCACGCAACAGGAAAAACAGGATTTGAAAGCGTAAACGATTCGTTCAAGGGTATTAAATTAAGCAAAGAAATAGATATAAGAGAATATATAAACGATATGGATATCTGTATGGCGGCGGCAGACCTTGTTATATGCCGTGCAGGAGCTATCACTTTAAGTGAGCTTTCGGCTTTGGGAAAGCCGTCGGTGCTTATTCCGTCTCCGTATGTAGCGGAAAATCATCAGTTCCATAATGCTATGACCTTAAAGCGTACAGGAGCGGCACAGGTAATAGAAGAAAAGGATTTAACAGATGAGCTTCTCATTGAAACGGTAAGCGGTCTCATAGAAAACAGACCAAAGCTTGAGAAGATGAGCAATGCGGCTTTAAAAAATGCCATTACAGATGCAAATGAAAGAATTTATAAGGTTATAATGCAGTTTTTCACATCTTCGTGACATTTTTTCATTTTCCGCATAGTATGAACTGAAGCTATTTTCAGTTTTTACTGTGGGAGGGTGCAGAAAATGCCCGAAATAAAAATAAAAGGCGGAAAAAGACTTTCAGGCGAATTGTGTATTCAAGGGGCAAAAAACAGCGTTTTACCTGTTCTTGCAGGAACTCTGCTTTGTGACGGAGAATGCATTGTACATAACTGTCCCGAAATATCTGATGTAGATATATCCTTAAAGATACTTAATTTTTTAGGATGCGGCTGCAAAAGAGAGGGGAATACTGTCCGCGTTGATACAAGCGGTATGAACAATGATGAAATTCCCGATTCTCTTATGCGGGAGATGCGTTCCTCGGTTGTGTTTCTGGGAGCAATTTTGGGAAGAACGGGAAAGGCTGTAATAAGCAATCCCGGTGGCTGTGAGTTAGGGCCGAGACCTATTGATATTCACCTATCTTCGCTTGAAAAAATGGGCGTAAGCATAAAAGAGGAACACGGTCTTTTATATTGCACTGCAGAAAACGGACTTAAGGGTGCTGATATTTACCTTAGCTTTCCAAGCGTTGGAGCAACTGAGAATATAATCCTTGCGGCGGCTCTTGCCAAGGGCAAAACCGTTATTCATAATGCCGCAAGAGAACCGGAAATAAGTGACCTCGCAGATTTTCTTAACAGTGCAGGAGCGAGGATATACGGTTGCGGCTCTGATTATATAGAAGTTTACGGTGTTGAAAGGCTTAATTCAACCCAGCACACGATTATACCCGACAGAATAGTTGCCGCTACATATATGGCTGCTGCCGCTGTCACAGGAGGGGATATAACACTTTGCAATGTTATGCCCTCGCATATGGTTTCAACACTTTCGGTTTTCAGGGAAAGCGGATGTATTATAGATCCGCATGGAAAATCAATAGTTTTCAAGTCCCCCGAGAGGCTTAAAAGAGTGCCTACGGTAAGAAGTCTTGTCTACCCAGGTTTTCCTACCGATGCCGGACCCATAATTATTGCAATGCTTACTGTGGCGAACGGTACATCAGTGTTTGTTGAAAATATATTTGAAAGCAGATATAAATATACCGATGAATTAAAACGCTTCGGAGCAAAAATTAAAACCGAGGGTAAGGTAGCGGTTGTTGAGGGTGTTGAAAGGCTTTCTGCAACAGCGGGAAAATGTACCGACCTTCGAGGCGGTGCGGCACTTATTTTGGCGGCACTTGCCGCAGAGGGAGAATCGGAAATAGGAGAAATCCAGCATATTCTTAGGGGATATGAGGATATAACAGGGAACTTATTGCGCATAGGCGCAGATATAAAGTTAGATTAATTAAACAAAGGATTGATAGCTTGAAAAAACAGGTATATCAGGATGAGTTTACCAAGCGCCGCGCACTGCGGCAGCGAAGGAAACGCAAAAAAAGACTGATAATATTTTTTATTAGCTTTATACTGGTTATGCTGGCTGTCGGGGTAACACTTTCTTTAACGGTTTTTTTTCCAATTGAAAGTCTTACCGCCGGCGGCAGTGAAATATACGATTCCGCGCAGATAGTAAGTGCTTCTGGGATATCGGCAGGAGATAATCTTTTTGCCTTTTCTTCGGATGAAATAACCGAAAACATTAGGGCGAGATTACCTTACATAAAAACGGTAACGGTTAAGCGCAGTCTTCCGGGAAGCGTTTCAATCAAGGTTACAGATGCCAAAAAATATGCAGGATATCTTCTTGACGGAGCTTACTATATTGTCGGTAATGACGGCTTTGTACTCGAGGCTTGCGATGCATCTCCCGAAAATGTATTCATTATTGATACAGCAAACGGCGTGAAATGTTCGACAGGCAGTTATATAGAGTATACGGACGGCGAAACCGAGGAAATAGTGGAAAGTATGATTTCCGGTTTCGAGGAAAACGGCATAACCGTAAACACTATTGAGGCAGGTGATAAGTTAGCCCTTTCGGCAAAGGTAGAGGGAAGATTTGAAGTTAATTTCGGTTCCAACAGCAATATCGACAAAAAAATTGCCCACCTTTCAGGTATGATAAAGAGTATAGATTCTTCAAAAACCGGAAAAATTAATCTTAGTATGTGGACAAGCAAGCGTACCGAAGGCACTTTTGTCGAACAAAATATCGGTTAAAATTAAAAAAATTACAAAATTGTAATAAAAACTATTGAAATTTAAAATAATATATGTTAATATCAATGTATATGGGTATAAATATATTGTTAATACATAAATATGGAGGAATATAAAAATGTCATTCGAAGTTGCAGAAGAGCTCGAAAATGTTGTACAGATAAAAGTTGTAGGTGTAGGCGGAGGCGGCGGAAACGCTGTTAACCGCATGGTAGCGGCAGGTGTCCGCGGTGTTGAATTCATCGCAGTCAATACCGATAAGGCTGCTTTGTATCTTTCAAAGGCTAACCAGAAGATTCAGATAGGTGATAAAACTACAGCAGGAATGGGTGCAGGAGGAAATCCGGATAACGGCCGCGCCGCTGCTGAGGAATCCCGTGATGAAATCGCTGCCGCAATTCGCAGTGCAGATATGATTTTCATTACCGCAGGTATGGGCGGCGGAACAGGAACAGGTGCTGCTCCTGTTGTTGCTCAGGTTGCTAAGGAGCTTGGTATCCTTACAGTTGGTATCGTAACAAAGCCTTTCGGCTTTGAAGGTAAAAAGCGTATGACTCAGGCTGAAGCTGGTATCGCTGCTTTGCGTGAGCATGTTGATAGCCTTGTTGTTATCCCGAACGAGCGTCTTAAGTTCGTTTCCGAGCAGAAGATTACCTTCAAGAACGCATTCGATATTGCTGATGATGTTCTCCGTCAGGGTGTTCAGAGCATCTCCGAGCTTATTAATGTTACCGCGCTTGTTAACCTTGACTTTGCTGACGTTAAGTCTATCATGGCTGATGCCGGATATGCTCATATGGGTGTTGGCGTTGCTACAGGTCGTGATAAGGCTGAGCAGGCTGCAAGAACTGCTATCAGCAGTCCCCTTATTGAAACCTCTATGGATAATGCCCGCGGTGTTATCATCAGTATTACCGGTTCTAGTGATATCGGTCTTGAAGAGGTTGAGCTTGCTTCTTCTATCATTTCCGATATGGCTCATCCGGATGCAACCATCATCTGGGGTGCTCAGCTTGATGACACTCTCGAGGATACCATCCGTGTAACAGTTGTTGCTACAGGTCTCGGTGATGAAAAGAAAGAGGAAAAGGCTAACGATTTAGCTTCTATAATAGGCAGCTCTTCTGATAACGATGAAGCTTTTGAGGAAGTTATGGGCTTTTTTAAGAAGGACTAATAAATAATTATGATATTAAAAAATCCGTCTCATTGAGAGACGGATTTTTTGTTGGCTTATGGATTAGCAACCGCAGCCGCAGTTGTTGTCACAGCCGCAGCCGTTAGAAGAGAAGAGTCCGTTACCGTTTCCGCAGCAGCTTACGAGGATGAGGATTAAGATAAGAACCCATATACAACTGTTACCACCAAAACAACCATTATTACACATATTAAAGACCTCCTTTATTGTCTTCATCACATACTATGCGGAAATAAATATTTGTGTTACTTAAAAAAATTTTATTTAGGTATTGACTTTCCCTGACTTTCGTGTATAATAAAAGTCAAGGAAAGTCAAACTGAGGTGAAAGCTATGAGAATGAGTGATTTAATTACACAGGAAATTTTAAGGCTATTAAATAATTCGGAAATGAATATTGCTGAAATACAGCGCAATGAATTAGCTAATACGATAGGATGTGCGCCGAGCCAGATAAATTATGTACTGTCCTCAAGATTTACCCCTGAGCACGGTTATATAATAGAGAGCCGCAGGGGAGGCGGAGGATATATACGAATTAAAAGGGTGGTTTTAAGTCAATCCTCGGCTCTTATGCATATAGTAAATTCAATAGGCGAAACTATTGACCCGATGACAACGAGAATTGTCATAGAAAACTGCCTTGAATCAGGACTTGTAGATGGCAAAACCGCTCGGCTTATGGCGGCGGCTGTTTCGGGGAATGCTATGCAAAGTGTTCCTGTTGAGTTCAGGGATTATCTTCGTGCATCAGTTTTAAAGCATATGCTTTTATCACTTATTTAAAAGAAGGAAGGAAGATGCTTTATGTTATGTGATAATTGCGGAAAAAATAATGCTACAACCCATATTCGTTCTGTTGTAAACGGAGTTGTAACGGAAAAGAATTTATGCGGCTACTGTGCCGCAAAGCAGGGCTATTCAAGTATATCAAACAACGGTCTTGCAGGAATGTTGGCTTCAATGTTCTCGGATGTTTTGTCTTCCGGCTCTAACTCGGCTGAGAAAAGATGCCCTGTTTGCGGTGCTTCCTTTAGCGATATAGCAGAAAGCGGAAAAGTAGGGTGTGCAGAGTGCTACAATACATTTTATGATGAGCTTTTGCCGTATCTTAAAAGAGTTCATGGCAGTACCAAGCATACAGGTAAGATACCGAATAAGGCACCGCTTGCTGTAAAGCCGGAAAAGGAAACTGTTGAAGATTTGCGTATGCAGCTTAATACTCTTATAAGAGAAGAAAAATTCGAGCAGGCTGCTGTTATAAGAGACAAAATAAAAAAATTGGAGGGAAAGGAAAATGAGTAACTGGTATAATGTTACCGCTCCGGATGATGATATCGCAGTAAGCTCTAGAATTCGTCTTGCAAGAAATCTTACAGGCTTGCCCTTTCCTTCGCGAATGAGCGGACAGCAGTTAGCCGAGCTTAACGAAAAGGTAAAGGCGGCGGTGCTTGAGAGTAACACCCCCTTTGCAAAGACGCTTAAATTTATACCTATGGATTCTGTTCCTGAAAATCAGGTTTACGCAATGGTTGAAAGGCATATCATCAGCCGCGAATTTGCCGCGAACAGACAAGGCAGAGCAATCATACTTTCTGATGATGAAAGCATAAGTATAATGATAGGCGAGGAAGATCATATCAGAATTCAGGTTATTTTAGGCGGTTTACAGCTTGAAAAGGCTTACGATACCGCCGAAAGACTTGATACTCTCCTTTGCGATAGGTTAGGCTTTGCTTTTGATCAAAGATTGGGATTTTTAACTGAATGTCCCACAAACCTCGGAACAGGACTAAGAGCTTCTGTAATGCTTCATTTGCCGCTACTTGAAAGCAGTGGTGAGATTGCGGCGCTTTCAGATTCTGTAAGCAAAATCGGCTTTACATTCCGAGGAATGTACGGCGAGGGTACCAAAGCGCTGGCGTCCCTTTATCAGGTTTCAAATCAGATTACCTTGGGTATAAGTGAAAAGAATGCGCTTGATAATCTCAGCATTATTACAAAACAGCTTATTGAAAAGGAGAGGCAGTCTTATAAAGGAATAAATCACCTTAAAATGGAGGATATTTGCTTTAGAGCGCTTGGAACGCTTAAAAACTGTCGTATACTTTCGAGCGAGGAAATGATGAAGCTGCTTTCAAGGATTAAACTGGGGCAGAGTATGGGCATAATAGATATTAAGGAATCGCCGGTAAGGCTTCTTATTGAAGGACAGCCGTATATGCTTATGCGCAAACACGGTGATATGTCTGCCGAGGAAAGAGATGCCTGCCGAGCAGAAATGATAAGAAAAGCATTAGAATGAAATATTAGGAGGTTTGCTTTATGAAATATAATTTTACAGGTTTTACTGCTAAGGCAAACGAAGCGTTAAATCAGGCTATTAATTCAGCCGAAATTTTAGGTCATACCTATGTCGGAAGCGAGCATTTGCTGCTTGGTCTGTTAAGAGTGGGAAGCGGTGTTGCGTTTACGGTTCTTAATAAATACGGTATAACTGCCGACGGTATCGAGCAGTTGCTCAGGGCAAATATCGGCTGCGGAACCGCTACAAGACTCTCTCCAGATTACTTTACTCCCAGAGCAAAGCGTGTTATTGAAACAGCTGTTGCAGGTTGTAACGAAATGGGTAAAAAATATGTAGGTACAGAGCATCTGCTTATCGGGATATTGAGCGAGGGCGATAACTACGCTATAAGATTTATAAATCAGCTTGGTGTTGATATTGCTCTGCTTACAACCGAGAGCCTTAAGGCGGCGGGAATAAACCCCGAAAATCAGACTGCTAAATCCTCTAAAAGAGTTTCGGAAGAAAAAGGGGATAAATCCACTTCAACCATTTCTAAATTCGGTAGGGACTTAACCGCTGAGGCGGGAAAGGGTAAGCTTGACCCCGTTATCGGAAGAGCAGAGGAGATAGAAAGAGTTATTCAGATACTTTGCCGCCGAACTAAGAATAACCCCTGTCTTATAGGTGAACCGGGAGTGGGTAAAACCGCTATTGTCGAAGGTTTGGCTCTTAAAATCAGCGAAGGTAATGTTCCTGAAATACTTGAAAACAAGCGTGTTTTCTCTCTTGACCTCACAGGAATGGTAGCAGGAACAAAATACCGCGGTGATTTTGAGGAAAGAATAAAGGCAGTTATCGAGGAGGTAACTAAAGCTGATAATATTATCCTGTTTATTGATGAGGTTCATTCGATTATAGGCGCAGGCTCAGCCGAGGGCTCAACCGACGCGGCAAATATCCTTAAGCCATATCTTGCAAGAGGCGAACTCCAGCTTATAGGAGCCACAACAATAAACGAATACCGTAAAAATATTGAAAAGGATTCTGCACTTGAAAGGCGTTTTCAGCCGGTATCTGTTGCTGAACCCTCTGAGGAGGACGCTGTTTTAATTTTAAAGGGGCTTAAAGATAAATACGAGGCTCATCATAAGGTTAAAATAACCGATGAAGCTATCTCGGCGGCTGTAAAGCTTTCTTCAAGATATATAACCGACCTTTATCTTACCGATAAAGATATTGACCTCATTGATGAGGCGGCTTCAAGGGTTAGACTTAAGCTTTGCGCCGCACCGCCCGAGATTAAAGAGCTTGAAGAAAAGATTTGTCTTGCCGAGGCTGAAAAAGAGGAGGCAATAGCCTCTCAGGAATTCGAGCGTGCCGCCTCCTTAAGGGATAATGAAGCAAAGCTTAAAGCAGAGCTTGAAAAAACAAAGGAAGAATGGCGTAATGATAATTTACAGGTCAACGGTATTGTTGAGGAGGAAAACATTGCAGAAATAGTGTCCTCTTGGACGGGCGTACCCGTTTCTCAGCTAACCGAGGAGGAGAGCGCAAGACTTCTTCGCCTTGAAAGTGAGCTTCATAACAGAATTATCGGTCAGGACGAGGCAGTTACGGCTGTTTCAAAGGCGATAAGAAGAGGAAGAGTCGGTCTTAAAGATCCCAAGCGTCCTATCGGCTCATTCATTTTCTTAGGCCCTACGGGTGTCGGTAAAACCGAGCTTTGTAAAGCACTTGCGGAGGCTATGTTCGGCAGTGAAAGTATGATGATAAGGCTTGATATGTCTGAATATATGGAAAAGCATACCGTTTCAAAGCTTGTTGGCTCACCTCCCGGATATGTTGGCTTTGAGGAGGGCGGTCAGCTTACCGAAAAGGTACGCCGTAACCCTTACTCGGTTATCCTTTTTGATGAAATCGAAAAGGCTCACCCCGATGTTTTCAATATGCTGCTCCAGATTCTTGAAGACGGTATTCTGACCGATTCACAGGGTCGCAAAGTGGATTTCAAAAATACGGTTATTATTATGACTTCAAACATCGGAGCAAGACTTATTACCGAAAAGAAAATAAGCTTCGGTTTTTCTCAGGCAGACTCCGACAGTGATAATAAAAATGTAAAAGAGCTTGTTTTAGGTGAGCTTAAAAACACCTTCCGTCCTGAGTTTTTAAACAGGGTGGACGATATAATCGTTTTTACAAAGCTCGAAAAACCGCAGATAGAAGAAATTGCGGATAAAATGCTTCAGAATTTGGCTGTAAGACTTAAAGCGATGAATATTGATATCAGTTTTGAGCCGGAGGTTAAATCTGCTTTAGCAGATAAAGGGTTTGACGCAGTCTACGGAGCCCGACCGCTTAGAAGAGCAATACAAAACGATATTGAGGATGCATTAAGCGAGAAAATTCTTGAGGGTTCGGTAAAGAGCGGAGACAGTGTTATCTGCTCTTATGAAAACGAGAGGTTTGAATTTACTGTAAAATAAGAAACATAAAACTTGTTGACTTTTCAACAAGTTTTATGTATAATATGGATGTTGATTTTTCAACATCTGATAAAGGAGCTTGCTAATATGGTAGAAAGGTTTGAGCGTTTTACATTTGCTATTTCAGAAATTTACCGCTATTGGCATAAAATAGCAGCGGACGAAATGGAAAAATACGGCTTAAAAGGAACATATTCGGTGTATCTTGTAACAATGTACCGTTTTCCGGACGGTGTAACTGCTGCTGAGCTGTGCGAGCTTTGCGGTAAGGATAAATCTGATGTTTCAAGAACCGTAGCTGTTTTGGAAAGCAAAGGTCTTGTAAAGCGTGAAGAGGTTAATAAAAACCTTTACCGCGCCCGATTAAAGCTGACCGATGAGGGAAAAAAAGCAGCTGAGCATGTAAGAGAAAGAGCGAAAATTGCTGTTGAGATCGGGGGAAAAGGTATTTCTGCCGAAAATAGGGAAAAGTTATATAAAATGCTTGAAACTATTGCAGCTAATTTGCAGATAGCAAGCGCCGAGGGGCTACCGGAGTCCTGTAATATTAAAGGAGAATGAATTATGAGCGTAAAAATTGTTATTGATTCCACCGTTGATTTAGCAGAAAATATTAAAGACAAATTTACCGTAGTACCGTTAACCATTAATTTTGGAGACGAGGAGTATATTGACGGTGTAACCATAACACACAAAGAATTTTATCAGAAGCTTATTGAAAGCGATGTTTTGCCTACAACAAGTCAGGCAACTCCTGCCGTCTTTTCAAAGGTGTTTAATGAGATTGTCGAAGCCGGAGATACGGCAGTTGTTATAACTATTTCTCAAAAGCTTTCGGGAACATATCAAAGCGCGATGATTGCCGCTGAGGACTTCCCCGAAAAGATATTCGTTGTAGATAGTAATACCGTTGCAATTGCCTCGGGTATACTTGCCGAGCTTGCTCTCGGTCTAGCCGAAAAGGGACTGAGCGCTTCTGAAATTGCAGAAAAGCTAACCGAGGAGCGCAATAATGTTCGCCTTATCGCACTGCTTGATACTCTCGAATATCTAAAGCGCGGAGGCAGAATTTCCAAAACAGTTGCTTTTGCAGGAGGAATGCTATCCTTAAAGCCGGTTGTATGCGTTGAGGAGGGCGAAATCAAGATGCTCGGAAAAGCCCGCGGTTCAAAGCAGGGTAATAATCTTTTGGTTCAGGAGATTGAAAAGGCGGGGGGAGTTGATTTCTCTAAACCGGTTCTTTTAGGATACACAGGCCTTAGTGATGCAATGCTTAACAAATATATTGAGGACAGTGCTTTCCTTTGGGAGGAAAGTGTTAACGAGCTTAATGCGGCTGAAATCGGAAGCGTTGTGGGAACTCACGCGGGCCCCGGTGCAATAGCAGCGGCGTTCTTTAGTAAACAGGGATAAAATAAACCGGAAGGTTATGATGAGGTGTCATAACCTTCCGGTTTGTTTTTTACTTAGTCTTGTTCGTTGTTTAACCTGTAGGAGAGTGTCATAAGACTGTCACCAAAGTGAACATTTTCAACCGAAACTCCAGGATGGTTCAGCGCTATATCATAATGGCTGAAATTCCAGAAGCCTTTAACTCCTAATTTAATAAGCTGGTCGGCAATACCTTTAGCGGCTGTTTTTGGTATGCAAAGTATAGCAATTTCGGGCTTGTTTTCTCTGCAAAATTCATCAATATTTGCAGTGCTTCTTATAGGCAGTCCGCATACAACCTGTCCCACAAGGGATTCTTTACTGTCAAAAACTCCGGTAAGACGGAAGCCCTTGGACTCAAAATTTACATGCAGAGCTACTGCTTTACCTAAATTTCCCATACCTATTAGTATGGCACTCTTCTTCATATCAAGTCCGAGAATTTTGCCGATTTCGCTCTGCAAAAGCTCAATATTGTAACCGTAGCCCTGTTGACCGAAGCCGCCAAAGCAGTTAAGATCCTGTCTTATTTGACTTGCCGTAAGCCCCATTCTTTCTGAAAGCTCTCGGGAGGAAATACGGGTCATCCCCGCGGCTTTAAGCTCACCCAAAAATCTGTAATATCTAGGCAGACGCTTGATTACGGAATTAGATATAATACTATTACTCATTATATATATAACCTGCTTTAAAAAAATATAGGCGAAGAAAAATTAATGTTCT
This sequence comes from Clostridia bacterium, assembly GCA_017472575.1. Taxonomy (GTDB): domain Bacteria; phylum Bacillota; class Clostridia; order Oscillospirales; family Acutalibacteraceae; genus UBA737. The sequence goes on along the minus strand of JAFUPX010000017.1, from coordinate 3,982 downwards.
TTCGCCTACTTATATAATAAACCTTAGTTAAAAAAATGTCAACTTTTTTTATTTTTTTCAAAAAAGTATTGACAAACTAAAAATTATATGTATAATAAAATAGTAATCATTACTGATTTAGAGGTGACCTATGAAAAACTATTCGAGACAGCGGGAAGCGATTTTAACAGTTCTTCGCTCAACCGATACTCATCCAACGGCGTCCAAGGTTTATCATAAGGTCAGGGAAATAATCCCGAATATAAGCCTCGGAACTGTTTATCGAAATCTTGCCCAGCTAAAGGAATCAGGGGAGATAATCAGTGTAAACGTGGGAGACGGATTTGAGCATTTTGACGGTAACGCTAAACCTCATATCCATATGCATTGTAAAAAATGCAGTGCAATTATTGATGTTATGCTAAATGAGGATGTTATCTCTGATGCAGCGCAGAAGAATGGATTCGTTCCCGAAAATATGGTTCTGGTAATTAACGGATTATGCAAAACCTGTAATCAGAATGATGTGAATTAAATAATAAAATTTGGAGGAAATGTAAAATGAAAAAGTATGTATGTCTTGTTTGTGGTTACACCTATGAGGGAACAGAGGCTCCGGCTGAATGTCCTATTTGTCACGCTCCTGCTTCTAAGTTTGCGGAGCAGGCAGGCGAGAAGACTTGGGCTGCTGAGCATGTTGTAGGAATTGCTCAGGGTGTTGACGAGAGAATTATCGACGGTCTTCGTGAAAACTTTATGGGCGAATGCACAGAGGTTGGAATGTACCTCGCAATGGCTCGTGTTGCTCACAGAGAGGGATATCCTGAAATCGGTCTTTACTGGGAAAAGGCAGCTTACGAAGAGGCTGAGCATGCTTCTAAGTTCGCAGAGCTTCTCGGTGAAGTTGTAACTGACAGCACAAAGAAGAATCTTGAAATGCGTGTTGACGCTGAGAACGGCGCAACCCTCGGTAAGTTCGAGCTTGCTAAGCTTGCTAAAGAATTAGGTCTCGATGCTATCCATGACACAGTACACGAAATGGCACGCGACGAAGCCCGACACGGCAAGGCATTTGAGGGACTTCTCAACAGATATTTTAAATAATTAAAAAAATAGGTTTATTGGAGAGAAAAAATGAAAAAGAAAATTATTTTTTCAGTGGCTGTTTCACTGATAGTAATGTTTTTATTGCCTTGGCTTGCGGTTAGCTTTGCAGGAGGAAATGATGCTTTAGGTATATTATTGATACTTATTTTTACCCTTAATCCGTTAGTTTCAATAGGTATTGGTATAGCGAGCGGACGGGGAGAAAAAGTAGAATGGTATTTGCCTTTAGTAAATGCTGTGATTTTTCTTGTGTCTGCGTGTGTAATTACAGGATTTGATATCACATATATACTGTGTGCTGTTATTTATTTGGTTATCGGTATCGCGGCGGCATATATTACATCAGCAATAAAGCATAAAAGAAAATAAAAGTAAAGTGGAGGGCAATGCTCTCCATTTTTTATATGTTATTAAAAAGGCTTTCTTTCGTAAAATTAGAAAAGCAGTATCTCGCAAAATGAAAAAAATTTAATATGTGAAATAATGCTTTTTTAAATATTTTATAAAATAGAGCTTATACTAATACAGGAGGAATGATTTATGAAAAAAATAATTGTTTTAGCAGCTTCTTTAATTTTTGCATTATCGTTTACCGCATGTAACAATCAAACTGTAAATGACATACAGTCAGATATGAATTCTGCTACAGAATCTGTAACTGATTTTATTGAAAGTACGGCTGACGCGGTAAGCGACACAGTTCAATCTGCAGAAAGTACTCTTAACAGCGCAGTTACTTCAACAGCAAAGATCACCGCAGACGATGCCAAAGCGACAGCGCTTAAACATGCAGGTCTAACAGAGAGTGATGTTACAAATATTACGGTTGACCTCGATCGTGATGACGGAATTTTAAAATATGAAATAGATTTTTACTCCGGCGGTATTGAATACGATTATGATGTTAATGCCGAAACAGGGTATGTAATATCTGCAGATAAGGAACGTGATTAAAAGCTTAAGATTTGCTAAACTTTATGCTGTATCACTGCCTAAGTGATGCAGCTTCTTTTTGTATTAATTATATTATTAATATTAAAAGCACCTAAAAAATAAGGTGCTTTTAATATTGTAGAACTTATTTTGTACAGCCTTTATCAAAGCTGGGATTAAAGGCATAGAAATTTTTGCTGTCAAGTCTGTCGGTTGTAAGCCTCATAGCTTCACCAAGTTTACCAATTCAAACAAAACCCCGCAAACCCTTTATTTACAAGGGCTTACGAGGTTTTTTAGTTTTTTATAAAAATGCTCGTTTTTGCCCTTTTTCGTTGCAAAAACTTTTGACAGGCACATTATAACACATAATCATAAAAAAATCAATATATGCTCTTTTTTGTATTTAAATTTCTTTATGGATAAATGCAAGATTATGAATATTTTGTAAACATTTTATTTTTGGTATGTACTTCGATAGAATTTTTTGTATATAAGTGTAGACTTACAAAGTTAAATTACAAAAGGAGAAATCAAGATGCTAAAATTTAAGGAAATTAACTTCGAAAAAATCATCGCAAACAAAATGAAAGAGGACCGAGCAGAATATTTGACTGCTGACGAAATTATTGAAAACGGAGGTGAAGATACAGAATTTTTATTATCAATGTTACCGCTAACAAAACGAAAGATACCAACAGGTTACATATTAAATCCTATCGGAACCGAAAAAATCAAAGAACTATTCAAAAGTCTTGAACCAATTATTTCTAACTCTGACCCAGAATATGAAGTGGAAATAAAGGCAGCAACTCTTGATTACGATACTCTTGTAATAAATATCAAGTGCGACAATTTTGTTATAACTCATAACCAGAAACCAAACTTTTTAAAAATTCTTTCTTTTGCAGAAACAATTGATATTTATCCTCGCACTGATGGCAAGATAATGATTGCAATAGAAATAAATGATTGTTTGATGCCGATATTTGACAATTATGTCGAATAATTGAAAAATTCAAAGCAAAGTCCGTTTTATGGGACACTTGATATTGTATATTTAATTCAGAACAAAAATCAAAAACAAAAAAGGAGATTTTATTATGAGTTTATTAGGTTTGTTATTATGCGGTCTTGGTTGGGGTTATGCTGTACACAAGGATAATCAGAAATTTGCAAATATGAGAGCTGATGCAGTTAGGCAATCTGGAAGAGGAGTTTTAGAAAGTGTAGACGATAAGAGTATTACAAACAAATGCTATAGAGAAGTTAAAGGTTATTTTAATGAAAGATACAATTATTATATTAATAATAAAGATTATATAATGAACCACACAAATATAGACAGTCAAATGACATCAACGCCATTCAGGAAAGTTGAATACACCTTAGACGAATTACAACAGTCGTATGCAGGATGGTTGGCATACCAAGACCTTTGTGCAAAATACGCCCCCGATTATGTAAAGCATCGCGAAAGTATATCTGTTCTTGGATGTCCCTATTCTCCCGAAACCCTTGCGTCAATTGCTAGAGCATTGGCACGAAAAGAATTATACAAACAAGGGTTTAAGCCAGCGCATATGGCCACTATGAGTTCTCCAATTAATGGATATGGGCTTTATTTTTCTAATAGTGGCTTTGGTGTAGCTATGGATTATCCAACCGAATATAGTTATGATAGATTGGCTAATGAAAATTCTCTTAAATATCTTGCAGAATATAGGTTGCGAGATGTTTATTATGCAAGAATATAAATGAAAATCGATAACTAAAATGAATATATTCGAGGTGTTCTTCGTAGACGAATTTCATCGGTTTGCCATCCACAATGCCAATGAAACTATCTTCGAAACAAAACAAGCCGAGCGTAAAACTCGGCTTGTTTTGTTTATTTGTATTTAGTTTTTTATGCGTCACATTTTTCTATTATAAATTTCATTTTTTCAAGTGGAACGGGCAG
>JAFUPX010000003.1 GCA_017472575.1 Clostridia bacterium | reverse complement strand
TACCTACATTGTCCAACTTTAAATATTGACGGCATATTCTTGTTCCGTGCTTTTAACGACCGATTTGAATTTGTAACCAAATATGATAACCTTAAAAAGATTGTAATCAAATTAACAGACATTGTTTCTTTTACTCATGAGCAAACATTAAAGGGAATGGGGAGTAGATTAAAACAAGATAATTTTCTTAAACTCATATACAAGGATAGTTTGCATAATCAAATCACTCTATTCATTAAGTTTAATTTAATAAATAATTCATATCCTCAAGATTATATAGATTTTATGACTAAGATAACTGATTTGGGATTAATCAAAGGGTAACACCACACAAGGGCACACATAGAAGAACCGTTCCATTGTGTTTAGATAGGAGTGTTTGTTTTATGAATAGACAAATAAAGATTTTATCTGTTATTGCGGTTGTTTCGGGTGTGTTAGAACGCACAGGGGGACGGTTCTTTTGTGTTGGCGTATAAAAAAGGCAATCATTGAACGGTTCAGCGCCCTGATATAGAGTAAGCCTTTGATTTTTGTTTTTTGGCAGGAAAAACCCTGCCTTTTTTTCTGTTTTAAAATATTTTTATTGACATTAGCCCTATGTTTAGGTTATAATCTAAAATCGATAGGTTATGTATAAGGGGAAATATCCTTAATATAAGAATTAACCGCAACCAAGAGTAAGGAGGGTTCAAAGTGAAAAGAACATATCAGCCTAAGAAGCTTCACCGTAAAAAGGAACACGGATTCTTAAAGAGAATGGCAACTGCAAACGGCCGTAAGGTGCTTGCTCGCCGCAGAGCTAAAGGAAGAAAGCAATTAACATACTAAAGCCACTTCCATGTGGCTTTTCCTTTTATAGGGCAAGAATAATATGATTAAGCTTAAAGAGAATTATGAGTTTCGAAAGGCGTACAATAAGGGAAAGAGCTTTGTTGCGCCCGCATTTGTTATGTATGCGGTAAAAGGGCGAAAGGGCAAGGTAAGGCTTGGTATTACAGTAAGCAAGAAAATCGGCTCGGCTGTCAAACGCAACCGTGCGAAAAGAGTTATAACCGCCGCCTTTGGAAACTGTCTTAAAAACATTGCTGCCGGATATGATTTCGTTGTTGTTGCAAGAACGAGAATACTGGAGCTTAAAAGTACACAGGTTGAAGAAACGATGATAAAGCAGCTAAAGGCTGCGGATATGTGGATTGAGAACGATGATTAAAAAGGCTTTGATAGGTCTTATTAAATTTTATCAGCGTAACATATCTCCGGGGAAAATTCCCTGCTGTAGGTTTACACCTACCTGCTCGGCTTACGCTATAGAAGCGATAAATGTTCACGGGTGCATAAAGGGAAGTCTGTTAGCCGTTTGGCGGATACTTCGCTGTAACCCGCTTTGCAAGGGCGGGTATGACCCTGTTCCCGAGAAAAAAACAAACGAAAACGAAAAATAACCATCACCGCAGAAAAAACGGTGTGAATGGATGGTGTATAAATGCAATCACTTTTTAATATTATCAACAAACCGCTGGCATATGTTTTGGAGTGGCTGGCAAGCCTGTTCGGCGGCAGCTTCCCTGCGGCGGTATTCTTCTTTACATTAATTATAAATATTGCGCTTATTCCGCTGAGCATAAAGAGTCAGAAGTCCTCTGTTCAGCAGACCCGTATCAAGCCTAAGCTTGACGAGCTGAAGAAGCGCTACGGTGACAATAAGCAGAAATATTCCGAGGCTATGCAGCAGCTTTATACCGACGAGGGCGTTTCCATGTCGGGCGGCTGCTTGCCGATGATTTTGCGCCTTATAATTATGATGAGTATTTACTGGCTTTTGATGCAGCCTATTACCTATCTTATGCATGTGGATTCCGCAACCATTGCCGAAGCTGCAAAGGCTTTGGGTGTTGCTACAAATAAGAGTGGTTACGAGCTTGACCTTATAAAGTCTGTACTTGCAAATGCCGATAAGTTCCCTGAGCTTGCTGAGAAATTCAGCAGTATCAACTTTAATTTTATAGGCCTTTCTCTTACCGATAAGCCTACCTTCTCTTTTGATATCTTCAACGATTTCCAAAAGATTTGGCTGATGCCTATAATTGCTTTTGCGGCACAGATATTTACAAGCCTTATTTCAATGCTTATGCAGAAGAAAACTAATCCCGAAGCTCCCAGTATGATGGGAATGATGCTCACAATGCCTCTTTTCTCGCTGTTTATCGGATTTACGCTTCCGGGCGGTGTTACATTCTACTGGGCATGCTCGTCCTTGATAGGCGGCTTTGTTCAGCTTGCAACACAGTATTTTTACGGACCGCATAAAATGCTCGCAAAGGAACGCACCAAGGAGCTTGCGAAGCAGTGTGACTTCGAGGCGGGACAAATAAAAAAATTTAACTCTGTTACAGTTAACGGAGAGGAGGAGAACTCGTGATTAAAGAAGCAAGGGGCTTTGGCTCCACAATAGACGAAGCAAGAGAGGATGCTATTGAAAAGCTTGGCGCCGCGGCAGACGCGGACCTGCAGTTTGAGGTTGTAACCTTTCCTAAAAAGAAAACCTTAGGTCTTTTCGGAGGCTGTAAGGCAGAGGTAAGAGTTTTTGTTGAACTGCCTGACGAAAAGCCCAAAGCAAAAAAGGCTCCTAAAAAGGCTGAGAAAAAGGCACCTCAGGAAAACAAAAATAAAGAGAAGACAGTTAAAAAGGAAGAAAAGCCTGAGATAAAAGAACCCAAGAATGACGGTTTTCCTGAAGCTGTTGACGCTGACTCTTTAGACAAGGATTCAAGAGCCGCAAAGGCGGTTGCTTATATAAGAACGGTTTTATCCGCCTTAAAGTGCGGCGAGGTAAATATTAAGGTTGCCGAAAAGGAAAATGCGGCACTGATTTCGCTTGACGGCGAGGACTTGGGTGTTGTAATCGGGCGCAGAGGTGAAACTCTTGATGCGCTCCAGTATTTAGCCGGTCTTGCTGCAAATAACGGCGGAGGATATTATAAGGTTACTCTTAATATAGGCAATTACCGTGAAAAGCGAGAGGATACCCTCCGCGCGCTTGCAAAAAGAGTTTCCGAACAGGTTATAAAAACAGGCAGAAGCCGCGCTTTAGAGCCTATGAATCCTTATGAGCGCAGAATTATTCACACCGCCGTTCAGGAAATTGAGGGTGTTGTTTCGGGCTCGTTCGGAGAGGGCGAAGGCAGAAGAGTTGTTATCGGAGTTGAGGGTCAGGAGATAAGACCTCCGAGATTTGATAACCACCGCCGTGACCGTCGCGGAAGAAATGACCGCGGTCGCCGTCCGTCAAGCACTGTTTCTACAGTACCTGCAAGAGAACCTAAGAAGGACAGTGACATTCCGCTTTACGGGAAAATCAATTAAAAATTTTTATTTTTGAAGGGGCTTTTGCCCCTTCTTTTTTTATGTTACACTAAATACAAATTGACAAAACACCGAGAACATAGTATAATATTTTTGTTTGTGAATACCTTTAATTTAAAAATGGCATAATAAAATTAGTTTGAAAAAATATGACAGGAAGTGCCTTGCTTGGAAAAATTTGTTGTTAAAGGCGGCAAGCCCCTTAAGGGAGAGGTTTGTATCAGCGGTGCTAAAAACGCGGCTGTTGCTATTCTTCCGGCGGTTTTGCTTGCTGATGAACCCTGTACAATTGAAAATTTGCCTGACATTTCCGATGTTGCTACTATTTTAAGGGCAATGAAGATTCTCGGTGCCAATGTAAGGCTTATAAATAAAACTACTGTTGAAATCGACCCTTCTCATGTTAACTCTTTTGTTGTTTCAAAGGAAATGGCGGAGGGAATGCGCGCTTCCAGTTATTTTTTAGGTGCGCTTATCGGCAGAATGGGCAGAGCAAGAGTGGCTCCTCCAGGAGGGTGCGACTTTGGAGTAAGACCTATCGACCAGCACATTAAAGGCTTTGAGGCCTTGGGAGCAACCGTTACTATTGAAAACGGAATGGTTGAGGCGAGGTCGAAAAAATTAAGCGGAAGCTCGATTTACCTTGATGTTGTATCGGTTGGAGCAACCATAAATATTATGCTCGCGGCAACAAAGGTAAAGGGACTTACCATTATTGAGAATGCCGCAAGAGAACCGCATATAGTTGACTTGGCAAACTTCCTTAATTCTATGGGCGCAAATATTATGGGCGCAGGAACCAGTGTTATTAAAATACGCGGTGTTGATTACCTTAAGGGCACTGATTACAGTATTATTCCTGACCAGATTGAAGCCGGAACATATATGGTTGCCGCGGCTGCTACGGGCGGCGACGTAAAGGTTACCAATGTAACCCCTAAGCACCTTGAATCAATCATAGCAAAGCTGCGTGATGCAGGAGCCGTTATCGAAGAGGGCGACGAGTATGTCAGAGTAAGTATGAAGGGCAGACCCAAAGCCTGCAAGGTTAAAACAATGCCTCACCCCGGTTTCCCGACCGATATGCAGCCTCAGATGGCAACCTTGCTTGCTATAGCCGAGGGGACAAGTATTATAACCGAAGGTGTTTGGGACAGTCGGTTCAGATATGTTGAACAACTCACCTTTATGGGTGCCGATATTCAGGTTGACGGTAAAATGGCTGTTATTTCGGGTGTTAAAACCTTAAATCCTGCCCCTGTAAAAGCGGTGGATTTAAGAGCCGGAGCGGCTATGATAATTGCCGGCTTAATTGCGGACGGTGTTACCGAAATTGAGGAGATAGACCATATCGACCGCGGCTATGAAAATGTTGTTGAAAAGTTTTCAAACCTTGGTGCGGATATAAAAAGAATTCGCGTAAATAACGCACCTGAGTATTTAAAACAGGCATAATACAGCAATGTAATATCAGGCGGACGGTTTTCGTCCGCTTTTTTAATAAAGTAAAAAGGAGGGTAAAGGGCAAATGTCAAGAGTTTCTTCTCTTTTCAGCGGTTCAACCGGAAACTGTATATACATAGGAACCGAAAACGGTGGTATGCTTGTTGATGCAGGCGCAAGCCTTAAGGGAATAGCAGAAGGTGTTGCACGTTGCGGCGGCTGTATTGACGAGATAAAAGCGGTTGCTGTAACCCATGAGCATATTGACCATGTTAAGGGTCTTAAAGCAGTACTTAATAAAACCGGAGCTAAGCTCATAGCCTCCGAAAAAACTGCTTGGACGCTATGTGAAAACGGACTTGTACCGCCCAAAACCGATATAATAACGGTTGACGGTAAATCCGCCGAGATAAATTCTTCGGTAGTTTCCCGTTTTGCCACCTCCCACGATTGCGAGGGCTCCAGCGGTTACAGAATATCCCTGCCGGACGGTAAAACCGTTTGTATATGTACAGATTTAGGTGTTGTGACCGATGAGGTGCGAGCCTCCCTTAAAGGCAGTGACCTTGTACTTATAGAATCAAACCACGATATAGATATGCTTAAAAAGGGACCCTATCCGCCTTACTTAAAGGTGCGTATTCTCTCCGAAAAAGGGCATATTTCAAATAATGCCTGTGCCGCGGAGCTGGGCGCGCTATTGCAGAGCGGAACACAGCGCTTTGTGCTTTGCCATTTAAGTCAGAAAAACAATATACCTATGCTTGCGAAAAAGGCGAGCGAGGCGGCTCTTATGGATTTGGGTGCCGAAAACGGCAAGGATTACCTTTTGAGCGTGGCAGCACCTAAGGAAAACGGGGTAATAGTAATATGATGAAAATAACCGTTATCGCGCTTGCCTCCTTAAAGGAAAAATATATGCGCGATGCCAGCGCTGAATACGAAAAGCGCCTTTCGAGATACTGTAAGCTTGAAATTATCGAGTTAGAGCCTGTAAGGCTTCCCGAAAAGCCGTCCGAGGCTGAAATTTCGGCGGCGCTTAAAAAAGAGGCGGAGCTTATAATAAAGAAGATACCGTCAGGCAGTATGAAAATCGCCGCCTGTATTGAGGGAAAACAACTTCCAAGCGAGGAATTTGCGGGGAAGCTCAAAGCTGCGGCTATGCAAAGCGGAGCGGTCACGTTTATTATCGGCAGCTCCTACGGTCTTGCGAAAGAGGTTAAGGATTTAGCGGATATCAAGCTTTCGGTCTCAAAAATGACATTTCCTCATCAGTTTTTCAGGATAATGCTTTTAGAACAGATATACCGCGGCTTTAAAATCAATGAGGGCGGAACATATCATAAGTAATAAAATGTAAAAAACTCTTGACCTTTTGAGAGGTATGTGATATAATAGCACTACCTCTGAAAAGGTTCTTTTTTTTTGCAAAAGAACCGGTTTTTAAGGTATCTGCTGTATATTGTATGGTGCTTTTTCTATGCGGCAATATGTTGTGTAGAAGTGCAATTTCATCAGGTATAACCGAGGGAGGCGTTACTTTTACGGTAAGTCCTTTCGGACGAGCCAGAGTAAAAGCAAAAAATATTTCCGTAAAGCGGGAGGTGCCGTTATGAGAGTTAAAATCACACTCGCTTGTACAGAGTGCAAGCAACGCAATTACAACACAATGAAAAACAAGAAGAATGACCCGGACAGACTTGAGATGAACAAGTATTGTAGGTTCTGCAAGAAGCACACCCTACACAAAGAAACAAAGTAGGAGGCAAAGGAATGAAAACTGTTAATAAGATTTGCCAAATACTTTCCATTGTCCTCGGTGCCGCGGCTTTGGTTCTGTTCTTCACAAGCTTTGCTACTATCATAAGCGGAGGAAATGAAGTCAGTGCCGTAGGTGCTCAGCTCGCTTTCGGCAGCAAGGTAAAGGTTGCCGGAGAAGCGGTAGGTCTGGCTAAGTCGGCAGATATTCTTTTCTGCTTTATTCTTACAGCCATTTCTCTTATTATGAGTATTTTCTCATTTAAGGCAAAGGGTCTGCGCTATTCAGCTCCTGTTGTAGGGCTTATTTCAGCGGTTTATATGCTGGTTATCGCCCTGTCAAGTCCGTGGAAGTTTGTTGATGCGCGTCCTTTAACAGATGTTACAAAGATAGAATATGCTCCGTTCGTGCTTATAACAGCTATTGTTCTGTTTTTATTTGCCGCGGCGGCTATAGCATATCTTCTTATTGACGATTATCTTGAGGTTTCTGCTTCTAAGGGTGACAAGCTCACCATTCCGAAGCGTTTTATCCGCTTCTTAAGAGACTATAAGAGCGAAATCAAGAAAATTGTTTGGCCGGGCTTTAAGGATGTTCTTAAAAACACAGGCATAGTTATAGTTATGTGTGTTATCATAGGAGCGTTCATTTGGCTTTTGGACTTCGGTCTCGGCAAGCTGCTCGAGCTTATACTCGGCGCATAAATCTCTCTGGGGAGGATAAGAAATGTCTGAAAACAACCAGGCAAGATGGTATGTTGTTCATACCTATTCGGGATATGAAAACAAGGTAGCGAGCGACCTTGCAACCATGGTTGAAAGCCGCGGTATGCAGGATTTGATTCAGGATATCAAAATTCCTACCGAAACCGTTACCGAAATCAAGGAAGACAAAAAGCGTGAAGTTGAGCGCAAGATTTTCCCCGGATATGTTCTCATTAAAATGATTGTTACTGACGATAGCTGGTATGTTGTCAGAAACATACGCGGCTGCACAGGATTTGTGGGACCTGCTTCAAAGCCTGTTCCCCTTACTGATGACGAGGTAGCTGCTCTCGGCGTTGAAAAGCACAGCGTAGAGGTTGGTTACAGCGCAGGTGATAATGTTAAAATTATCAGCGGACCGCTCGAGGGATACACCGGCACTGTTAAAGAGGTTGATACAGCCAATAACAATGTATGCGTTATTCTCTCAATGTTTGGAAGAGAGACCCCTGTTGAGCTTGAGCTTGACCAGATTTCTCTTGCCGATTAATACTTTATTAATACGCAGAAATGCTTATTAAAGCCCCGGCACAGGTACTCAAGTGCCACGGTGGGAGGGACGGAATATGACCGTTCCGCCAGGCATCGCAAAGATGCTGTTACCACGAATAATGGAGGTGCAAATAAATGGCTCAAAAAATTACAGGCTACATTAAACTGCAGATTCCTGCAGGAAAGGCAACACCGGCTCCCCCGGTAGGCCCGGCTCTCGGTCAGCATGGTGTTAACATCATGGCTTTCACCAAGGAGTTCAACGAAAGAACAAAGAATGATGCTGGTCTTATAATTCCGGTAGTTATTACCGTTTATGCTGACCGCTCTTTCAGCTTCATCACAAAGACTCCGCCTGCCGCCGTTCTTATCAAGAAGGCTTGCGGCATTGAGAGTGCTTCCGGCACACCTAACAAAACAAAGGTTGCCAAGATCACCAGAGAGCAAATAAAGAAGATCGCTGAAACAAAGATGCCTGACCTTAACGCAGCAAGCATTGAAACCGCTATGAGTATGATAGCAGGTACTGCTCGCAGCATGGGCGTTGAAGTAGTCGATTAATTCTCTCTCGTGGGAGGAAAATTCCGATTTAACCACTTATTGGGAGGTAAAAAATGAAACACGGTAAAAAGTATAATGACAGCGCAAAGCTTATCGAAACAGGAAAGCTTTATGATGCTGCAGAAGCGGTTGCCGTTGCCGTTAAGACAGGTACCGCAAAATTTGATGAAACGGTTGAAATTCATGTTCGCTTGGGTGTTGACTCCCGTCACGCTGACCAGCAGGTTAGAGGCGCGGTTGTTCTTCCTAACGGAACAGGTAAAACCGTAAGAACCCTTGTATTTGCAAAGGGTGACAATGCAAAGGCTGCCGAAGAGGCAGGCGCAGACTTTGTAGGAGCTGAAGAGCTCGTTGCAAAGATTCAGAATGAAAACTGGCTTGATTTTGATGTTGTTATCGCAACACCTGATATGATGGGCGTTGTAGGCCGTCTCGGTAAGTTCTTAGGCCCCCGCGGTCTTATGCCTACTCCTAAGGCGGGAACTGTTACTCCTGATGTTGCCAAGGCTGTTACAGAGGCTAAGGCAGGTAAGATTGAGTACCGTCTCGATAAGACCAACATCATCCACTGCCCTATCGGCAAGGTTTCTTTCGGAGCTGAAAAGCTTCAGGAAAACTTTGATGCTCTTATGGGAGCTATCATTAAGGCTAAGCCTGCCGCGACAAAGGGTCAGTACATTAAGTCCTGCGTTATCGCAACAACAATGGGCCCCGGAATAAAGCTCAATGTTGCTAAGTTCGGCGCTTAATTCTTTAAAAAATTAAAAGTCTGTTTCGCTTTAATGCGAAACAGACTTTTTTTATCATAAATTAAAGTTTTATTTGTTATTGCTAAAGGCTTTAATTATTTGCAAAACCGCAGTCTTTTGATAAGCGGTTAAACTAACCCAGCTATCAAAGAGCTCTTTAAGCTCGCAATTAAGTTCTACTAATTCATCTTCGGCAAAGAATTGGGAAAGGGTAATACCAAAAGCTGAGCAAATTGACTCTAAAGTAGTTATTGATGGAATAGTATTTCTTCGAAAAATATTAGCAATAGTTGATTCGGATAAACCGCTTTCTTTAGATAGCCTATACTCAGACCAACCTCGTTCTTGCATTAATAAATGAAGCTTTTTATGGGTATCCATATTTCCACCATCCTTTTGAAATTATTTTACATTTATATTAGACGGTTTTATACACAATACTTGTAATATTATTACCGTTATGTTAAACTGTAAACTGTATAAATGAAAAAGGATTGATGAAAAATGACAGTAACTTTTTTTGGTCACAGAACCGCTTTAAAGACATTACAACCGTTGTTAAAGTCTGTATTGATAGATTTGATAGAAAAGCACAATGCAAATAAATTCTATGTGGGAAATCAGGGAGGCTTTGATTATACGGTGAGACAAGCCCTGCGGGAATTAAAGGAGGAATATCCCCATATTGAATACAATGTGGTGCTTGCGTATATACCGGTAAAGCGCGGCGAATTTGATACCGAGGATTATTCGGATACCTTATATCCTGAGGGACTTGAAAAAGTACCCTTGCGATATGCGATTATTAAGCGAAACCTTTGGATGATAGAACAGTCTGATACAGTGGTTACCTATGTTGTACATACAATTGGCGGTGCATCACAGTTTAAAGAGATTGCTCAAAAGAAAGGCAAAAACGTTATAAATATAGGAGAAAATCTTCAGAATAAACTGCCGAATTTCTCTGCTGTATACAGCAGAGTGAAAAACGGCGGTTTTTATTTTTTTGTTTACAAAAATTTCTTTATTTTTGCTTCGGTGTATGTTATAATCTATAATGTATATCTATGCTTATAATGATTATAAGGAGGAGTGGGGGAGTATGAAAGTAAAACGGATTTTGTCAGCGGTTTTATGCATTGTAATTTCTGTAGCTTTAAGCGGATGCACATTTTTCGCAACCGATACTGCCGAGCTTCTTTCTCCTCCGGCTCTTTCAGGAGAGCTTGCTCCTATAGCGCATATTCTTAAAGAGAGTGTTACATTGCCGTTTTCTTATAAATACCCTTCTACCGGAAAATATCTTTCCCCCGTTACTAAAGCAGACCTTGATAATGACGGTAACTACGAGGCGGTTGCGCTTTACAGCACGGTTGACGGTGAAACCACTGCTATGCACGTCAATGTGTTTACTAAAAAGAATGACGAATGGAAATCCGTTGCGGAGCAGAAAATAGTTGCCGGCGGAGTGGACAGGATTGATTTTTGCGACCTTGATAATGACGGTAATCTTGAAATTCTCGTAGGCTGGGAAATTTACGGAACCAGCGAAATGCAGCTGGCTGTTTACAGCTTTGATAAAAAAACACTTTCTCAGAGAATGCTGCAAAGGTATACATATTTCCTTTGCTGTGATTTGAATGAGGACTCTAAAAATGAGCTTTTTATTGTGAATTTTAATTCGGGAGAGGCTACTAATCATGCCGGTCTCTACAGCATCAAGGGTGAGGGTGTTACCGAAATTTCGGGCTGTTCTCTTGATAATACGGTTAAGTCGGTAAACGAGCCGGTTCTTTCAACCCTTTCAAACGGAAAAAAAGCAATTTATATTGATGAAATAAAGGGTGCAGGAGCCATTACTGAGGTTCTCTATATGGAGAAAAACGAGCTTGTAAACCCTCTGCTTAATACAGAGACCAGAGAAAATACAAGAACTATTCGTTCCTCCGCGATTATGTGTAAGGATATTAATGATGATGGCATACTCGAAATTCCGATTTATGAGTCTTTGCCGAGTGTACCCTCAAAAAACAACGAAAATCTTTACTATACCAACTGGTGCTCATATAACGGCGAATCACTTACAAATAAAAGAACAACTATTATGAATTTGAATGACGGATATTATCTTAATGTTCCGGTTAAGTGGGTTGGAAAAATAGCGGCTCTTAAGGACACTGAAAACAGAATCCGTACTTTCTATAGGTATGATTCCGAAACCCAGACCGTAGGCGAAGAGCTTTTGTATATTCAGGCATTTGATTCCGACGATTGGGATGGCGGAAAATACACATCATTAAAATTGACTGAAATTATCCGTACCGATTCAACTGTTTACGCCGGCTGGACTAATGAGGGCGGGGACGAGATGTCGGTTACATTGGAAGAGATTAAAAACGCTGTAAAACTGATTGAGGAGTGAAAACCTAAATGAAGCGAATAATGATCGTTGAGGATGAGGCGGCTATCAGAGAGTTTGAAGCAATAAACCTTACCCGTGCCGGATATAGAGTTGTTGAAGCAGGCTCGGGCGAAGAGGCTCTCGATATTTACGATAGCGATTCCGAGGGCTTTGATATAGCACTTCTTGACATTTCAATGCCGGGGATGGACGGCTTTACCCTTTGCAAGGAGCTAAGAAGAAGAAGTCCGGCACTTGGTATAATAATGCTCACCGCCAGAACTCAGGAAATGGATAAAATAAGCGGACTTATGCTTGGAGCTGACGATTACATAACAAAGCCTTTCAGTCCGTCGGAGCTGTTAGCAAGAGTGGATTCACTTTACCGCAGGGTTGAAATGCACACCTCTGTCTCGGCAGGAAAATCAGACCAAATAACTCTTGGAAATTTCACACTGGATTTGCGCCGCAGAACGCTGGTTAAAAACGGAAAGAATGTTGAGCTTACTCAGGTTGAGTTTCAGATGGTTGAATATTTCTTTAATAATCCGGATGTTGCGCTTGACCGTACCGATATTTTAACAAGGGTATGGGGAAGTAATTATTTCGGTGAGGAAAAAATAGTAGATGTTAACATCAGAAGACTCAGAATGAAGATTGAGGACGACCCCGGAAATCCTAAATATCTTGTAACAGTTTGGGGTATGGGCTATAAGTGGAATACAAAATAAATTAGGCTGACGAGAGGAGGGCGGCAGAATGCAACTTGAAATAAAGTTTAAAAGTATAGCGATGCGCTGGTTTTTTAACGTATTTTTAATTGTTATAGTTGCAGTAGGAGCAGTTGCCGTTTTCTTTTCGGTTACATACAGTACGCTTTATATTGAGAGAGTTCAGACTCTTGCGGACGATTACGCGGCTGATTTCTCCGCTCTTTCAAATGCAAGCGGAAGCACTTTTTACAGTACGGCTGTTTCAATTGCCGCGGACTTTAAATACAAGGATAAAATAGAGGTTCAGGTAATAGATAAACGCGGAGACGTAATAGTATCAACAACAGGCTTTATTCCTCCAAAGGTGCAAATGCCGGATTATGAGTCGGCATTGGATTCCGATTCAGGAAAAGCAGGCTACAACGGCAAGCTCTCTTATTCAGGAGAGGATATTCTTGCCTACACAACTATCGTAAAAAACTCAAACAACAAGGTGTTGGGTGCTTACAGATGGGTAGTTTCTCTTGAGGAAGTAAACTCAAAGAAAAATAACTTTACATTTATATTGCTTACCTGCTGTCTCGGTGTATTAGCTTTCAGCGCGCTTTCGGGTATTTTCTTTATTAAATCAATAGTGCGTCCTATAAGAGATGTGGGAAACATGGCGAGAAAAATCGCAATGGGCGATTTTGACTCCAGAATAACTATTGAAAAAATGGACGAAATAGGTGAGCTTTGCGATGCAATAAACTATATGGCATCGGAGTTAAGCGAATCCGCACATATGAAGAGCGACTTTATATCCTCTGTTTCTCATGAACTGAGAACTCCGCTTACCGCTATCCGCGGCTGGGGAGAAACAGCAAAGATGTCTGTCGGGACAGACGAGGAGCTCGTAAGAAGAGGACTTGACGTTGTTTTAAGTGAGGCAGACAGACTGTCAGGTCTGGTTGAGGAGCTGCTTGATTTTTCAAGAATGGAAAACGGAAGACTTGTGCTTGAAGCTCGGCCTGTAGATGTATCATTCCTTTTGGGTGAGGCTTCGGATATGTATACAGAGCTTGCCCGTAAGCAGGGAATAGATTTGATATTTGCCCGCTCCGCCGAAGCCGTTATCGTTTCGGGTGACCCAAACCGCTTAAAGCAGGTATTTATAAACATAATTGATAACGCTGTTAAGTATACCGAGGCAGGAGGTCAGGTTCTTGTTGAGCAGACTCTTGAAGAGGGCTGTGTAAGGATACTCGTAAAGGATACGGGTGTAGGTATTCCTGCTCAGGATATTGACAGGGTAAAAGAAAAATTCTACAAAGCTAATAAAACCGTCCGAGGCTCGGGTATAGGTCTTGCAGTTGCGGATGAGATTATAAAACAGCATAAGGGTCTTTTGTTTGTTGAAAGTACCGAGGGTGTAGGAACAACGGTAACCATTGTTCTGCCTCTTTACGAGCTGCCTGAGGAGCTTGACGAAAACAAGGAGGAACCTGAGCATCAAGCAAATGATTCAGAAAACAAAGGAGATATAAATGGGTAAATACACATCAATCGGAGGTCAGGCTCTTATCGAGGGAATTATGATGAAAAGCCCTGAAAAAACTGCACTGGCTGTAAGAACACCCGAAAAGGAAATAGATATAAGCTATATGCAGGGTAAAAGCATAAGGGAGAAATATAAAATTCTTAAACTGCCTATTCTCAGAGGTATTGCAGGGTATATAGAATCAATGATTCAGGGCTACAAGGCTATGATGATTTCGGCGGATAAATCCGGTTATACCGACCTTGACGAGGGCGAACAAGAAAAAATGGACGAAAAAAAGAAGAACGCTCTGATAGGCGCAGTTATGGTTGTAGGAACAGTGCTGGGAGTTCTTCTGGCGGTAGCTCTTTTTATGCTGCTTCCCCGTCTTGCAGTTTCGGGACTTCAAAATATATTTGACACAGAGTTTCCGAAAATTGTGCGCTCCGGAATAGAACAGCTTATAAAGCTTGCAGTTTTCGTGCTTTATGTATGGCTTGTTTCCTTTATGAAGGACATAAAAAGGGTGTTTATGTACCACGGTGCCGAGCATAAAACTATTTTCTGCTATGAAAAGGGACTTGAATTAACCGTTGAAAATGTAAGAAAGCAGAAACGCTTTCACCCCCGTTGCGGAACTTCATTTATGATTTTGATGATACTTATAAGTATTATTTTTTCAACCCTTATACAGATGATTTTTCCCGGAGTTTATAATGTTTACTGGCTTTGGGTTGTTGCAAAAATTCTTATGATTCCGCTTATCTGCGGAGTTGGGTTTGAGGTTCTTAAATTCTGCGGTAAATATGATAATATAATTACTAAAATCATATCCGCTCCGGGACTTTGGCTCCAGAGAATAACCACAAAGGAGCCTGAGGACGATATGATAGAAATTGCCATTGCGGCGCTTAAAGCCTGTGAGCCTGAGCAACCCGATGTTGACAGGAGTATTGATAAAAAGGAAGAGCCTGAGAATGACGATATTTGAGGCATATAACAGCACAAAAAAACAGCTTGAAGCGGCTGGACTTGAGGACTATGTTTTCGAGGCAAAGCAAATAATAAAGCACATAACCGGTCTTTCAAACACCGAAATACTTATGCGCTATACAACTCCGCTGACTCTTTATCAGCAGAATAATCTTACCGCGATAATAAAGCAGAGGATAGCGCGCTATCCGCTTCAGTATATTTTCGGCAGTTGGGGCTTTTACGGCAGAAATTATAAGGTTGGTCCCGGAGTTCTTACTCCGAGAGCCGATACCGAAACAGTTATTGATGTGGCTTTGAAATACCTTAAAGATAAGTCGGCACCTGAAATTCTTGATTTATGTTCAGGCAGCGGATGTATAGGAATAACTCTTGCGGCAGAGTGTAGTTCAAGCAGAGTTACCCTCGTTGAAAAATATGAAGAGGCTCTTAGATACGCAAGGGAGAATTCACTTCTTAACGGAACGGAAAATGTCACCTGTTTACAGGGCGATATTTATGAATCTGTTGCAGCTGATAAGAAATATGATTTAATTGTAAGTAATCCGCCCTATATTCCGGCAGACGAAATGGAAACGGTATCTCCTGAAACAAAATATGAGCCTGAAACTGCGCTTTACGGCGGTGAGGACGGTCTCACATTCTACCGTGCAATAACTCAAAACTATAAAAACAGCCTAAAAAAAGGCGGTATGATGCTTTTCGAGGTTGGTATAGGTGAAAGTGAAGCGGTATGTAAAATTCTTGAAATTTCAGGCTTTGAAAATATAGGCTGTGAGAAGGATTTGAACGGAATTCAAAGAGTAGTTTTCGGGACAGTTAAAAATATATAATAGTTCTATCAAAATAAACGGAGGTATACTATAATGGCAGATAAAAATACTGTAAAACCGGCGGCTAAGGCTCCGGAGGATGGCAGAGAAAAAGCCTTACAGACCGCAATGGCGCAGATTGAAAAGCAGTACGGCAAGGGAGCCGTTATGAGGTTGGGAGAAAACGTAGGTATGGCGGTTGAGCATATCAGAACCGGCTCTCTTACGCTTGATTTGGCTCTCGGCATAGGAGGAATTCCCAGAGGCAGAATAGTTGAAATTTACGGTCCCGAATCCTCGGGTAAGACGACCGTTGCACTTCACTGCGTTGCCGAGGCTCAAAAGGCAGGAGGAACAGCGGCATTTATAGATGTTGAGCACGCTCTTGACCCTGTTTATGCGGCGGCATTAGGCGTTGATATTGATTCTTTATTGGTTTCTCAGCCCGATTCCGGAGAGCAGGCGCTTGAAATTGCCGAGGCGCTTGTACGCTCGGGAGCTATTGATATTATAGTTGTAGACTCGGTTGCCGCTTTGGTTACAAAGGCGGAAATTGAGGGTGAAATGGGAGATGCACATGTCGGTCAGCTTGCGAGACTTATGTCTCAGGCTTTACGAAAGCTCACAGGTGCGCTTTCAAAAACAGGCTGTGCTGCAATATTTATTAACCAGCTTCGCGATAAGATAGGTGTTATTTACGGAAGCAGTGAAACCACAACCGGCGGCCGCGCACTTAAATTCTATGCCAGCGTAAGAATTGATGTAAGAAGAATAGAGTCGCTAAAGGAAAACGGTGAGCTGATCGGTAACAGAACCAGGGCTACAATCGTTAAAAATAAGGTAGCTCCCCCGTTTAAAGAGGCTGAATTTGATATTATGTACGGCAAAGGCATTTCGCATATAGGCGAAATTGTTGATGTAGGTGTTAAAACGGGTGTACTTGTCCGCTCCGGAGCGTGGTTTTATTACGGAGAAACAAGACTTGGTCAGGGCAGAGACAATGTAAAAAAGCTGTTTGAGGAAAATACCGAGCTTGCCAAGGAAATTGAGGATAAGATTTTGGCTCACTTTGATTCGGAAAAGAATAAAAAGGATGCCGTAAAAGAGGAAGAACCCTTTATAATGCCTGAGCAGGCAGAGCCTGTAAAAAGACCGCACAAAAAGGTTGATATAGATATCGCGGTTGACGAATAATGTTGGTTTGCGAAATTACAAAATGCAAAAAGCATTTAACAAAGCTTACGCTTGATAACGGTCAGGAAATTTTGCTTGATAATGATGTGGTAATTGAGGCTTGTGTTCATGAGGATACAAGTCTTACAGAGCAGAAGCTTAATGAACTGATTTTTGAATCGGATTATCGCCGAGCAAAATCAAGGGCATTATGGTATCTTGACCGCGCGGCTTTAACCGAAAAAGCACTTTTTGATAAGCTTATTAAAGCAGGCTTTAAAAGGGAAGCAAGTGCCGCGGTGATTGCGAGATTTGTGGAGCTTGGTATGCTTGACGACCGCCGCTTCGCCTTTGAATTTGCGGAGCGGTGCGCTCAGAGCAATATATCGCGCCGCGAAGCATTTCATAAGCTTTGCTTAAAGGGAGTAGACAGAGAGCTTGCAAACGAAGCACTCGATTCTCTCGAAACGGACGAGGAAGCTCAAATTGCCGAGCTTCTTGAAAAAAAGTACCGTTCAAAAATACTGTCGGAAAACGGAGTGCAAAAGGTCTACGCGGCTCTTATCAGAAAAGGTTTTTCCTTTTCGGCTGTGAGAAATGCTTTAAAAAAATACAGCGAGGAAATTGAGTACAGTGAGGAATAGCAATGTATAAAATCAGTATGGTATCGTTAGGGTGCCCTAAAAATCAGGTAGATGCTGAAATGATGCTGGCAACGCTTAAAGCAGAGGGTTTTGAAATCTGCCCTGAGGAAGCAGAGGCTGATGCAATTATCATCAACACCTGTGGCTTTATTGAGGATGCTAAAAAGGAAGCAATAGAAAATATCCTTGAAGCCGCCCAGTATAAGAAAAACGGAAAATGTAAGGCGGTTGTTGTAACAGGCTGTCTTGCTGAGAGATACAGAGACGATGTAACCGAGGAAATTCCCGAGGTGGACGCTTGCGTAGGTATAGGCTCAAACGAAAAAATTGCAGAGATAGTTAAAAATGCTATTGAGGGCAATACAGAAAACAGCTTCGGGGAAAAGGATGCGCTTCCCCTTTCGGGCGAGAGAATTTTAGGCGGCTATCCTTTCAGCACATATTTAAAAATAGCCGACGGCTGTAACAACTGCTGTACCTATTGCGCTATTCCGAAAATCAGAGGAAAATTGCGCAGCCGTACTATTGAGGATTGCGTTGAAGAAGCAAGAAAGCTTGCTTTCAGGGGAGTTAAGGAATTAGTTGTTGTCGCTCAGGATACTACCGCATACGGTGAAGACCTGTACGGCAAGCCTATGCTTGCCGAGCTTTTAAAAAGGCTGTGCGAGATAGAGGGACTTGTTTGGATAAGAACACTTTACACCTATCCTGACCGTATCACTGATGAACTGCTTGAAACAATAGCAAGTGAAGAAAAGCTTGTGAAATATCTTGATATTCCGTTGCAGCACGTAAACGGTGATATATTAAAAAGAATGAACCGCAAGGGAGATTATGAATCCCTTTGCGCATTAATAGAAAGAATAAGAAAAATGGTTCCCGAAATAACGCTTAGAACCACCCTTATAACCGGTTTCCCCGGGGAAACCGAGGAGCAGTTCGAGGAAATGGCGGAATTTGTTAAATACAACCGGTTTGACAGACTTGGCTGCTTTACCTACTCTGCCGAGGAGGATACAATAGCGGCTGAATATCCCGACCAGATAGACGAGCAGACTAAAATTGACCGTATGGATAACATAATGGAGCTTCAGCTTACTATTGCCGCCGAGAAAAACGAGGAAAAATCAGGAAAAGAAACCTTAGTTTTAGTTGAGGGTTGGGACGATTACATTAAATGCTACTTTGGAAGAACCCCTGCAGACGCTCCAGAGGTGGACGGAAAAATTTTCTTTATGGCTGACAGACAGCTTAAAATAGGAGATTTTGTTAAGGTCAGGATTAATGACTGTATAGATTACGATTTGTTAGGAGAGTTGATTTAAATGAACACACCCAATAAGCTAACACTTGCAAGAATGATAGCCACACCATTTTTTATGGCGGCTATGCTGTTTGATTTTCCCTATCATTATACGGTAGCCTTTGTGATTTTCGTTGCAGCTTCCCTTACCGATATGATAGACGGCAAAATGGCGCGCAAGTATAATCTTATAACCGACTTTGGCAAATTTCTCGACCCCCTTGCCGATAAGATGCTTACTGTTTCCGCATTTTTAGGCTTTATAAAAATGGGAATCGGCTGGCAGGTAAGCTGGATTGCCTTTATAGTTATTTTCAGAGAGTTTGCAATATCTTCTTTAAGACTTATCGTTGTTAAAACAGGCGGCAAGGTAATCGCGGCTAATATCTGGGGAAAGTTTAAAACCGTTACTCAAATGGCAGGAATAAGTATAGCGCTGTTTGCCTATGCTCTGATTTCCGACTTTGGAATTACCGCTATACAGGGTGTAAGCGATATAATAATCAGCATACTCTTCTGGGCTTCCGCCGTATTATGTATTATATCGGGAGTTATCTATTTTATGGGTTGTAAGGAGTATATCGACCCGACTAAATAATACAGGGGGTATCGGCTTTGTTTAAAAGACTGAGAGAGGATGTTAATGCGGTAAGGGAGAGAGACCCAGCTGCCAGAAGCTTTATAGAGGTTTTACTGCTCTATCCGGGAGTTAAAGCTATCCGTATGCACCGCAGAGCGCATTTTTATTACAAGCATAAGCTTTTCTTTTTGGCTCGTTATGTTTCCCAGCGTGCTCTTAAAAAGACAGGAATTGAAATTCATCCCGGAGCCACAATAGGCAGAAGACTTGTTATTGACCACGGCACCGGAGTTGTTATAGGCGAAACTACCGAGATAGGTGATGACGTTCTTATCTATCAGGGTGTAACCTTGGGCGGTACAGGTAAGGATGTAGGCAAGCGCCATCCTACCATTGGGAACAATGTTATGATAAGTGCAGGAGCCAAGGTTTTAGGACCCTTTAAGATAGGGGATAATTCCAGAGTTGCCGCCGGAGCGGTAGTTCTTGAGGAAGTACCTCCGAATTCAACAGTTGTCGGTGTTCCGGCAAGGGTAGTTCGTCAGGACGGCAAAAAGGTTTGCCAGCCGCTTGACCAGATACATATTCCCGATCCTGTTCAGCAGAAGATTGACTGTTTAGAGGGCAGACTTGCGGAATTAGAGCAGATTATCTTAGAAAAAGGTGAAAAAAATGAGGATATTTAATACTCTTACAAGAAATAAGGATGAGTTTATTCCGATAAAGGAAGGCGAGGTAAAAATTTATGCCTGCGGACCTACGGTTTATAACTATATTCATATAGGAAATGCAAGACCTCTCTGCGTTTTTGACGTTCTGCGCCGCTATTTTGAATGGCGCGGATATAAGGTTACCTTTGTACAGAATTTTACCGATATTGACGATAAGCTCATTAAAAAGGCAAATGAGGAGGGTATAACCGTACCTGAGGTTGCCGAGAGATTTATCAAGGAATTCTGGACAGATGCAAAGGGTCTTAACATAAGAGAAGCCTCTGTTCATCCGAGAGCAACAGAAAACATTGAGGAAATTCAGGGCATAATCTCAAGCCTTATGGAAAAAGGCTTTGCCTATGAATCGGGTGGAGATGTATATTTCAGGGCTAAGAAATTTGATGAATACGGCAAGCTCTCCCACCAGCCGCTTGAAGAATTAGAGGCAGGGGCAAGAATAGATGTTGCCGAAATAAAGGAAGACCCAATGGATTTCTGCCTTTGGAAAGGTGCTAAACCGGGCGAGCCTTATTGGGAATCCCCTTGGGGTAAAGGCAGACCCGGCTGGCATATCGAATGCTCGGCTATGGCGGGCAGATACTTAGGTAAAACCATTGATATCCATTGCGGCGGACTTGACCTCATTTTCCCCCACCACGAAAACGAAATTGCACAGAGTGAGTGCGCAAATGGATGTGAATTTGCCCATTACTGGATGCATAACGGCTTTATCAATGTTGATAACCATAAGATGTCCAAGTCATTGAACAATTTCTTTACCGTAAGAGATGTTGCAAACGCTTACGGCTACGAGCCTATCAGATATCTTATGATTTCCTCGCAGTACAGAAGTCCCATAAACTATTCAGTTGATATAATTGAGCAGGGTAAAAAAGCTCTTGAAAGACTCTACACCTGCCGAGATAATATAGATTTTGCTCTTAAAAACGCTGAAGAAGGCGGAAATATTCCCGAGTTTTTGGGTCAGCGTAAGCAGGAGTTTATTGACGCAATGGAGGATGACCTCAACACTGCTGACGCTCTCGCGGCACTTTTCAATCTTGTAAGGGATATAAATACTCTTATAGCAAACGGTGCAGGCAAGGCAGCCCTTGGAGCGTGTGCCGCTGAGTTTGATGAGCTTTCCTATGTTTTAGGACTTGTTTACAACCGTAACACCGATAATCTTGACAGCGAAATAGAAGAGCTTATTGAAAAGCGTACCGCTGCCAGAAAGGCAAAGGACTTCAAAACCGCCGACGAAATAAGAGATAAGCTAAAAGAGATGGGTATTATCTTAGAGGATACTCCCCAAGGTGTAAAATGGAGCCGCAGTTAATAAAAAAAGAGCCGCTCGGTAAGGATTTTTTTATAAATGTTTCTAAACACCATACTTTTGGTACTGATGCGGTGCTTTTAAGTCATTTTGCTTGCGCTAAGAAGAATGATAGTATGGTAGACATAGGAACCGGTTGCGGAATTATTCCGTTTTTGATGCTTAGAGACGGTAATTTAAAATCTGCAACAGGGGTGGATATAAGCGAAGAAGCGATTTTTCTTGCCGAAAAAACCTCAAAAGAGTTAAAGCTTGATAATTTTAAGGCGGTTTGCAGTGATTTAAATGACCTTAAAGGCAAGGTGGATTTTGGGTGCCATACCCTTGTAACCTGTAACCCACCTTATAAGGCACCTTTAGGCGGATTAAAAAATGAGGATAAGATTCACGCCGCCGCAAGGCATGAAATTTTCTGTACCTTAGAGGATATAGTTGCCGTTGCGGCAAGGCTTTTAAAAACCTCGGGCAGATTTTGCGTTTGCCACCGCCCTGAAAGGCTGGCAGAACTAATGAGCCTTATGAGCAGGTACGGTGTTGAGCCGAAAAGACTCCGCCTTGTTGCGAAAAGCGTTGGAAATGAGCCGTGGCTTGTGTTGGTTGAGGGAAAACGCTCAGCTAATATCGGACTTCGCATAGAGCCAACCCTTTATGTATATAAAAACGGCGAATTAACCGATGAAATGATAAATATATACGGAAAATACAAGGAGGCATATCTGTAATGACAGGCAGCCTTTATGTTGTTGGAACTCCAATAGGCAATTTAGGGGACTTTTCTCCAAGAGCAATTGAAGTGCTTGAAAGGGTTGACTTTATTGCCGCGGAGGATACCAGAGTTACATTAAAGCTTTTAAATCATTTTAATCTAAAAAAAGAAATGCTTTCCTATTATGAGCATAATAAAAGAGAAAAAGGCGGCGAGATAATCGCCCGAATGCTTAAAGGAGAAAGCTGTGCGCTTGTGTCTGACGCGGGTATGCCCGCCATTTCAGATCCCGGAGAGGAGCTTGTAAAGCTCGCGCATGAAAGCGGTATAAGGGTTGAGTCGGTTCCGGGACCCAGCGCTCTTGTAACAGCTCTTGCCATTTCGGGAATGCCAAGCGGAAGATTTTGTTT
>JAFUPX010000016.1 GCA_017472575.1 Clostridia bacterium | reverse complement strand
GATGCACTGCTTGAGTCCTTTAAAAGAGGCACAAAATTTTTTGTTGCTGAAAATGCCGACCATATTATGGGGTATATAGGCTTTAATGTAGTTTTAGATGAAGGATATATAACAAATGTTGCGGTTTTTCCGAAGTACAGAAGAATGGGCGTTGCAACCGCTCTTGTAAGAAAAGCAATAAGCTATTCTAAGAAGAACGGACTTGCCTTTTTATCACTTGAGGTAAGAAAATCTAATTCTGCGGCAATAGCTCTTTATGAAAACGAGGGCTTTAAGCCGGAGGGTGAAAGAAAGAATTTTTATACAAATCCAAAGGAAAACGCATTGATAATGACTGTGAGATTTTAAGAATGATAATTTTAAGTATTGAAAGCTCCTGTGACGAAACCGCCGTTGCGGTAACTGACAGAAGAAAGGTTTTATCGAATATAGTTGCAACTCAGATTGCGGAGCATAGGATTTACGGCGGTGTTGTTCCGGAAATTGCCTCCAGAAGACATACCGAGGCTATCTCAGCCGTTTGTACCGAAGCACTAAGGGTTGCAGGAATAACTTATGCCGACATTGATGCGGTAGCCGTCACCTTTGCTCCCGGGCTTATAGGCGCACTGCTTGTAGGAGTAAACTTTGCAAAGGGATTGGCTCTCTCTCTCGGTGTTCCGCTTATTCCGGTGCATCATCTGCGCTCTCATATTGCGGCAAATTATATTGATAATGAAGATTTGGAACCTCCTTTTCTTTGTCTGCTTGTTTCAGGCGGTAATACGGTTCTAGCCGAGGTTACAGACTATACTTCATTTAAGATTTTAGGCTCAACTAAGGACGATGCCGCAGGAGAATGCTTTGATAAAGCGGCAAGGGCTATGGGTCTTGAATACCCCGGCGGAGTAACCCTTGATAAAATAGCAACTGCCGCTGATACCAAAGCCTATCCGCTGCCCTATCCGCATACGAGTACAGGGGAGTATGATTTCAGCTTTTCCGGTCTTAAAACCGCTGTAATAAATCTTTTGCATAATAAAGAGCAAAAGGGAGAGAGTATTGATATTCCGGTTGTTGCGGCAACTCTCAGACAGAGAGTATGCGATATGCTGATTGAAAAGACTATGCGTGCGGCAGAGGAAAAGGGATATAAAAAAATTGCAATTGCAGGCGGTGTTTCGGCTAACAGCGAGCTCAGAAGCCGCATGGAAAAGGAATGCTTGCAAAGAGGCTTTAAGCTTTGTTATCCCGCACTTAAATACTGCGGAGATAATGCGGCAATGGTAGGGGTTCAGGCTTTTTATGAGTTTGAGAGCGGAAATATTGGCGGAACGGATTTGAACGCAACGGCAACTCTTCCGATTAATTACAGGTGATTAGCGTGAAAATCACGCTAATCCGCAATATAGGGACGGCGTATCGCTTGCCAGCACAGTAGCAACCTCGATACATGCCGATTTAATCTCCAGCTGTCGCTATTGGAGATTTTCATACCTGTTTGTGCCGGAACTTTAGCGGCAGAATGGAGATTAAAATGAAAAAAATGCTTTTAATTGTAAACCCCTGTTCGGGACGGGCAAAAATGAAAAACGAGCTTTTAGAGGTTGTTTCCATATTTTCTTCGGGCGGATATGAGGTCACTGTTTATCCTACAAAGGAGCGCACCGACGCAACAAAAAAAGTGGAAACACTGAGAGAAGACGATTACGATATTATCGTAGTCTGCGGAGGGGATGGGACCCTTAATGAGGTTATAACAGGTCTTATGAATTCCTCGCTCAATGTAACACTCGGTTATATTCCGTCCGGCACTCTTAACGAATGGTCCTCAGGGCTTAATATTTCAAAATCTATTCCAACGGCGGCTAAGGACATTCTGAACGGCGAGGAAATAAGCCTTGATATAGGCAGCTTTAACGGAAAATATTTTTCCTATACCGCTTCATTTGGAGCATTTACAGAGGCTTCTTACTCAGCTCCGCAGGATATTAAGAATGTTTTCGGTCAGGCGGCATACTTTTTTGAGGGAGTCAAGAGTCTTGGAAATATCAAGGCTATTCATCTTAAGTTTAAGTGTGATGATAGGGAAATAGAGGACGATTTTCTGTTTGGTGCGGTTTCAAACTCAATGTCCGTTGGCGGAATAGTTAAGTTTGATACTACCAAGGTAAAGCTGAACGACGGCTCTTTCGAGGTTGTGCTTATAAGAAAGCCGGACAATATTTTAAAGCTCCAGCCTATTATTGACGGTCTTTTAAAACAGGATTTAAACCGCGAGGGAATAGAGTTTTTCCACACAAAACAGGTTGAGGTTTTGGGTGCGGACGGTGTTTCCTGGACTTTGGACGGTGAATATGCCCCCGGAGAGGACAAAATAGAAATAAAGAACCTTCACAGCGCAATTAGGCTGATAGTTCCAAAGAATTGATAAAAATTTTTAGGGGAGAAAAATATGTTTACAAGAGATATCGGCGTTGACCTTGGTACTGCTAACACTCTGGTCTGCGTTAAAGGAAAAGGAATAATAATGAGAGAGCCATCTGTTGTGGCTTACGATGTGCGCAATGATGCCGTTCGCGCAGTAGGAACTGAGGCAAAGGAAATGATAGGCAGAACGCCAGGCTCAATAGTGGCTGTCCGTCCTTTAAAGGACGGCGTTATTGCCGACTTTGATGTTACAGCGGCAATGCTTAAAAGATTTATCCGTCAGGCTCTTAAGGGTTCTTTCTTTTCAAGAGTAAGAATGGTTGTTTGTATTCCGGCAGGAGTAACAGAGGTTGAAAGCCGAGCTGTTTATGATGCTGCAAAGCAGGCAGGAGCAACGGATATAGATTTGGTTGAGGAGCCTATGGCGGCGGCAGTTGGAGCGGGACTTCCCGTTTGGGATGCCGCAGGCAGTATGGTGGTCGATATAGGAGGCGGAACCAGCGAGGTTGCGGTTATTTCCCTCGGAGATATAGTAACCGCGCAGTCTATAAGAATAGCAGGGGACGACCTTGACGAGGCAATTATCGGTTATGTAAGGAAAAAGCATAATTTGCTGATAGGTGAACGCACTGCAGAGCAGATAAAGATAGAAATAGGCTCTGCAAAGCCCTATGAAAATGAGACAAGCATTGAAATTAAGGGCAGAAACCTTGTAGACGGTCTTCCTAAAAATGTAATAATCACCTCAGAGGAGGTGCGTAAGGCTATGACCGACCCGATTTCTCAGATTATTGATACCATACGCACAACACTCGAAAAAACTCCTCCGGAGCTTTCGGCGGATATTATTGACCGCGGCATTACTCTGACAGGCGGCGGAGCACTGCTTCGCGGACTTGCCGAGCTTATTGCAGAGGAAACAGGTATGCCGGTAAGTGTTGCGGCAAATCCGCTTGACTGTGTTGTTTTAGGTACTGCTAAGCGACTTGAGGCGGACAGCGGATTTGAAAATTATGTTTTCAGAAGAGGAAAACGCTTCAGATAAAAATTTTTATAAATAATTTCGGAGGCTAAAAATGCGATTTTTCTTTCGCAGCAGACAGTTTAAAATTATATTGGTAATTGTAGCAATAGTTGCCGCCGTTTCTGTAATATGTGCGGCTGTGGGAGGAGTTATCGCTCCGCAGGCCAATCTTATCGGAACGATAACCGCACCTTTCCGTTCCTTTGCAACAAGCATTTCAAACGGAATATCTGATATTTACAAGGCTTATTCGGACGGTAATGCCCTCCTGCTTGAAAATGCTGAGCTTGAACAGGAAAATGCCGAGCTTCGGGAGAAGCTTGCCGAGTATGACAGGGCAATATATGAAAACGATTTTTACAAGAATTACCTTGAGATAAAGGAGAAAAATCCTGATTTTAAATTTACAGCGGCATCTCTTATTTCAAGGGATTCGTCAGACCCATACGGAGGATTTGTTATAAACAGCGGCTCTCTTTCGGGAATTGAAGAATACGATCCTGTTATAACAGAACAGGGACTTGTGGGCTACATAACCGAGGTAGGTCTTACAACCTCTAAGGTTACAACGATTTTAAGCTCGGAAATAACTCTCGGCGCTCTTGATAACAGAACAAACGATTCAGGTATTGTTTCAGGAGAAATAGACCTTGCCAAAGAGGGAAAATGTAAATTTTATAATCTTTCGCGCTCCTGTAATATAGCGGTAGGAGACTATGTTGTTACCTCCGGAGAGGGAATTTTTCCGGACGGACTGCTTGTAGGAAGTATAGAAACGATTGGCAGTGATAAGTATAACACTTCTATCTTTGCTTCGGTAAAGCCTTTTGTTGATATGGAGGAAATACGGGGTGTTATGGTTATAACAGATTTTGACGGTAAGGGCGGAGTTTTGACAGAAGAGGGTGAGGAATAATGCGTAAAGCAAAGGACAGATATATAGCTTTCGCGTTTAATCTCCTTATTTTTGCACTGCTTTTTATCGGCCATTACAGTCTTGGCGGAATACTTACGGTAAAAAATGCAACCCCGTTGCTTATTTTACCTATGCTTACAGCTTTTTCTATGTTTAACGATGAGCTTGCTTCTGCCTTAACGGGGCTGTTTTTTGGGATTTTTATGGACGGTGCATCAAGCGAGGTGTATTGCTTTAATGCTCTTGTTTTACTTTTTATCGGTCTTTTTACTTCGCTGATTTCAAAGTATCTTTTCAATCGGAATATACGTTCAGTTGCTGTGCTGTCTATACTGGGAAATCTATTTTACTTTTGCTTGAAATGGCTTATATTTTATGCTTTTGACAGCACTATTTCTTCTTCGCTTACTTACTTATTAGATTACGCGATACCATCCGCGATTTACAGTGCGGTTTTTATAATTCCGTTTTTCTTTCTTGAAAGAGCATTCTACAGAAAAATAGTTTCATAAAAAGGAGGCGGTATTTTGCCTTTTAAGAAAAAGAGTCAGTTTCAGTTAACTGTTCTCTCGGTTATTCTGATTATTGCGGTACTGCTTTATACTGCAAGGGTTTATTCCCTGCAAATAGCAAATGCCGATAAATATACTGATAATACAGGCGGAGCCGCGTCTGTAAGGACTGCTGTTTTAAAGGCTCCGAGAGGAGAAATCCTCGATTGCTACGGCAGACAAATAGCTATCAACAGAGACGGCTATAATATTGTTTTCAATAAAGCCTATGTTGGAGATAATCTTAACGATGTTATCTTAGCACTTGTAAATCTGCTCGATGAATACGCAACTGAGTGGATAGACAAGCTTCCCATAACTAAGACACAGCCGTATAGCTTTATAGAGGGCGAGAATACGGACAAGCTTATCGGTACATTGGAGCTTGCACATTATGCAACGGCTGAAAACTGTATTGTAAGAATGATTGAAAAATACGAGCTTGAAGATTATACCGCAGATGAGCAGCGTAAAATAATGGCTGTGCGGTACGGTATGGATATTTCCGATTTCTCGATTTCATATCCTTATACCTTCGCGGAGGACATCCCCACCGAGCTTATGAGAAAAATCTCGGAATCAGGCTTTATGCTTTCGGGAGTTTCGGTGGATGTTGTTCCCTTTAGAGAGTATACTGACACTTCTTTGGCAGTTAATCTCATCGGTTCTGTAGGTCCTATCTACGAGGAGGACTGGGACAACCCTGAAAAGGGTGAAAACTACAAGGCAAGAGGCTATTCCTATAATGATAAGGTAGGGAAAAGCGGTATTGAATATTGGGCGGAGGAGTATCTTCGCGGAACGGACGGTGAAATATCCTACCGTATAGACGCTAACGGAAATATAATCTCAAGCGAGGTTACTAAGGAGCCTCAAGCAGGGAAAACCGTTATGCTTACATTAGATAAGGTTATTCAACGAAAGGCTCAGGATTCCTTAGCTCAGACGGTACAGTCCTTGCAGGCTGGGGGCGGTACGGCGGTTGCGGGAGCGGCGGTAGCGATTGAGGTTAATTCAGGTTCGGTTATATGTGCCGCAAACTATCCTACCTATGATTCTGCAACGCTTGGAGAAAATTACGAGGCTATTAAAAATAATCCTGCAAAGCCATTAACAAACAGGGCATTTAAGGGAATTTATCCTATCGGTTCAACAATAAAGCCTATAGTAGCTATTGCGGCAATAGATAACAGTAAATATAATCTTGAGGAAACAATTCGCTGTGTTCATACATACACCTATTTCAGCGACTATACGCCCAGCTGTATGGGAACACACGGCTTTATAAACTTAAAAACCGCCCTTTCGAAAAGCTGTAACTATTTCTTTTTTGAGCTTGGAAGAAGGGTAGGAGCAATGACACTTACCGATTATTTTAAGCAGTTTGGTCTGGGAACAAGCACGGGAGTTGAGGTTGACGACAGCGCAGGTCTTATAATACAGCCTGAATCTGACGGTATGGGTGGAGATACTCTCCAGTTTTCCATAGGTCAGCTTAATGCATTTACTCCCTTACAGCTTGCAAATTACTCCGCAACCCTTGCAAACGGAGGAGCTCATTACGATGTAACCCTTATTGATAAGGTAGTATCCTATGATTTTTCAACTGTTTATGAGGATAAGGAGCCTGAAATTGTTAATCAGGTACAGATGAGCGAAAAGGCACTTGCCGCGGTTAAGGAAGGTATGCTTTCTGTTACTGTAGACGGTACCGGTCAGGCAACCCTTGGAGATTATCCGATAAAGGTCGGAGGTAAAACAGGTACCTCTCAGGTTACAAATGCCGCAGACCATAGCGTATTTATCGCTTTTGCTCCTTTTGATAATCCTGAAATTGCAATATCGGTAGTTTTGGAGCACGGTAGTTCGGGCTATTCAGCAGGTTCTATTGTAAGAAGTATTCTTGATGCATACTTTTTCTCAGATTACAACACTTCAGAGGATACAAAGCCCTTTGTTGTTTTGGATTGACATAAAAAACATTTTATGTTAAAATTTTGTAATAAAAGGTGAGGTGAGCTTATGGGAAAGGTTTTTGCTGTCACTTCCGGTAAAGGCGGTGTGGGTAAATCCACTGTATCTATAGGACTCGCTCTTGCGTTTTGCGCCAAAGCTAAAAAAGTTTTACTGGTTGATATGGATGAGGGGCTGAGATGTCTCGACCTTATGCTCGGGGTTGATAAATCCACCGTTTTTGACCTTTCGGATATTCTTCTCGGCAAGGATATTGAGGATGCGGTCTACAACCCTGAAAAAATAAAAGGCTTAAGTCTTATTCCGGCTCCGTCTCAAATCGGTATGATAGATGCTTTCTCTTTGGCAGGCTTTGCAGATCAAGCAAAGCAGAAATATGATATAGTTATTTTTGATTTTCCAGCGGGAATGGACTTTTCTCTTTATACAGCACTTCCCGAGGATACATTATTTTTAACAGTTGCGTCACCCGACCCTGTATCGGTGAGAGATGCGGCGGCAGTAAGGCAGGAGCTTAATAAATTAAAGCTTAATTCCCGCCTTATAATAAATAATTTTGATTACAGTATAATGCGTCACGGTATTCATAAGAATGTTGACGATATTATCGACGCTGCAGCCTTGCAGCTTGTAGGAATAGTTCCGCACAGCGAGGAGCTCGGTTTCTTTTCGGTTTTACACACCTTGAAAAGAAAAGGAAATGCTATGAAGGCTTTTTGCAGAATTGCGGATCGCTTAGAGGGTAAAAACGTTTTGTTGCCCAAGCCTAAAAAAATATAGAGGAGTTTTATTTATGACAATTGCACTTATTGCACACGATGCTAAAAAAGAACTCATGGTGCAGTTCTGTATAGCTTACTGCGGCATCTTAAGCCGGCATAATCTTGTTGCCACGGGAACAACAGGCAAAACAGTTTCCGAAGCAACAGGTCTTAATATCACACGTTTTCTTGCCGGTGCTCAGGGCGGAGCTCAGCAGATTGCTTCAAGAATAGGCTGCGATGAAATAGATCTCCTGCTTTTATTCAGGGATCCGTTAAATCCCAAGTCGAATGAGCCGGACGAGCGAGCGCTTCTCAGACTTTGTGATGTTCACAATATTCCGGTTGCAACAAATATTGCAACTGCTGAGGTTCTTATCCACGGTCTTGAGCGTGGAGATTTTGCGTGGCGTGATATTATAAAAAACAAGTAACTAAAGGAATGGTCATATTTGGCAGAAATAAACCGTGCCGTTAAGGGCACAAACGATATATTACCGGAGCAGAGCGGAAGCTGGCAGTTTGTAGAAAGAAAAATGCTTGAAACCGCTGAGCTTTTCGGGTTTAAGGAAATCCGTGTTCCGGTTTTTGAGCATACAGAGGTGTTTCAGCGCAGTGTTGGAGACACGACCGATGTTGTACAAAAGGAAATGTACACCTTTGATGATAAAGGCGGCCGCTCTATAACGCTTCGTCCCGAGCTTACTGCCGGAGTTATCCGAAGTGCTATAGAAAACGGAATAGTAAACGGCGCCTTACCTGCAAAGGTTTGCTATATAGGCGGTTGCTATCGCTATGAAAAGCCACAGGCAGGAAGACTTCGCGAATTCCACCAGTTCGGTGTTGAGTGTATGGGAGCGGCTGACCCTGCGGCTGATGCTGAGGTAATTTCCCTTGCTGGGCAGGTACTTGAAAATATAGGAATAGAAAACATTTCGCTTGAAATAAATTCTATTGGCTGTCCTGAATGCAGAAAAGAGTATCATAAGGCTCTTAAGGAATATTTTGCATCAAGAAAAACCGAACTTTGCGATACCTGTAATGACCGTCTTGAACGCAATCCTATGCGTATACTTGACTGTAAGTCTCCTGTTTGTTCTGAAATTGCGGCAAAGGCTCCGGTTGTTATAGACTATCTTTGTGACGATTGTAAGTCTCATTTCGAAAAGGTTAAGGCTCATTTAGATGCCGCCGGAATAAAGTATAAAGTTAATCCGCATATTGTAAGAGGGCTTGATTATTACACAAGAACCGTTTTCGAGTTTGTTTCGGGTGATATAGGTGCTCAGTCAACAGTTTGCGGAGGAGGAAGGTATGACGGACTTATCTCTCAAATGGGAGGTCCGCAGGTTCCGTCTCTCGGCTTTGCAATGGGAATTGAGAGACTTATGCTTGTGCTTAAAAGTCAGGGAACACAGCTACCTTTAAAATCAGGCTGTGATATTTATATTGCTTCGATGGGTGAGAAAGCGGCTTTTGAAGCTACAAGAATTTGCGCCGAGCTTAGAAAAAGCGGATTTTCTGCTCAAACCGATATTTGCGGCAGAGGCTTAAAGGCGCAGATGAAGTATGCAAACAAGCAGAACGCTAAATTCTCAGCTGTTTTGGGTGATAATGAAATAGACAGCGGAATTATCCGCCTTAAAAATATGGAAACAGGAACCGAGCAGGAAATTAAGCTTGCCGATATAGCGGATCAACTTGGAAAAGCTATAAATGAAATTGCTTTGGCAGAGCTCACTGAGACTGTTTTTAATCAATAATATCATAAAAGTCATTCTTTCGGGAATGGCTTAATTTAAAGAGGGTGCTTTTTTGAAGCTTGACAGAATGGACGGTATGAAGCGTACCGATTATTGCGGAGAATTAACAGCAAAGGATGAGGGAAGAGAAATAGTTGTTTGCGGCTGGATTCAGCGTCAGCGCGATTTAGGCGGACTTATCTTTGCTGATTTAAGGGATAGAACAGGCATTATCCAGCTTGCTTTTGATGAGAATACCGAAAAGGATATTTTTGAAAAGGCATCAATATTGCACAGCGAATATGTTGTTATGGCAAAGGGAAAGGTTAGAATCCGTTCCTCTGTTAATAAGGATATTCCCACGGGCGAAATAGAACTTGAAGTAAATTGCCTTAAAATTTTGGGCTGTGCCGAAACTCCTCCCTTTGAAATTCTTGATGATACCGCCGCAAAAGAGGAATTAAGACTTAAATACAGATATCTTGATTTACGCCGTCCCTCTTTGCAGAAAAACATAATAATGCGACATAAGATAGCAAAGGTTACAAGGGACTATTTCGATGAAAACGGCTTTATCGAGATTGAGACACCTACAATGGTTAAATCAACTCCTGAGGGAGCGAGAGATTATCTTGTGCCGTCAAGAGTTCATAAGGGTAAGTTTTTTGCTCTTCCGCAGTCACCCCAGATGTATAAGCAAATACTTATGCTTTCAGGGTTTGACAGGTATATTCAGCTTGCCCGCTGTTACCGTGATGAGGATTTAAGAGCTGACCGTCAACCTGAATTCACTCAGATAGATATGGAAATGTCCTTTGTAGAAATGGAGGATATTTTTGCCGTTGCCGAGGGCTATGTAAGCCGTTTGTTTAAAGAGGTTTTGGGTGTGGAGATTGCCACCCCTCTGCCGAGGCTTACATTTAATGACGCTATGGAGATGTACGGCTCGGACAAGCCCGATACCCGCTTTGATATGAAGATAACCGATTTATCGGATATCGTAGAAAATTGCGGCTTCGGTGTATTCGCCGATACAGTTAAAAACGGCGGAACTGTCAGAGCTATTAACGCTAAAAATGCCGCAGGTGTTTACACACGTAAAGAAATAGATAAATTAACCGAGGAAGCAAAGGGAATAGGGGCTAAGGGTCTTGCCTTTATCCGCTGGAGCGAGGAAACACCCAACTGCTCATTTGCAAAGTTCTTAACAGAGTGTGAAATGCAGGCAATACTTGAAAGAACAGGCGCAGAAAAGGGCGATGTTGTTCTTATTGTCGCAGATAAGAAAAAGGTTGCTTTGCCTGTTCTCGGTGCTCTTCGCCTGACCGTTGCAAAGCGGCTTCAAATTATTCCCGAGGGTTATAATTTCCTTTGGATAACAGAGTTTCCGTTCTTTGAATATAACGAGGAAACGGGTAATTGGGATGCAATGCACCATCCCTTTACCGCTCCTCTTGACGAATGCGTTCAGTATCTCGATTCCGCTCCCGAAAAGGTTTATGCCAAGGCTTATGACCTTGTTCTTAACGGTACCGAGTTATCGAGCGGCTCTATTCGTATAACCGACCCTGAGCTTCAGAAAAAGATGTTCAGCGCTTTGGGACTTAGTGACGAAGAAGCAGAGCTTAAATTCGGTTTCTTAACAAACGCGTTTAAGTACGGCGCACCACCTCACGGCGGAATGGGAATAGGACTTGACCGCCTCGCTATGATTATGACAGGCAGTGACTCTATCCGTGATGTTATCGCATTCCCCAAGGTTGCAAATTCAAGCGAACTGATGTCCGGTGCTCCCGCAGAGGTAGACGAGATTCAGCTTTCCGATCTTGCAATAGCTGTTACTAGTGAAGAATAAAATATCCCGCATATTTCAGATGGAAATGTGCGGGATATTTTTTATATTTTGCAAGTTATGCTATTTCTTTTTTAATCCTCTTTATCAGGTTTTTTAATTTTGTTAAGCTGAGCATTAAGGTCGAGAAGCTGTTCCTTTGTCATTTCAACTCCTGCAGTACCCATAAGACCCGTAAGTCTGATAACAGTAAAACCGCCCATCATCTGCATCATACCGGCTCCAATATCCATTCCGGCAGGCTTTGATCCGCTTAACTGCTTCATCATTTTAGCGGCTAGTCCGGCAAAAAGTACCTTGCCCTTAACAGTTGCAACGATATCGCTTAATTTATCGTTAAGTGAGAAATAGCCGTCCGGCGCGGTTATATCAAACCAGTTAAGAACAGCGCCTTTTTCTCTCATTCTGTAATTATCGTTAAATTTATCAACCTTGCGGATAAAGCTCTCATCGGTCTGCTCTGAGGCAACAGCCTTTAAAACTGTTTCACCGGAGTTCGGAACATCAAAATAGAAGAAATGCTCTGTACTTGCAATTTTTCCGAGACTTACACCGTTTGCAAAGAGCTCAACCTCGGGAAGATTAGAATAAACAGTGATTTTGGTTGTTTCCTCAACGCGGTCAACATAGCGTTTGCCGCAGATATGAACAAACGGCTCCTCTGAAAGCCATGCCTTATAGGCATAGAAGGAGTCCTTTTTGTATTTGCGGTCAAAGGTTACAAGTCCCTTGTGGTTTTGTCCGTTTTCGCCGCCCTCATTGCGTGCGTCAGCACCGAAGTCAAACATATTCCAGACATGGGTTGCCCACAAATATTTTCTTGCGAAGAACTGCTTGATAAGCTCCTCGTGGTAATATGCCTGATATTCTTCGGTATAGTCGCCCTGAACAGGGTTTGAGGTGTGCCAGTTAAGCGCCTCGCATCCGTATTCACTGCAGCCGATGGGAGTATTAGGATATTTTTCATGGAACCTATCAAACCAAGGTCCGTTCATAGAGGTCTCTCCGCCGTACCAGCCAAAATAATGGTTGTAGGATACAACATCAGGAATATGGACATAGGTGCTGTCCATATCGCACATAGTAAGACACGCCATAGTGGTTAGACGGGTTTTGTCCATTTCGTGAACAAGGTCATTAAGGATATTGTGGTTCTCTATAAGGTCTGGGTCGCTCTCACCCGACATTGTTATCTCATTTGAAAGACCCCATACAACTATACTCGGGTGGTTATAGTTCTGAACAATAAGCTCGGTCATCTGAGAAATTGTATTATCTCTGCCGGAGGGCATATGCTTTGAAATATAAGGAATTTCCGCCCATATTACAAGACCTCTCTCATCACACAAATCATAGAAATATTGGTCGTGCTGATAGTGGGCAAGGCGGACAGTCGTAGCGCCCATTTCGCAGATAAGGTCAATATCTTCTTTATGATGCTCGGGTAAAAGCGCGTTGCCCAAACCCCAGCGGTCCTGATGGCGGGAAACTCCGCGCAGGGGATATTCCTCTCCGTTTAGAATAAATCCGTTATCAGGGTCAATTTTAAAGGTACGGCAGCCAAAGCGTGAGGACACATTATCAAGGAGCTTGCCGTCCTCGCAAAGAGAAACCTCGGCGGTATAAAGATAAGGGTCGCGTCTTCCGTGCCACAGGCGAACATTGTTTATTGTAAGGGTTGCTATGGTATCGTCGCTTTCACATTCTGCAACATTTTTGCCTTCGGCATCCTTTAAGGTATATTTTAGCTTTTGACCGATTTTGCTGTTTGTAAGCCAGCATTCAACTTCGATACTTGCGTTCTCTCCATCAACTGTAGGAGTTACCTTAAGACCGGTGCCGCCGTAATAATCAAGGTCAAAATGCGATTCGCTTACGCAAATAATATTCACATCGCGATACAGTCCGCCGTAGAAGGTGAAATCAGCCATCTGTGGATAAACCCTGTTATTTTCAGAGTTGTTAACTGTTATAACAATAAGGTTTTCAGGCTCTAAGGCATCGGTTATATCTACTCTCCAGGTGGAATAGCCGCCGTCGTGAGAAGCAAGCTTTTTACCGTTGACATAAGCCTCGGAAGAGGAGTTTGCACCTTTTATTTCAAGATAATAACGGTCTGCCTTGGGAAGTTCGCCTTTTTCGATTTTCTTAGCGTAATAGCAGGTGCCGCGGTAGTAATCGTTGCCTCCGTCCTGACCGTCAATAGCATTCCAACAATGGGGTATATTAACGATATCCCAATTTTTAGGCAGCTCAGCAGGTAGACTGTCAGCCTGTTTTGTGAACGCCCATTTGAAATTAATGTTTACAATTTTTCTCATTTTTGTTCCTCCTCGAAATATATGGATTATTTTTGTGCATGCTTTTCCTTTAAAGCCGCAACATTTTCATCAACCTGCTTCTTATGAAGGGGATACCAGAACTGCAATACTAACGCAAGAGCTAAAAATCCTACCGCCGGAACGAGGGTTGAGATATTGAATATTCCGTTAAGAACAGGCTCGCTCTGCCGTTGACCCTCTGCCGCAGCTTTCTCGCTGTAACCGATAATAGTAAGAAGCCAGCCCGAAAGTCCTGCCGCGGCTGCCTGACCGAGCTTTCTTGCAAAGGAATAAATAGCGTAAACCGAGCCGTCCTCTCTGATACCGTTTTTAAGCTCGGAATAGTCTATAACATCGGTAATAAGCGCCCAGTTTACCATTGAAAATATACCGAGTCCCAGCCAGCAAAGGGTTTGAAGTGTTATATATATCCATACATTCGCGGGGCGGATAACAAATGTAGCAAGACAAAGTAAAGCCGCAAAAAGACTTGAAACTGCGCTTACCTCAGCCTTACCGAATTTTCTTGTAAGCGGCTTTGCAGAAACAGCGGCAATAGTCATACTGACCATCATCAACGCTGTTGAAGCAGACTGCGCTTTTGAGTTGTTATAGTAATCAGGGAACACATAGTTTGCCATAGACTGCATTGTAAGCTGAGCTAAAAGCATAACTATTGATGCAACGATTATAGAAATCAACGCTCGGTTTTTGATTGCGTTAATCAGCATTTTACCTACCGAGTTGTTTTTGAAAACATTTTCTCCTGCCTCAGGGCGAATGCGCTCCGTAACCAAATAATAGCATAGCAGATAGCATATTATTGCAAGCAAAGAGAAAACACCTGCAAGCATTGTTACCTTACTGCCTATCAGTGTTTCTTTCCCTCCAACCTTTTCATAAGCCAACAAAGGGAGACCAATGCCGATAATCATACCTGCCAGCATTCCGCCCATTGTGCGGAAGGTTGAAAGAGACTGCCTGTCCTCAGGTTCAGCTGAAACAGCTGAAGCCATTGAGCCGTAGGGAATGTTGATTGATGTATAAAATACCGAGCCCCAAAGAATATATGTTACAAAAAGATATATAATTTTAAATGTTAAAGGCATATCGGCAAGTGAGCTTTGATACATTAGGAACGAAGTAAGGGCAACCGGAACGCACATACGCAGTATCCAAGGCTTGAATTTACCGTGTGCATTGCCCTTGCTTCTGTCGCAAATTCTGCCCATAGTTACATCGGTAAACGCATCAAGAAAGCGGGTAATCATCATAACTGCACCTACTACCGCCGCACTGACACCCATAATATCGGTGTAAAATTTCATAAGAATTGTGGTTGAAAGGATAAATGTGAAATCATTGCCGAAGTCGCCGAATAAATATCCCAGCTTGTCCCTTATACCGAAAGGACGAAGACCGCTCTTCTTTTCCATAGAACAAATTCATCTCCTAACGGTTATTTTTGCAATGTATCTGCAAAATATACCGTATTTGAGTAGCTTTGCGGATTTATTGGAATATTTTTTCAAATTATAATTGATATTTACGCTCTTACTAAGTATAATATATAAGTAATAAAGTATACTGGAGGCTTCAAAATTGGATTGCAATCAGTTTTTTAAGCAGATACAGGGTAAAAAAATCGCTATGTGCGGAATAGGAGTAAGCAATACTCCTTTAATATTAAACTTTTTATCGAAGGGCGCTCGGGTTTTCGCCTGTGACCGCCGTTCAAGAGAACAGATAGGCGCTATTGCGGATGAATTGGAGGCGGCGGGAGCTGAGCTTCGCCTTGGGGACGGATATCTTGACCGCCTTGAGGTTGACATAATATTCCGAACCCCCGGGATGAGCTTTAATCTTCCCGAGCTTGAGGACGCACGCAAAAAGGGTATCGCGGTTACAAGCGAAATGGAGGTTTTCTTTGACCTTTGCCCCGCAACTATTTTTGCCGTTACAGGGTCGGACGGAAAAACCACCACCACCACGCTTATTGCAAAAATGCTTGAGGCCGAGGGTAAGAGAGTTTTTGTAGGAGGAAATATCGGAAAGCCGTTACTACCCGAAATAGAGAATATAACCTCAGAGGATTTTGTTGTTGTTGAGTTATCCTCCTTTCAGCTTATCTCAATGAGAAAAAGTCCTGATATTGCGGTTGTTACCAATGTTGCCCCCAACCACCTTGATATCCACAAGGATATGGATGAATATGTTGAGGCAAAGAAAAATATTTTGCTTCATCAGAATGCCTTTTCAAGAACAGTGCTTAATGTTGATAATGACATAACGAGAGATTTCAAGAAGTATGTAAGAGGTCAGTCATTAAGCTTTAGTATGGAAAGTCCTCTTAAAAACGGTGCTTGGCTTGATACCGACGGTACTGTTCACATCGCCTACCGAGGAATTGACGTTCCCATTATGCATAGGGACGATATCACTATTTTAGGTGACCATAATGTTGCAAACTATCTTGCTGCAATTTCTGCCGTTTGGGGATATGTCGGGGTTGACAGTATACGCAAGGTAGCAAAGGAATTTGCCGGAGTTGAGCATAGAATAGAGTTTGTAAGAGAGGTAAACGGAGTTAAATACTTTAACGATTCGATAGCTTCAAGTCCTACAAGAACTATCGCCGGCTTAAAGGCTTTCCGCCAGAAGGTTTTCCTTATTGCAGGCGGATATGATAAGCACATTCCCTTTGAGCCGATGGCGCCTTATGTAATAGAAAAGGTAAAAAGGT
This sequence comes from Clostridia bacterium, assembly GCA_017472575.1. GTDB lineage: Bacteria > Bacillota > Clostridia > Oscillospirales > Acutalibacteraceae > UBA737. The sequence continues at coordinate 43,934 of JAFUPX010000016.1, read as the reverse complement.
TGTATCTCTGCGGAGACACTGCCGATAAGATAGAGAACTGCATAAAACAACATAAGAGCTATTCGGGAAGTCCCGAAATAGTAAGGGTTAAGGATATAGCCGAGGCTGTAAAGCGCTGTCATGAGGATGCACAAAGCGGAGATATAGTAACCTTAAGCCCTGCTTGCGCCAGCTTTGATGCATTCCCCAACTTTGTTGCCCGCGGAAATTACTTTAAAGAGATGGTAAATAAGCTGTGAAAGAAATAAAAGAGCTTCTTTTCTCCCTTTGCGAAAGGGACGCTGTCGGCAATGTTTCCTCTGCCGCGGATTTCGCTTTTGAAATTTTAAAAAAATACACTCAAGCTGAGAAAGCCGATAATCTTACAGTTATCGGCACCTTAAAGGGTGAGAGCGAATATACGCTTATGCTGGATGCTCATATTGATGAGGTTGCCTTTGTTGTCACCGATGTTGACGATGAGGGCTTTCTCACCGTTGCAAAATGCGGAGGAATTGATTTGCGGACACTTCCAGCCAAAAGAGTTACTGTTCACGGCAAAGAAAAAGTAACAGGAGTGTTTTGCAGTGCACCACCCCATTTGTCGGACGGTGAGACCGAATACAGCGATATAAGCAAACTTAAAATAGATACTCTTTTAGGCGGTAAAGCTAAGGAAATTATAAGTGTAGGGGATTTTGTAACCTCTGATACCTCTCCGGCTTCGCTTTTGTCAGACAGAGTCACCTCAAAGGCTGTTGACGACCGCGCCGGTGTTGTATGTCTTTTGGAATTAGCGCGCCGTTTTTCGGGTAAAAAGCTTCCCATTACGGTTAAATTCGCCGTATGTGATGCCGAGGAATTAGGCACGCGCGGCAGTAAAACCGCCGCTTTCAGGATTAATCCCGACGAGGCCATTGCGATAGATGTAAGCTTTGGGGACGGTCCGGACATATCCAAAGAGGAGTGCGGAAAATTATCCGAGGGCGCAATGATAGGCTACTCTCCCGCGCTTGACGGTGTGATAAGCAAAAAGCTTACCAATATCGCAAAGGAAAACGGTATTCCTGCGCAAAGTGAAATTATGGGAGCGAGAACAGGGACTGATGCAGATGTTATCTCTGTTACGAGGCAGGGTGTCAGAACAGGTCTTGTTTCGATACCTCTTCGCAATATGCATACCGCCGCCGAGGTTGTTGACTTAAAAGATATTAAGGCGGTTTGCGATTTGCTTGAAAAATATATACTTTCGGGAGGGGTTATGAATGACTGAGCTTCTTAAAAGCCTTTGTGAGTTAAACGCCCCCTCTGGAAGCGAAGCAAATGTTGCAGAATTTATTAAAACTCAAATAGATGGCTTTTGCGAATATAAAACAGATAACTTAGGTAATATAATCGCATTTAAAAAAGGAAAAAATACATCTGCCAAAAAACTTATGGTAGATGCTCATATGGACGAGGTAGGCATTATAATAACCTACATCACAGCCGAAGGATTTTTAAAATTTAAAACCGTAGGCACGATAGATACAGCTTCATTAATGGGTAAAAGGGTTAAAATCAATTCGGAAATTACAGGAGTTGTAGGAAGTAAGGCAGTTCATCTTATTTCTGCCGAAGAAGCAAAAAAATGCCCTGAAAAGGAAAGTCTGTATATAGATATCGGCGCGAAAAGCAAAGCCGAGGCAGAGGAGATAATCAGTCTCGGTGATTACGGAGTAATTGACGAGCCGTTTATAGTATCGGGCGAAAAGGTTATGTCCAAGGCTATTGACGACCGTATCGGCTGTGCAATTCTTATAAAGCTGTTGCAAATGACAAGCGAATATGACTTTTATGCTACTTTCACAACAGGTGAGGAGATAGGATTGAGAGGAGCAAAGACCGCTGCCTATAGTGTTAATCCCGACAGCGCAATTATCCTTGAAGCAACCACCGCCGCCGATATAGCAGGAGTTTCAAAGGAAAACAGAGTATGTGTTTTAGGAGAGGGTGCCGCTGTTTCCTTTATGGATAGGGCAACCGTTTATGACAGGGCTTATTATAATGCTGCGTTAAACAGCGGCATAAAATGTCAGAGCAAATGCGCTGTTACAGGAGGTAACAACTCGGGAGTGGTTCATCTAAACCGTAATGGTGTAAGAACACTTAGCATTTCGGTTCCCTGCAGGTATATTCACACCGCAAGCTGTGTTGCCGATAAAAGGGATTTTGAGTCTGCCCTTACACTCTCAAAATATATGATTAATAAAATTTGTTCAGGAAGTTTAGAATGATAAAATTAATAAAAGAGTTGCCTGAAATTAATACTTTAAGCGCCGAGCTTACAAAGCTGCACTGTCTGTTCGACTCTTATAAGGACGATAAGTCTGTGCTTTTCTGGGAACAGGAGGGAACAGATACACTTATATCTCTTTCAGACGGCAATATGATAATTTCGGGAACAAATCCGCATCAAGAGGAATTAAAAGAATTTATTTCGGTTATTTCTCCTTCGAGTATCTTTACAAGTGAAGAAAATTTTGAAAAAATAGGATTAGAGCCTCAAAAAAAGGTGCATATCATGCATAGAAAGGCTGATGTAACCGAGTGTGAGCAAAGGGATGACCTTACAAGCGAGGAGATTTACGGGCTTTTAAATGTACCTGTACTTGAACTGCCGTCCTATCCTGATTTTGCGGTGGATTACTGCCGCCGAAAAAACAAAGGGTATGCCGATTATTTCGCACTTAAGGGAAAATGCGCAGGCATTGCGCTTAATACCGGAAATTATGCTATACTCAACGGTATTGCAAGCCATGAAAAAGGATATGGAAGTATTGCTCTTACAGCTCTTTTAAAATATAACCTCGGCAGAGAATTTTTAGTTTGTTGCCGCAGTGCGGTTAAAGGCTTTTACGAGAAAAACGGATTTAAGGAAATTTATAAAGCAGGATATTGGGTGAAAAATAAATGAATGGGTTGTTTAATATAGATGAAAGGCTTTTGTCCCTTTCGGAAAAAGCAATGAAAAAGTGCGAAGCTGCTTTTGCGCAGCGCGAAAAAATTACTGAATACAATCAGCAGAAGGTGCTGAAAGCCTTTATTGATAACGAGGTCAGCGAGTCTACGATGTCAGGCTCTACAGGCTATGGATATGATGACCACGGCAGAGAAACACTTGAAAGGGTTATGGCGGACTGTATGGGAGCGGAAGATGCTTTAATGCGCCACTCCTTTGCTTCAGGAACACATACCTTAACTGTTGCTTTATTTGGAGTGCTTCGTCCCGGAGATAAAATACTTTGCCTTACCGGCAGACCCTACGATACTATCTTAGGTGTATTCGGAATAAACGGGTATTCTGACGGCTCTTTAGCTGATTTCGGTGTAGAATATAACGAGGTGGCATTGAAAAATGACGGCACTCCCGATTTGAATGCGATTTCCGAAGCGCTGGAAAAGGACAGTTACAAAATGGCATATATTCAGCGCTCGCGCGGCTACAGTCTGCGTCCGAGCCTTACGGTTTCGGATATTGAAAAGCTTTGCGAAACGGTAAAAAGCGTTAGTCCCGATACAGTTATTATGGTTGATAACTGCTACGGTGAATTTGTAGAAACAAAGGAACCGTGCGAAGTGGGAGCGGACCTTGTTGCAGGCTCCCTTATAAAAAATCCCGGCGGAGGAATTGCTCCCTGCGGAGGATATATAGCAGGAAAAAAAGAGCTTGTTGAGAAATGCGCTTACAGAATGACCTGTCCGGGTGTTGGCAGAGAGGTAGGAGCCTCTTTAGGTCACAGCCGAGAGCTTTATTTAGGTCTTTTTTCGGCTCCGCACGTGACCGGAGAAGCGGTTAAAACAGCCGTTTTTGCCTCTGCGTTGTTTGAGGAGTTAGGCTATAGTGTTACTCCGCGATATGATGAAAAAAGAGGAGATATTATCCAGTGCCTTACGCTTGGAAACGAGCAAGCGCTTATTGCTTTCTGCAAGGGAATGCAGTCAGGCGCCCCTGTGGACTCCTTCCTTTCTCCCGAGCCTTGGGATATGCCCGGGTATGACGATAAGGTTATTATGGCGGCAGGCGCATTTACATTAGGCTCATCTATCGAGCTTTCTGCGGATGCTCCTCTGAGAGAGCCGTATGCCGCATGGATGCAGGGCGGTCTTAATTTTCACAGCGCAAAGGCAGGAATTTTGCTTGCCGCTCAAAAAATGCTTGAAGCAAATCAATTAAAATTAGGATGAGAAAAAATGAAACAGATTTTTGCCGGAGAGGTTTTTGAAGTTCTGCCTCTTTCAAACGGATTTATTTTTGCATACTGTAAAGAAAAAATTGACGATAACATTATAGTTGCCTATAAAATGCTCACTTTTGACGGGCAGTTCTCGGATGTTGCCAAAAATATTTATCTGCTTACAAAGTTTGGAAACAATTATAAGGCGGTATCGGCTTACTGCAAAAACCATATAACGGTTAAATCTCTCGTTCAGCCGGGCGGAAAGGTATTTTTGCTTGAGGAGGACGGCACCGCAACCTTGCTCGATGTTGATGCATCGGTTCTTTGGTCGGGGGAGCTTACCTACCGCACCTTTGCGCCGTCCGATATAAAAATTTACCGTAAGAGCCTCTGGGCTTGCTATAAGCAGGCGGATGTTTTGCTGAAATTCAGCCTTAACACTATGCGTGAGGAGCTTCGCATAGGCGGAAAATCCTCTCCCTTTTCCGAGCCTCGCGATATATTTATTGATGGCGAAAACGCTATGATTTGTAACTCCGGCTCAAACAAATTAATTCAGTTAAACTTAAAATCCTACAATCTTTTTGAATTTGAAAGCTTTGATGAACCGGTTTATCAGTATATAAAGGTAAACGATTACCGTATAGTTATATTGAAATCGGGATTATATTTAATCTGAAAAGGAGAAGGTTATGCAGACTGAAATTTGCGGTCTTAACATAGAATATAAGGAGGAGGGTACGGGAATACCTGTGCTTTTGCTTCACGGCTGGAACTCTTCTTTTGATGTGTATAAAGGGATTTTTTCCGCCCTTTCGGACCGTTGCCGTCTGGTTGCGGTGAATTTCCCCGGCTGCAAAGGCTCCGAAACTATGAAAGAGCCTTGGGACTTAGACGATTATTGCAATTTTGTTCTGGAATTTATGAAAAAAACAGGACTTGAAAATCCAATAATGATAGGTCACTCCCACGGCGGAAGGGTCATACTTAAAATGGCGGCGCAAAAGCTGGTTAAGCCGCCAAAAATTGTTTTGCTTGACTCAGCAGGACTGATACCTAAAAAAAGCCTTAAACAAAAATTCAGGGCAAAAAGCTTTAAGGTGATAAAAAGGGCTTTAACATTGCCTGTAATAAAAAATCACTCTGAGGGTCTGCACCAAAAAGCAAGAAATCATTACGGCTCGGCTGATTACAATGCTGCGCCTGAAGTATTGCGTAAAACTATGGTAAGCCTTGTAAACACAGATTTAAGGGATATAATTCACAATATTTCCTGCCCAACCTTACTTATATGGGGAGAGAATGACACTGCTACTCCTTTGTCCGATGCTAAAATAATAGAATCCCTTATTCCCGATGCGGGACTATGCGTTATTAAAGGAACAGGTCATTATTCTTTCTGCGAAAAACCCTATGAAGCTCACGCGATTTTAAAAAGCTTTATAAAATAAGGAATTGATACTTATGGATTTTATTTTTATTATTCTTTCTTTGATATTTGCCGCTGTCGGAGGGATTTTTTCTCTTACCCGCCAACTGCAAATGCTACAGCAGAATTCCTATTTCCCGTCAAGATACTGGGGCTGGGTAAGGGATTCTTATTCGGTCACTCTTTGCATAACGGCAATTCTTTTTTGTGTATCGTCCCTGCTTTACAGCTCGGGAAGATATTTGGTTCAGGCAATATTTCTTGCATTTGTTTTAGGGGTTAGAATTTCGCTGTGTTTGCGAACACAAAAAAAGTCGATAAAGCCGCTTGTTTTTACAGGCAGAATTAAAAGACTTTTCGGCAGTGCGGTTATTATTTTGGCTTTGCTTATTATTTTCTTTTCGTTGTTTTCTAAGACGCTCGGCGGAGAAATTTGTTTAGTTTTTTGCTTTATGGCTTCTATAGTAACACCTATACTAACTTTTGTTTGCTGGGCGGTTACACTTCCTATAGAAAAAGCCTTTGCAAGATATTATATAAACGATGCGAAAAAAATACTTAAAAATAAGAGCGGTTTAAAGGTTATCGGAATAACTGGAAGCTACGGCAAAACTACAACAAAATTTATTTTAACCCGTATTTTAAGTGAAAAGTTTAATGTTGTATGTACTCCGCAAAGCTTTAATACGCCTATGGGGGTTGTAAGAACCGTACGCGAAAGTATAACTGCTCCCACAGAAGTTTTTGTTTGCGAAATGGGTGCGAAAAACATAGGGGATATAAAGGAAATCTGCGATATAGTTCATCCCGATTTGGGAATTATTACATCGGTAGGTCCTCAGCACCTTGAAACCTTTAAAACGATTGATAATGTATATAAAACAAAGTTTGAATTAGCGGATGCAGTAAAGCAAAAGAACGGCGAGGTGTTTATAAACGGTGATTCTCCTGCCATAAGGAAACGCATAAAGGGCGGATACAGGGTTTACGGCTGCGACGGTGACTGTGAATTTTACGCTGAAAATATCACCTATTCTGCCTCGGGTTCAACCTTTGATTTGGTTTTAAAGGGCGAAAGAATAAAGGTTACTACCCGTCTTTTAGGTCTGCACAGCGTTACCGATATCGTAGCGGCTGCTGCTGTTGCATATACTTTAGGAGTAGGGGCAGAGGATATAAAATATGCTGTTTCCTCATTAAAGCCTACAGAACACCGTTTGGAGCTTAAGAGCTTTATAAACGGCTCTCTTATGATTGACGACGCTTATAACGCAAACCCTGAGGGCTGTCTGGAGGCAGTGCGAGTTTTAGGCTCTTTTGAAGGAATGAAAAAGGTTATTATCACACCCGGTCTTATAGAGCTTGGCGCAAAGGAATACGAATGTAACTTTGCTTTGGGTCTTGAAGCGGCAAAATATTGTGATATAATAATACTCGTTGGCAAAAACCGCTCAAAGCCGATGTACGAAGCGGCAATACAGAGCGGATTTGATAAAGAGAAAATATATATTGTTTCAAGCTTTAAAGAGGCGGTGGAGGTTGTCTCTGAGTTGGCTGACACGGCGACCGTAACTCTTGTAGAAAACGATTTGCCGGATAATTATCTTAATTAGGAGTGTTGGAAAGTGAAAACCAATATAGCAGTATTTTTCGGTTGCCGCTCGGTTGAACACGAGGTATCAATAATCTCAGCTGTTCAGGCAATGCGTGCAATAAACAGAGAAAAATATGATGTAACCCCTGTTTATGTAACCAAAGAGGGGGAGATGTATACCGGAGAAAAGCTGTTCGAGATAGAGCAGTACCGCAACTTACCCGAGCTTCTTAAAAACAGCAGTCCTGTATACTTTACACGCAAAAACGGTAAGGTTGTTATGCGCTATGAAAAAACCGGATTTTTTGGAAACAAAAAGGATACGGTTGTAGACATTGCATTTCCGGTAGTTCACGGCACAAACTGTGAGGACGGCACTGTCGAGGGTTACTTTGAATACTTGGGTTTGCCTTACATAGGCTGTGATATTTTATCCTCCGCAGTAGGAATGGATAAGTATATTTTTAAGTCCGTTATGGAAAAGGCAGGTATTCCGGTGCTTGAAAGTATTCAGGTCAGAGCAAGGGAATACACTGCGGATAAAATAAAAATAGAAGAAAAAATCATCGAAAAAACCGGTCTTCCGCTTATAATCAAGCCCGTAAATTTAGGCTCAAGCGTGGGAATAACAAAGGTTTCTTCAAAAGAAAAGCTTGCTGAGGCTTTAGAGCTTGCATTCTCTTTTTCGGACCGCATTTTAGCAGAGCGAGCAATAACCGATTTAAGGGAGATAAACTGCTCGGTTTTAGGCGATGCCGATTTCTGCGAGGCGAGTGTTTGTGAGGAGCCTTTTATGAACGATGATATACTGTCCTACGAGGATAAGTATATGGGTAATGCCGATAAATCGGGAGCCAGCAAGGGTATGGCTTCCTTGGGTAGAAAAATCCCCGCTGATTTATCAAAGGAGAAATCTGACGAGATAAGGGCGCTCGCCTGCGATATTTTCAAGGCTTTAGGTGCTAACGGCGTTGTTAGAATAGACTTTATGATAGATACTTCCTCAAACACTGTTTATGCAAACGAAATAAACACCATTCCCGGCTCTCTTGCGTTTTATCTTTGGGAGGCTACAGGGCTTAAATATTCTGATATGATTGACCGCCTTGTTGAGCTTGCTTTCCGCAGAGCAAGAAACAGGGATAACCTTACCTTTACAATAAATACAAATATCCTTTCGGGCGTATCCTTCGGCAGTAAGGGTGCAAAAGGAGCCAAGCTTTAATGACAGGATTTTTAATAAAGCTTTTTATTAAAAACAGTGAGGATGTAAAAAACATAAATGTCCGAAAAAGCTACGGAACACTTGGCAGTATTGTAGGAATAGCCTGTAATATTCTGCTTTGTCTTATAAAGATAACGGTTGGATTAACAACTGCCAGTATTTCCATTGTGGCGGACGGACTGAATAATCTTTCGGATATGGGTTCCTCGATTATCACAATGATAGGCTTTAAGCTTGCAGGCAAGCCTGCGGACAGTGACCACCCGTTTGGTCACGGCAGAATAGAGTATATGTCGGCATTCCTTGTTGCAATGCTTATCATTCTTGTAGGCTTTGAGCTGGTTACCTCCTCTGTTAAGACCCTGATTTCGGGCGAAAGCGCGCCTGTTTATTCGGCGGTTTCTATAATCGTTCTTTGCGTTTCGGTTGTTATAAAATTCTGGATGTTTCTTTTTAATCGCAAAATAGGCAGGAAAATTAAGTCGGACGCTCTTATAGCTACCGCACAGGATAGCGTTAATGACAGTATCGCAACCCTTGTTATTCTTATAAGTGTTGTTATATCAATACTTGTCTCTGTTCCGTTTAATCTGGATGCGGTTATGGCGGCGGCTGTGGGTCTGTTTATTATATGGTCGGGAATATCTTCCGCTAAGGACACACTTAATTCTATTTTAGGCGGTCCTCCTGAAAGGGAGCTTATAGAGGATATTGAAAATACTATTCTCTCTTTTGAGGAATTTGTAGGTATACACGATCTTATCGTTCATAATTACGGTCCTGGCAGACAGTTTGCATCGGTTCATGTTGAGGTTCCGCAGAATATTGACATCGTTCGTTGCCATGAGCAGATAGACCTCTGCGAAAAGATAATAAACGAAAAACTGGATATTCTGCTTGTTATACATATGGACCCCATAGATACAGATAACGCTTCGGTTTTGCAAGCCAAGGAAGCCATATTAGGGGAAATACATAAAATTAACGAAAAATTGTCTTTGCATGATTTCCGTATGACCCCGAGCGGAGAAAACCGCACTAATCTTATTTTTGATGTGGTAGTTCCGTCGGCTGTAAAGATGTCCTTTAAGGAATTAAACGAGAAAATCTGCGAGGCAGCCAAAATAATAGACCCTACATATTGTTGTGTTATAACCTTCGATAACGATTTTACAGGAATATAATTTAATCCCTGACGGTAAATGATATTACCGTCAGGGATTTTCAGCTTAAAAGGGTAGTATAAATTTGCTGTCTTTTGTGTTTTTTACCTATGTGTTCGAACCAATACATATCATTTATAATTCGTCGGCAAAGCCGACACCGAAATTATTCATTATTCATCAGCGAAGCGATTTCATCATTCATTGAAAATCCTGTCAAATGAATGATGAATATTGAATAATGAATAGTGAATAATACAAAACGAAAACCCTGCCGATAATAATCGACAGGATTTTCGTTTTGGTGGGAGAGGACGGATTCGAACCATCGAAGCTGAAAAGCAGCAGATTTACAGTCTGTCCCCTTTGGCCACTCGGGAACTCTCCCATATTTAATTTACTTTGAAAAGATACTGGAGCTGGTGGACGGACTCGAACCCCCGACCTGCTGATTACAAATCAGCTGCTCTACCAACTGAGCTACACCAGCGTTTTTCAAAGTGCCTAAATACTATACCATATTAAAAAACTAAAGTCAAGATAAAAATTGAAATTTTTTAAATTTTTAATTTTTGAATTCTTTTGCGCTCATGGGTAATGATATAAAAAGAAATCATTACAGGAGGTTTCAATATGAAAAAGAAAGTTACTGCATTGTTGTTGGTGATTGTAGTTATTTGTATGTCTATTAGCCTTACAGCATGCGGAAAGAAAAAATCACAGGTTTATTTTTTAAACTTTAAGCCTGAAGCAGCAAATGCTTATAAGGAGATTGCTGCTGCTTATGAAAAAGAAACAGGTATTTCGGTAAAGGTTGTAACCGCTGCTGCGAACACTTATGAGCAGACCCTTAAATCTGAGATAGCCAAGTCGGACGCACCGACAATATTTCAGGTAAACGGACCCATCGGATATAACGAATGGAAGGACTATTGCCTTGATATTAAGGACAGTAAGTTATACTCTTATTTATCTGACGATACGCTTGCAATCAAGGAGGATGACGGTGTTTACGCTGTACCTTATGTCGTTGAGGGCTACGGGATTATTTATAATGATGCGATAATGCAACGTTATTTTGCTTTGCCCGAAAAGAAGACTGATATTACCTCAACTGACGAAATAAATAGCTTTGATACCTTGAAAGCAGTTGTTGGGGATATGACGGCTAACCTTTCAAAGCTTGGAATAGAGGGTGTTTTTGCTTCAACCTCGCTTTCCTCCGGAGAAGACTGGCGCTGGCAGACGCACCTTTTAAATGTTCCGCTTTACTACGAATTCAGTGAGAATACGGATTATGATGACCCCACTCTCGCAGGACTTAATTTAAAGGATATAGAATTTAAGTATCATCAGAATTTTGAAAATATTTTTGACCTTTATATAAACAATTCAATTACAGAGAAAACTCTTTTAGGCTCGAAATCAACAGCCGATTCAATGGCAGAGTTTGCGCTAGGCAAGGTGGCTATGGTACAAAACGGAAACTGGGCATGGTCACAGATTTCAGATGTTGAAGGAAATACAGTTAAAGCCAACGATATTAAGTTTATGCCGATTTATACCGGTATTGACGGTGAAAAAGGGCAGGGACTCTGCATCGGAACTGAAAATTATATTGCTATAAACAAAAATGTAACCCAGGAACAGCAGAAAGCGTCGCTTGATTTTCTTGATTGGCTTTTTTCAAGCACAACCGGAAAGGATTTTGTTACAAACAAGCTTGATTATATAACCCCCTTTAACACTTTTACAGAGGATGAGCTTCCTAACGATCCCTTGGCTAAAGAGGTTGTAAGATATATGAATGACGATTCTGTAAAGACTGTTCCGTGGATTTTCACATCCTTCCCGAGCGAGGAGTTTAAAAGTCATATAGGAAGCTATCTTTTAGACTATGCTCAGGGTACTAGAAAATGGGACGAATTCAAAAAAGAATTAATTAACAAATGGAAGAGCGAAAGGTGAGATAAATAATGGGCAAGGCAGTGAAAAAATATTTTGCGTTGTTTGTTCTGCCTACGCTTATAGCCTTTGTTATCGCCTTTGCAGTACCGTTTCTGATGGGTGTTTACCTTTCCTTCACCGAATTCAGAACCGTTTCCGACGCGCAGTTTGTAGGCTTTGCTAACTATATCAAAGCCTTCAGTGAGAATAATGAGTTTTTATTCTCTCTTTGGTTTACGGTGAAATTTGCGGTTGTCTCTGTGTTCAGCATAAATGTATTGGCATTTGCCTTAGCACTTATGCTGACAAGGGGCATAAAGGGAACAAACCTTTTCAGAACGGTGTTTTTTATGCCTAATCTTATCGGCGGAATTGTTCTCGGCTATATCTGGCAGCTTATAATAAACGGTGTTCTTTATAAATACGGATATTCCATAACCTCTAATCCTACCTTCGGCTTCTGGGGACTTGTTATTCTTATGAATTGGCAGATGATAGGTTATATGATGATAATTTATATAGCCGGTATTCAGAACATTTCAACCGATATTTTAGAGGCGGCAAAGGTCGACGGCGCAAATAGTTTTACTACACTTTTCAGGATAATTATACCGTCGGTTATGCCGTCGGTTACAATATGCCTGTTTTTAACCATTACCAATTCATTTAAGATGTTTGACCCTAATCTGGCTCTTACCGCCGGCGCACCCTCTAAGCAGACCCAAATGGTGGCTCTTGATATTTATAATACCTTTTATTCAAGAAGCGGTTATGAGGGTGTAGGGCAGGCAAAGGCTGTAATGTTCTTTTTGGTTGTTGCAGTTATTGCGTTGTTACAGCTATGGTTTACAAGAAGAAAAGAGGTTGAAAGCTGATGGAGCATTCAAAAACTGCAAACAGAATAATGTTCGCGCTGTTGGTTTTTGCGGCGGCAGTATTTCTGTTTCCTATATTTGTTGTGCTGATGAACTCGTTTAAAAACAAGTTTTCTATAAGTCAGACCCCTTTTGTTCTGCCTAATGGTGATACCTTTGCAGGGATTACAAACTACACTACGGGTGTAGCTGATACAGGCTTTTTCTCCGCCTTTGGATGGTCTCTGTTTATAACAGTATTTTCGGTGCTGGCAATAGTTGTATTTACTTCTATGACCGCGTGGTATATTGTGCGAGTTAAGTCGGTGTTTACCTCTATTTTTTATTACGCGCTTGTTTTCTCGATGATAGTACCGTTTCAGATGGTTATGTTTACAATGTCCAAAACCGCAAACACCCTAGGTCTTGATAATCCAATCGGAATAATCCTTATCTATTTAGGATTTGGCGCAGGACTTTCAACCTTTATGTTTACCGGTTTTATAAAATCTGTTCCGGTTCAGATAGAAGAAGCTGCTACTATTGACGGCTGCAACCCTGCCCAAACCTATTGGCGGATAGTTTTCCCTATTTTAAAGCCGACTGCCATAACCGTAGCCATACTCAATACAATGTGGATATGGAACGATTATCTGTTGCCCTATCTTGTTATAGGACACGATTATAAAACTATTCCGATAGCTGTTCAGTATTTAAAGGGCGGTTACGGCTCTGTGGATATGGGGGCTATGATGGCTATGCTGGTGTTGGCTATTATACCGGTTGTTATTTTCTATTTGTCCTGTCAGAAGTATATTATTAAGGGAGTGGCTTCGGGTGCTGTTAAGGGGTAACTGTGATAGAGAAAGCGGAATTTTGCTGCATATTTCCTCGCTTCCCTCGGATTACTGCATAGGCTCCTTCGGCAAAAGAGCGTATGAATTTGTAGATTTTCTTCATAAGGCAAAGCAGCGTTATTGGCAGATACTTCCGCTTTGCCCTGTGGGGGAGGGGAATTCGCCTTATAAATCTGTTAGTGCATTTGCAGGGGAAATTTTATTTATTGACCTTGAGCTTTTGTGTGAAGAGGGACTTTTAACTCAGAGCGATTTGCCTGCAAGTCCCGAGAGCGGTAAAACAGACTATCGCGCTGCCCGAAAAATAAAGCTGCCTTTACTTAAAAAGGCGGTAAAAGGGTTTGATACAAGAAATCCCGATTATTTGCAATTTTTGCATCACAACGAGTTCTGGATAAATGATTATGCTTTGTATATGGCGGTGAAAGAAAGCTACGGAGGAGAGACATTTGATAGGTTTGAGGACGGTCTTAAATACCGTCTCCCGGGGGCGCTTGAGCGCTTCCGTTCAGAGCATAAGCAGGAGATAGCATTTTATAAAATATCTCAATTTTTGTTTTTTAAGCAGTACTTTGCTCTTAAAACCTATGCGGCGAGGCACAAAATAAAAATAATAGGTGATTTGCCGTTTTATGTATCGTTTGACAGCTCGGACGTATGGAAAAATCCTGATGTTTTCCGATTGGGACGGGATATGACACCTGTACTTGTTGCAGGAGTGCCGCCTGATATTTTTTCAAATGACGGTCAGCTTTGGGGAAACCCTATTTATGACTGGGATTACCTCAAAAAAACAGATTACGATTGGTGGAAAAGGCGTTTAAAGCACAGCCTTGAAATGTTTGATGTTATAAGAATAGACCATTTTCGCGCCTTCGCCGATTATTATACTATTCCCTACGGTGCTGAAAATGCGAAATCCGGAAAATGGGAAAAGGGCGCAGGAATGTCATTCTGGAACAGCATAAGCCGAACTTTCGGCAAGGTTAAAATAATTGCCGAGGATTTAGGTGAGGAGTCGCCTGAGGTTGATAAGCTGGTCCAAGAGAGCGGTTTTCCGAATATGAAGGTTTTGCAGTTCGCTTTTAATACGGATTTGCAGAATAAATTTCTACCTAAAAATTACGGCAAGAACTGTGTTTGCTATACCGGCACTCACGATAACGATACTTCGCTTGGCTGGCTTAACTCGGTATCAAAAAAAGAAAAGATAATGTTTGAAAAAATTGTTGCAGGGGAGAAAAATATTCCTCCTGTTATCAGGCTTATACGTTTCGGTATGAAATCAAAGGCAAGGCTGGTTATTGTTCCTCTTCAGGATTATTTACAGCTCGATACCTCGGCTCGGATGAACACACCTGGAACACTTTCGGGTAACTGGCAATGGAGATACAGCGTTGATATGCTGAACGATGACCTTGCCGACACCGTTCGTGAATTAAGCAAAGGAAGAAACCGTTAAAGCTTCCTTTAAACTGATATCGGATGCAGATAACCAAATTACTATAGAAATTTTAAAAAAACCTCCTTAAGTACTTATATGTACCTAAGGAGGTTTGTTTTTGAAATTAGGTTAGAGTAATAAAATACAAATTGTTATTAAAATTGTTGTTTTGTAAGGGATTCTATACTACTTTATTAAATCCTTTATAACTTCACCAGCAATTATAAGCCCTGCAACAGACGGAACAAAGGAAATGCTTGCAGGGGGAACTTTTCGTCCCTGTTCTTTGGTTAAAGGAATTATGGGTTCCTCGGCGGAGTAAACAACCTTTAAGCTTTTTATATCTCTTTTTTTCAGTTCTCTGCGCATTACCCGCGCAAGTGGACAAACACTTGTTTTATAAATATCAGAAACCTTAAAGGCTGTCGGGTCAAGCTTATTTCCCGCTCCCATGGAGCTGATTATCGGAACATTTAAAGCCTTTGCTCTGACTATAAGCTCTATCTTGGCGGTAACGCTGTCAACTGCGTCCACTATATAATCATACTTTGATAAATCAAAATCATTATAGGTTTCCTCGGTGAAAAAAACACCCAGAGCGTGAGCCTTAATCTCAGGGTTAATATCGAGGCACCGCTCAGCCGCAGTCTCTGCCTTATTTTTGCCCAAAGTACTTTCAAGAGCAATTATTTGGCGGTTTATATTTGATAGGGCAACTGTATCGCCGTCAACAATATCAATATTTCCAACTCCCGCCCTTGCGAGAGCCTCTATTACATATCCGCCTACTCCTCCGGCACCGAAAACCGCTACCTTTGCGTTTTTTAAGATTTCAACTGCATTTTCCCCGATAAGCTTAGCTGTTCTGGAAAATCTTTCGTCTGTCATTAACAGCCCTCCTTATACTGTTGATTGTAAAGCTCGGCATACATTCCGTTTTTCTCTAAAAGTGCGGAATGTGTACCCTCCTCGGCTACCTTACCGTCAGCTATAACGGCAATTCTGTCAGCATTTTTTATGGTTGAAAGGCGGTGAGCTACAACAACCGTTGTTCTGCCTTGACACAACTCATCAAGTGATTTTTGAATCATAATTTCGGTTATGCTGTCAAGCGCGCTGGTGGCTTCGTCAAGAATAAGTATAGGCGGATTTTTAAGGAATACACGCGCGATGCAAAGGCGTTGCTTTTGACCTCCCGAAAGTCGGACTCCGCGCTCTCCGATAACGGTATCATAACCGTTTTCAAGGCTCATTATATATTCGTGTATTCCGGCTCGTTTCGCCGCTTCGATAACCTCTTCGTCTGTCGCCTCATAGCAGCCGTAAAGAATGTTTTCCTTTATGCTTGAATTAAAAAGGTAAATATCCTGCTGAACTATTCCTATATTACGGCGAAGGCTTTCAAGGGTTAAATCCTCGATATTTATACCGTCAATAGTAATTTCTCCTGAGGAGGTTTCGTAAAAATGCGGAATAAGATGGCAGGCTGTCGTTTTTCCTCCTCCGCTTGGACCTACAAGCGCAAATGTCTCGCCCTGCTTAATATCAAGGTTAATATTTTTCAGCACCTCTTTACTTCCCGAATAACTGCACGAAACATTTTTAAAGCTTATATTTCCCTTTAAGCGTTCGGCAGATTTAGCGTTGGTTCTTTCAGGCTCAGGCGGAGTATCCAGCACCTCTATAAAACGCTCAAAGCCTGTAACACCGTTCTGGAAGGACTCCATAAAACGGATAAGGGTTGTAATAGGAGAAATAAACAGATTAACAGATACAATAAATGCAGAATAATCCGCAAAGGTTATTTTACCGCCGTAAAGAAAAAGTCCGCCCGCTATTAAAACTACAACATTAAAAATATTTGTTACAAAGGTTGTTGAGGAATGGAAAATGCCCATTGCTTTATAAGCCTCTCGGCTTGCTTCCTTAAACTGGCTGTTGCCCTCCTCAAACTTTTCAATTTCCTTTTCGGAGTTTGTAAATGCCTTGGTAACCCGTATACCCGAAATACTGCTTTGTAAAGAAGCGTTTATTTTAGCAACCGCCTGCTTGCTTAAGCGAAAGGCATTTTTCATTCTTTTCCTCGTTGACGAGGAAATAAATATAAGCAGCGGTACGCAGGTAAAGATTATCAGCGCCAGCCAGATATTTATGGTTGAAAGATAAATAAAGGATATTATTACGGTAATAGAAGAAATAATAATATTTTCGGGGCCGTGGTGAGCAAGCTCGGTTATATCGAAAAGGTCATTAGTCATTCTGGACATAATCTTTCCGGTTTCGTGGTTATCATAAAAGCTGAAGGGAAGCTTTTGTAGGTGCTTAAACATATCGCTTCGCATCTGTGCCTGCATCTTAACACCCATAATATGCCCCTGATACTGAATAAAATACTGCAGAAGCATACACACAAAATAAAGTGCTAAAAGCGCAAGACCGAAAGCTACTATTAAGCTGTAATTCTTATTTGGAATAAGGTCATTAAGCATTTTGCGCGTAACGATAGGATACACAAGACCTATAAGTGCCGAGGCGAAAGAAGCCAGCATATCTAATGTAAATATTTTCTTATGGGGCTTATAATAAGCCAAAAATCTTTTTAACATATTTTACCTCTTTAATTTTAATACATATATTATAAAACTTTTAACCCATTATAACAAGAAAAAAAGGCGGAATTTCCGCCTTTTTTCTAAGAAAGAGCATATTTTTTCTTATACTCAGCTGTTTTTTCTTTAAATTCAGGACTTTCCGCCTTTATAGCTCTTAAGTTTTCGTGGATATTCATATCGTTGTTTTCAAAGTCGATAATTCCTCCGGCAATATTGGAGCAATGGTCCGAAATACGCTCAAAATCGGTAAGCAGGTCAGACCACACAAAGCCTACCTCGATAGTACAGTCTCCTTGTTGTAAACGTAAGATATGTCTTGAACGGATTTTTTCCTTAAGCCTGTCAATAACCTGCTCCAAAGGCTCAACCGAGTTTACCGAGCTTTCGTCACGATTAACAAAAGCAGAAAGAGAAAGGGAAAGGATTTCCTTTACAGCGTCGGTTAAAACGGTCATTTCTTTAAGCGCCTCTCCTGAGAGCTTTATTCCCTTACCGTTCATTTCCTCAACCGATTCAAGGATGTTAACGCTGTGGTCGGAAATGCGCTCAAAATCACCTATAGCTTTCAAAAGTATAGTCGCCTCGGCGCTGTCACGCTCGTCTAACTGAAGAGCACTCAGCTTAACAAGATAGGAGCCTAAAACATCCTCGTAATTATCCGATTTTTCTTCATATTCTCTTACCTTTGCGGCAATTTTCGGTGAATACTCCTTAAGAGTATCTACAGCACAGCAAATACTCTCAACCGAACATTTTGCCATTTCAGCCGCAACAGCACGGCAGCGTTCAAGTGCAACAGCAGGTGTTGTTAAAAGCCTCTCGTCGAGCATTTGCTCCTTTTCGGGAGTCTTTGCATCCGGTACAAGCTTTATAACCAGCTTTTCAAGCAAGCTGGACATAGGTAAAAGTAAAATAGTACAAATAATATTGAATACCGAGTGAGCCACAGCTATGCCTACAAGTGAAGCGGATTCATCAAGCAAGGCAGGTGCAAATGCATACTTAACCACCGAGAATACCGACAAAAGAACCGTTGTTCCTATAACATTAAAGGAAAGGTGTACCAAAGCCGCTCTTTTTGCGTTTTTGTTTGTTCCGATTGAAGAAAGTATTGCGGTTATACATGTGCCGATATTCTGACCCATTATAATGGGAATTGCCGCACCGTATGAAACCTGACCTGTCATAGCGAGAGCCTGCAAGATACCAACCGAAGCCGAGCTAGACTGGATAATAGCAGTTAAAATTGTTCCTGCAAGCACGCCGAGTATCGGATTTTTAAACATAAGGAAAAGGCGCTGAAATTCAGGAACATCCTTAAGACCCGAAACTGCGGCGGACATTGTATCCATACCGAACATAAGGGTTGCGAAGCCTAACAGAATAAGACCTGTATCCTTTTTCTTGCCCGATTTGCAGAACATATAAAATATAACGCCCACTAAAGCGAGAATAGGTGTAAAGGATGTTGGCTTTAGGAGCTGAACAAAGGTGTTTTTGCTATCTATTCCGCTGAGACTTAACAGCCATGCCGTAACCGTTGTTCCGACATTGGCACCCATTATAACATTTATAGCCTGCTTTAAGGCAAGTAATCCTGAGTTAACAAAGCCGACAACCATAACGGTTGTAGCAGAAGAGCTTTGGATAACAGCAGTAACGCCGAGTCCTGTTAAAAATCCGGCTGATTTTTTTGTGGTTAGCTTTCCGAGAAGAGTTTTAAGCCCGTTTCCGGCTCTGCGCTCAAGAGCCTCGCCCATAAGATTCATACCGAATAAAAACAGACAAAGTCCGCCAAGCAGATTTAGTGCGTTAAAAATACTCATATTATCTTTCCTTTACATTTACTTTCTTTTAACATTTTTCCTTATTTTAATGTTTCAATGTAAAATCTGTTATCATAAGTATGTTAAATCTATGTAAAATCAAGAATTTACAAATAAACGGTTGACTTTATCGTGATAAAGTGATAAAATGATAAACAAATAAATTAATTGGGAGATATTATTATGGCAGGCTTTCATTCAAAATCTATTGACCGCTTGTTCCAAGCGGTTCTGCATTTGGAAACCGTAGAGGATTGCTACCGTTTATTTGAAGATATCTGCACTATAAAGGAAATACAGGATATGGCTCAGCGGTTGGATGCCGCATTCTTGCTTGACCAAGGCTGTAACTATCAGACCATATCAAAAGAGGTCGGTATAAGCACAGCCACTATAAGCAGGGTAAGCAAGTGCCTGAACTACGGCAGCGGCGGCTACAGAGCCGCTATTGACAGCCTTAAAGCCTCGGAGGAAAACAATGCAAATTAACGATAATGTTTTAAATTACGATGAAAAGATTATTTTCTCACTTCGCTCGCTTTACAGTAAGTACGGCTATGCCCCTTACAAAATGAGCAAGTTTGAGGAATATGACCTATATGTAAAAAATAAGGACTTTCTTATATCGGACAGTGTTATAACCTTTACCGATACCAACGGTAAATTAATGGCGCTCAAGCCCGATGTAACGCTCTCCATTATAAAAAACAGCAAGGATGCCTGTGAAACTGTTCAAAAGCTGTATTACAACGAAAATGTTTACAGAATCTCCAAAGGCACTAAAGTGTTTAAGGAGATTATGCAGGTAGGACTTGAGTGTATCGGCAATATTGATAACTACTGTATTTTTGAGGTGCTTATGCTTGCGGCTCAAAGCCTTAAAAATATTTCAGCGGATGCGATACTGGATATTTCTCATCTCGGAGTTCTTTCTTCAATAATTGATAGCTTTTCCGTTTCTTACGAAATGAAACAGGCTTTAATGAAGTGCGCCGCAGAGAAAAATCTTCACGAAATCTCTGCTATATGCGCTGATAACGGAATTGAGCCTGAAAAGGCTGAATTGCTGGCAGACATAATATCCTTTTACGGAACACCCGATGAGATTTTACCGAAATTGAAGGATATACCTGAATTATCCGAAGCAGTAGAACAGCTTGAAGCGGCATTAGCTCCCTTTGAGGGAAATGAGCTTAAAGAAATGCTCAGAATTGATTTTTCTGTAGTAAGCGATATGAAATACTATAACGGAATAGTTTTCAAGGGCTTTATAAACGGAATTCCCAACAGCGTTCTTTCGGGCGGTCAGTATGACAAGCTGATGGAAAAAATGAACCGTAAATCAGGAGCTGTAGGCTTTGCGGTTTATCTTGATATGCTTGAACGTTTAGAAAATCAAAAGGGGGAGATTTTTTGAAACAAATGCTTAATATTGCCCTTCCGAAAGGCAGGCTAGGCGAAAAGGTTTACGATATGTTTGAAAAAGCAGGGTTTGAATGTCCCTCTATAAAGGAAAACAACCGCAAGCTGATTTTTGAAAACGAAGAAGCGGGCGTAAGATATTTCTGGGTTAAGCCTTCGGACGTTGCCATTTATGTTGAAAGAGGAGCAGCTGATATAGGAGTTGCAGGGAAAGATATACTGCTTGAATACGAGCCGGAGGTATATGAGCTTATGGACCTCGGCTTCGGCAAATGTAGGATGGCAGTTGCGGCGAAAAAGGATTTCAGGGATGACCCGAACCGCACTCTTTGCGTTGCAACGAAATTCAGCCGCATAGCACAAAATTATTACAGCAGCATCGGCAGAGATATTGACATTATTCACCTGAACGGCTCTATCGAAATCGCGCCTATACTCGGGCTTTCGGATGTAATAGTGGATATAGTTGAAACCGGAACAACGCTTAAAGAAAACAATCTTGAGGTTATTGAAACTATAGTACCGATAAGTGCAAGACTTATTGCCAACAAAACAAGCTTTAAGTTTAAAAACAGCCAGATAACAAAAATTATGCGGGAGTTGCAGAAAAATGATTAAAATACTTAAATACGGCGAGGTTGCAAACGAGGATATATTTGCAAGAACCGTACCCGAAATCAATGTTGAGGACATTGTTTCGGATATTATCGCAAATGTAAGAGCAAAGGGCGACCAAGCGCTCTTTGAATACTGCGAAAAATTTGATAAAGCCTCGCTTGATTGTCTACAGGTTTCCGCAGAGGAAATTAAAGAAGCAGTAAACAGCGTTGAGCCGAAATTTATTCAAATACTTGAAAAAGCGGCGGCAAACATCCGCAAATTTCACGAAAAACAGGTTCGCAATAGCTTTATTATAAATGATGAAAACGGTATAGTTTTAGGACAAAAGGTAATTCCTGTTGACAGGGCGGGACTCTATGTTCCGGGTGGAACAGCCGCCTATCCTTCAACCGTTTTGATGGACGCTATTCCTGCTAAAATAGCGGGTTGCCCTGAGGTGGTTATGGTTACTCCTCCGAATAAGGACGGCAAGATAAATCCCGTTATTCTTGCGGCGGCGTATGTTGCGGGAGTTGATAAAATATTTAAGGTAGGCGGAGCGCAAGCAATAGCCGCTTTGGCTTACGGCACCGAAACTATCCCCAAGGTAGATAAAATCGTAGGTCCCGGAAACGCATTTGTAGCCGAAGCCAAAAAGCAGGTTTTCGGCACTGTTTCAATAGATATGATAGCAGGCCCCAGTGAAATTCTCATAGTTGCCGACGGTACTACCAACCCGAGCCACGCCGCGGCAGATCTGCTTTCTCAGGCGGAGCATGATAAAATGGCAAGTGCCGTATTGGTTACTGATTCTTACAATCTTGCAAAGGCAGTTCAGGCAGAGCTTGAGGTGCAGATTCCTCAGCTTTCACGCAGTGAGATTGCAAGAGCTTCTATTGATAACAACGGCAAAATAATTGTTGCAGAAAATCTTAAATCCGCTATCGAGATAGCCAACGAGATCGCCCCTGAGCACCTTGAATTATGTGTTGACAATCCCTTTGACTGGCTTGACAGTATCCGTCACGCAGGGTCGGTTTTTATGGGTAAAAACTGCCCCGAGGCCTTGGGAGATTACTTTGCAGGCCCCAACCACACCCTGCCGACCAGCGGAACTGCGAAATTTTCAAGTCCGCTGTCTGTAGACGATTTTGTAAAGAAGACTCAGTATACATATTACACTAAGGATGCTCTTTCTCGTGTTGCAGAGGATGTTGGTTATTTTGCAACGCTTGAGGGTCTTACCGCTCACGCAAAAAGTGCCGTTATCCGTACGGAGGAGAAGAAATGAGCCGTTTTTTTAGTGAGAAATATAAAAATCTTACTCCCTATACCCCAGGCGAACAGCCAAAGGATATGAAATACATAAAGCTAAACACCAACGAATCCCCCTTTGAGCCGCACGATGCAGTTAGGCAGGCAGTGGAAAATGCCGCAGGAAGCTTAGCTCTTTATCCCGATCCCGAATGTAGGGAGCTTACCGCTCTGCTTGCAAAGCAGTTAGGGGTTGATACTGAAGAAGTTCTTCTTACCAACGGGTCGGACGAAATTCTTAACTTCGCCTTTATGGCA
The DNA here is from genome assembly GCA_017472575.1 of Clostridia bacterium. Taxonomy (GTDB): domain Bacteria; phylum Bacillota; class Clostridia; order Oscillospirales; family Acutalibacteraceae; genus UBA737. Next base: position 21,190 of record JAFUPX010000016.1, on the reverse strand, counting down.
TTTTGCGATAAATCGCACCCTGCTGTTTTTCCGGACATTACCTACGGATTTTATTCGGTATTTGCTCAGATAAACGGTGTTCCCTACAGCGAAATTCCTTTAAGGGACGATTTCACTATTGGTATTAACGATTATTTCAGGAGCGGAAAAACCGTTTTTATTGCAAACCCCAACGCACCTACAGGCATTGCGCTTACGGTCAGCGAAATTGAGGAAATTATAATTAACAACAGCGAAAGCGTTGTTGTAATAGATGAGGCTTATGTGGATTTTGGTGGAGAATCCTGTATTCCGCTTATAAAGAAGTATGATAATTTACTGGTTACAGGAACCTTTTCAAAATCCCGTTCAATGGCGGGAGCAAGGCTTGGCTTCGGTATCGGCTGTAAAGCTCTTATTCAGGACCTTAATACCATTAAGTATTCCACTAATCCTTATAACATCAACCGTTTAACCTTAGCGGCAGGAACAGCAAGTCTTAACAATAATGACTATACCGTTCAAAATTGCCGTACTATTATAGAAAACCGCCAATTCACTGCCGAACAGCTTCAAAAGCTCGGCTTTAGCTTAACTGAATCAAGTGCAAACTTTGTTTTTGCAAAGCATCCTAAAATCAGCGGTAAAGAATTGTATTTAAAGCTAAAGAAGAACGGAATTCTGGTGCGCCACTTTGATAAAGAGAAAATCAGCGAATACAACCGCATCACAATAGGAACTAAGGAGCAAATGCAAGCACTGATAAATGAAATTAAAAAAATATTGGAGGAACAAGTATGAGAACCGCAAAAATTACCCGACAAACAGCGGAAACGGATATTACATTAGAGCTTAATATTGACGGCAGGGGAGAAAGCAAAATTTCTTCCGGCTGCGGATTTTTAGACCATATGCTTACCCTCCTTGCAAAGCACGCACGGTTTGATTTAACACTCACCTGCAAGGGTGACACTGAGGTTGACGACCACCACACCGCCGAGGATATCGGTATTGTGTTAGGTCAGGTATTTTCAAAGGCTCTCGGCGAAAAAAAGGGTATAAACCGCTACGGAAATATGATACTCCCTATGGACGAGGCTTTAATTCTCTCGGCGGTTGATATTTCGGGCAGAGGCTGCCTTGTATACGATTTGCAGATTCCCTCCGAAAAGGTTGGAACCTTTGATACCGAGCTTGTAGAGGAATTTTGGCTCAGCTTTGTACGCAATGCCGACTGCACTTTGCACATCCGCTCACTTTCAGGCAAAAACTCACACCACATTATCGAGGGTGCCTTTAAGTCGGTTGCAAGAAGTCTCAGAGCGGCAGTTGCAGTTGACCCTGCGTTTGCAGATGATCTTCCCTCCACAAAGGGGGTTCTTTGATGATCGCCGTTATTGATTATGGCGTAGGCAACCTTTTTTCTCTTAAAAGCTCTCTTGCCGCTATCGGTGCTAAAGCTCTCGTAACCTCGGACCCCGAACTAATAAAAAGCGCAGACAGAATAATTCTGCCGGGGGTAGGCGCTTTTGAGGATGCCGCCGAAAAGCTATCATCTGCAGGACTTGCCAAGCTTGTAATTTCCGAAGCAAAAAAGGGAAAGCCGATACTCGGAATTTGCCTCGGAATGCAGCTTTTGTTTGAAAAAAGCTATGAATACGGCGAGCATAAGGGACTAGGTCTGATAAAAGGAGCGGTGCGTCCCCTTGAAGGTGCGATACCTGAGAGTTTAAAAATTCCGCATATGGGCTGGAATGCCTTAAAAATAAAGGACAAAGCCTGTCCCTTGTTTAAATATATTAATGACGGTGACTTTGTCTACTTCGTTCATTCTTATTATGCCACAGAGTGTGACGAGGCTGTTACAGCAACTGCTGATTACGGCGTGCCTGTTACCGCGGCGGTGGCAAGCGGTAATGTTTTCGGCTGTCAGTTCCACCCCGAAAAAAGCGGAGAAACAGGTCTTAATATTTTGCGTGCATTTTGCGAAACGGAGGGTTAAAAAATGATAATATTTCCCGCAATCGACCTATATGAGGGCAAAGCAGTGCGCCTTTATAAGGGAGATTACAATCAGATGACGGTCTACAGCGAGAACCCTCCCGAAATAGCATTGGATTTTGTAAAAAGCGGAGCTACACATATTCATATTGTGGACTTAGAGGGCGCAAAGACAGGAGCTACTCCCAATCTTGAAACAGTATGTAAAATTAAACAGAAAAGCAGACTTTTCTGTGAAATAGGCGGAGGTATTCGCTCTATGGAGGTTATAGACCGATATATAAATGCCGGAATAGACCGAGTAATTCTCGGAACGGCGGCTGTTAAAGATGAAGCTTTGGTTAAAACAGCAGTTGAAAAATACGGCGAGAAAATTGCGGTTGGCGTTGATATTAAGGATGGTCTTGTAGCCATAAAGGGCTGGACTGAAAAATCAGACCTTCCTGCCTTTGAATTTTGCGAAAAAATGCAAAATTTAGGTGTTAAAACTCTTATATGCACCGATATATCAAAGGACGGTGCAATGCAGGGTACAAATATACCCTTATATAAGCAAATGTCCGAAAAATTTGATTTGCAGATTGTAGCGTCAGGCGGAGTTTCCACGCTTGAGGATGTTCGCCGACTTAGAGAAATGGATTTATACGGTGCAATTATAGGCAAGGCTTATTATACAGGTGCTGTAAACCTAAAGGAAGCTGTTGAGGTGGCACGATGATTACAAAACGAATAATACCCTGCCTTGATGTTAAGGACGGCAGGGTCGTTAAAGGAGTAAATTTTAAGGGGCTTGGGGATGTTGCCTCCCCTGTAGAGCTTGCAAAATACTATAGCGAAAACGGTGCCGACGAGCTTGTCTTTTATGATATAACTGCCTCGGCTGAAGGGCGAAAGCTCTTTACGGATATCCTTTGCGAGACCGCAAAGAGCGTGTTTATTCCGCTCACTGTAGGCGGAGGAATTAATACCGTTGCCGATTTTGACAGGGTGCTTAAATGCGGTGCCGATAAGGTAAGCGTTAATTCGGGCGCAATTCGCAATCCTGCTCTTGTATATGAGGCGGCAAAGCTCTACGGCGACCAATGTGTTGTGCTGTTTGCTGATATAAAGCGTGTAGACGGTGTATTTCGGGTGTTTGCAAAGGGCGGCAGAGAAAACACCGGTATGGAAGCTATAGAATGGATAAAGCGATGTGTGGACTCAGGTGCCGGAGAGGTTGTTGTAAACTCAATTGATACCGACGGCGTTAAAAAAGGCTTTGACCTTGAAATGCTCGAAAAGGTATCAGATGCGGTGTCGGTTCCTGTTATCGCTTCGGGCGGTGCAGGCTGTACTGAGGATTTTATTACACTGTTTAACACTCTGCCCAAGGTTGATGCCGGACTTGCGGCTTCTATATTCCATTTCGGAGAGGTTAAAATAAATGACCTTAAAGCCCAAATGGCAAAAAACAATATTCCCGTTAGATTGGAGAGATAAACTATGATAGATATAAAAGAACTTAAATTTGATGAAAACGGACTTATCCCTGCGATTGTTGTGGACGAGGTTTCAAAAAAGGTACTCACTCTTGCCTATATGAACGAGGAAAGCCTTAAAATCTCTATGGAGAAAAAGCTTACCTGCTTTTGGAGCCGTTCCCGAAACGAACTGTGGCTTAAAGGTGAGACCAGCGGTAATTATCAGCATATAGTCTCCATAACAGCTGATTGCGATAAGGATGCGCTTGTAGTTGTTGTAAAGCCTGAGGGTCCTGCGTGCCATCTCGGAACACAGACCTGCTTTGAAAATAAAGTCTGGCAGAATGACGAGCTTCACGAATTTTCTCTCGAACAGCTGATAAAGCTTATCGAGGGCAGAAAAACCGAGCAAAAGGAAGGCTCCTACACAACCTATCTTTTCCAGAAAGGCTTGGATAAGATACTAAAAAAGGTCGGTGAGGAGTCAACCGAGGTTATTATCGCCGCCAAGGCCGAGGATAAAAATGAGACTATCTATGAGATTGCAGACCTCGCTTACCATGTAATGGTACTGATGATTGAAGCAGGTATCTCGCTTGAGGACATTCACAATGAGCTTGCCTCCCGCCATGTAATAGACCACAAAGTAAAACAGGAGAAGATGACTAAATGATCTTACAGGATCTTCACGTTCACACCACCTATTGCGACGGAAAAAACACTCCTGAGGATTTAGTTCTTGCGGCACTTAATCGCGGAATGAAATGTATTGGCTTTTCAGGTCACAGCTACACTTTTTTTGACGAAAGCTATTGTATGTCCAAACAAAATACCGCAAGGTACCGCGCTGAAATTGCCGCTCTTAAGGAGAAATATAAAGGAAAGATAAAAATTCTTTGCGGAGTTGAGCAGGATTACTACTCCGAAGAACCAACTGTTGGCTACGATTATGTTATCGGGTCGGTGCATTATATCAAGGCGGACGGAGAATATATTCCTGTTGACGGAAGCGCCGAAATTCTCAAAAGCGCTGTTCAAAAGCATTTTAACGGTGATTTTTATGCCTTTGCAGAGGAATACTACCGAACCGTAGCGGCACTGGTTAAAAAAACAAGCATTGATATAATAGGTCATTTTGACTTAATAACAAAATTTAATGAGCAGTATTCCTTTTTTGACGAAAAAGACCCACGCTATGTTAACGCATGGCAGACAGCCGCCGATAAGCTTATAGTGACAGATAAGCCTTTTGAAATAAACACGGGGGCGATTTCGAGAGGCTATAAACAAAGCCCTTATCCGTCAGCAGATATTATAAATTACATAAAACAAAAAGGCGGAGGCTTGATTTTAAACAGTGACAGCCACACCGCCGAAAACCTTTGCTTTGGGTTTGAGGAATACAGTAAATTTTTAAATGATTAAAAAAGCGGAGATAGAACAAATCTGTCTCCGCTTTTTTATTACTCGTTTAAAATTTTTTCAAGCTCAGCCATAGTTTTTGGCTCAGGCTCAGGGATATGAGCAAATGCGAATTCTTTTCCGAGCTTATCATACTTTACCTGACACATCTTTCTGAACGGTAAAAGCTCGGTTTTTTCCACGCATTTATACTTTTCGGCAATCGCTTTCAGCGCAAAGATATTTTGCTTATTATCATTAAGTGTAGGGATAATTACCTGACGCAGGGTAGTGGGAATCTGTTTCTCGTTAAGATACGAAAGAAACCTGAGAACTGCTTCCATATCGCAACCTACATGTTGCCTATAAAGTGAATCAGAGGTATATTTTAAATCTAACAAAACCCTGTCTGTTTCAGCTAAAAGTGCTTTGACATCCTCGTTTAAAATACTTCCCGAAGTATCAAGGCAGGTGTTAATCCCTTCTTTATGGCAAAGGGAAAAAACCTCACGAACAAATTCCGCCTGCAAAAGAGGCTCTCCACCAGAAACAGTGATTCCGCCTTTTGTTCCGAAATATTCACGGTAGTGCTTCGCCTTTTCCACTATTTTTTCAGGAGTGAATATTTCACCGCCGGAAAAATCCCATGTATCGGGATTATGACAGCATCCGCAGCGCAGATTACAGCCCTGCATAAAAACCACAAATCGTACACCGGGGCCGTCCAGAGCACCGAGACTCTGTATGGAATGAATACGGCCGGTAACTGCTGAATTACTCATATATTCTCGTGGAAGGTACGGCTGATAACCTCTCTCTGCTGCTCACGGGAGAGCTTGTGGAAGTTAACAGCATATCCGGAAACTCGTATAGTAAGGTTAGGATAGGCTTCCGGATCCTCGTATGCTTTTATAAGTGTTTCGCGGTTCAGAACATTTACATTAATATGATGCGCTTTCTTAGCAAAATAACCGTCCAGAATGGAAACAAGATTATTAATTCGCTCTTCTTCTGTTCTTCCCAAAGCCTCGGGGGTGATAGAAAAGGTATTGGAAATACCGTCCCTGCAATCATCGTAGCTTATTTTGGCTACAGAGTTAAGGGAAGCGAGTGCGCCGTTTTCCTCGCGGTTGTGCATAGGATTGGCACCCGGAGCAAAGGGTGCGCCTGCGGCTCTACCGTCAGGTGTAGCACCTGTGTTTTTGCCGTACATAACATTCGAGGTTATGGTTAAAACAGAAAGCGTATGAACAGCATTGCGGTAGGTAGGTGTCTTGCGAAGCTCGGTAATCACCTTATGAGCCATATCCTTTGCTATGATATCTACCCTGTCATCATCATTGCCGTATTTAGGGAATTCTCCCACGGTCTCAAACTCTGTGATAAAGCCCTGCTCATTCTTTACAGGACGGACTTCGGCAAATTTTATAGCACTAAGCGAATCGGTAACTACCGAAAGTCCCGCAATACCGAAAGCCATAAAGCGAGTGACATCGGTATCGTGCAATGCCATCTGAGTCTTTTCATAAGCATACTTATCGTGCATATAATGGATAATATTCATTGTATTTACATACAAACGGCTCAGCCATTCGATATAAATATCAAATCTTTCCATAACAGCATCAAAATCAAGCTTTTCGCCGTCCATAACAGGCATTTGGGGTCCAATATGCATATCACTTGTGGCATCATAGCCTCCGTTAATAGCAATAAGCAACAGCTTTGCAAGATTACATCGAGCTCCGAATAACTGCATCTGTTTGCCTACCTTCATAGCCGAAACACAGCAGGCAATAGCATAATCGTCCCCGTAAATAGGGCGCATAATATCGTCATTCTCGTACTGAATAGAATCGGTATCCGCAGAAACCTTAGCACAGAATTTTTTGAAATTCTCAGGTAACGAGGTTGACCAAAGCACCGTAAGATTAGGTTCGGGAGAAGAACCGAGTGTATAAAGTGTGTTGAGTATACGGAAGCTTGCCTTGGTTACAAGGGTTCTGCCGTCCTCTCCCATACCGCCTACAGCCTCGGTAATCCACATAGGATCACCGCCGAAAAGCTCGTTATATTCGGGGGTGCGCAAATGACGGGCAATTCGCAGCTTCATAACGAAATCGTCTATCAGCTCCTGAGCTCCCTCTTCGGTGAGAACTCCATTTGCTAAATCACGCTCAATATAGATATCGAAAAATGTGCTTACTCTTCCTATAGACATAGCGGCGCCGTTCTGCTCCTTTATTGAAGCAAGATAGGCGAAATAGGTCCACTGAATAGCCTCTCGGGTGTCAGCGGCAGGCTGACTGATGTCAAAGCCGTACATATTAGCCATTTCTTTAAGCTTACCTAAAAATGCTATCTGCTGGAAAAGCTCCTCATCAAGACGCACCTCGTCAGCACCGAAATTATCGGCTGCAAGGCTGTTTTTATCCTTTTTCTTTTCTTCAATCAGTCGGTCAACACCGTATAAGGCAACACGGCGGTAGTCCCCGATAATTCTGCCTCTGCCGTAGGCATCGGGAAGACCTGTAATCACATGGCACTTACGCGCTTTACGCATTTCGTCTGTATATGCACGGAATACACCGTCGTTATGTGTGGTGCGGAAACGGAATTCCTCTTCTACCTTTGAACCGAGCTTATAGCCGTATGCCTCGCATGCCTGACGCGCCATTCTTATTCCGCCGAAGGGGTTTACTCCGCGTTTTAAGGGACTGTCGGTCTGCATACCTACAATTATTTCATTTTCTTTATCAATATATCCGGGAGAGTAGCTTGTCAAAGAGGAAACCGTATCGGTATCAACATCCAGAACACCTCCGCGCTGACGCTCCAGAGCAAAAAGCTCTTCAACCTTTTCCATCAGCTTACGGGTACGCTCGGTAGCACCTGCAAGGAAGCTGCTGTCACCTGTAAACTCCTTGTAGTTGGTCTGAATAAAATCACGTACATTAATTTCATTCTGCCATACTCCGTTTTTAAATCCGTTCCAGTTTTTATGTTCCATTTTTTTACCTACTTTCCTGCTTGACTTGCCGTATAACAAAAAAGGGCAAATCAGCATTAATAAACTGAATCGCCCAGACGGTCGGCATAGCAACATTTACATTCCCCCGCGGTAATCCGCGAAATCCGTCAGTCATGTAAAGTGTATTTATATTATACATAAAAGATTTTGCTTTGTCAATTCAAATAAATTAGTAAATAAGGTGAATAAATATTGTATATTTTTTACTCTAATGTATATTGCCTTAAAATATTTTCCGCTGAGAGGGAGATTTGTTGAATTTCTTCTTCACCGCAGGTTTTAAGCTTTTGTTTTTTAGGTCTGCCCCAGATATTAAAATAACGGGGACCTATCCATTCACAGTATCTGCAATCGGTAAAAAAGGCTGATATAATGCTCAAAGCGGCGGATTTAGGTTTCATAAAAATAATCTTCATAGGATGCTTTATAAGCGCAAAAATCAGTTTCGGGTAGTGTGCGGTTATGTTTGTAAAGGTAATACCGGGGTGGGCTACGGCAAGGCTTACCTCGGTTTCGTTTTTGAAAAGAGAGAAAAGAGAAAACATAAGATAGCGCTTTGCGTTTCCGTATACAAGGCTAGCTTTCTTTTTTGAGGCAAAATCGGGCTCGTAAGCATCAGATTTTGAATAGTTATGCGCAATGCTCCCTACAACGATAACCTTGCCTTTTCTTTCTCTCAGAGTGGGGAGAAGACGGTTTATTATGTAACAGGGTGAGGCAAAATTTATCTGAAAAACATTATCAAAACCGGTTTTGCACTTATGCCTTGGAATACTGTAGGCACCTGCGTTATGAAGAAAGAAATCTATCGGCAGGTTCTCTAATTTTTCGCATACAGAAATAACCGACTCCTCACTTTCCAAATTCACAGTGAAAGTTAAAATATCGGTTTTAGGGTATTCTTTATTAAGCTCCTGTTTTAGAGCCGCCGCCTTTTCGGGGTTTCTGTCAAGCAAGATAAGGTCTGCGCCTAAAAAAGCCAGATATTTGCATATTTCGCGGCCTAAGCCGCCGGTTGAGCCTGTTACAGCTACCGTTTTCCCAAAAAGCGAAGAGGTGTTTTTTTCTATCCATTTTTTTATGTTCATAAAACAATTTTAACATTTAAAAAGAATAAAGTCAAACACTTGACAAGTGCGTATTAATATGATATCATTTTGATATCAAAAGACTTAGGAGGTCTTATTATGCAGGAAAAGATTTTATCAACAAAGAAAAACGGTATGGCGGTTTTACTTATAACCTTAATTGTGTTTATAGCCTCAATTGCAGGAACAATAGTCGGTGCTGTAAGCTTAGAAAACGGAAATTCACCGGTGCTAATGATTATAAGCCTTATTGTTCTGGCGGTAAGCTGGCTGCCCTTTTGCGGACTTCGCATTTTAAAGCCTCAGGAGGCTCTTGTGCTTACCCTTTTCGGTAAGTATATAGGCACATTGAAGGGGGATGGCTTTTACTATGTAAATCCTTTCTGTTCAAGCGTTAATCCGGCAGCCAAAACCAAGCTTAATCAAAGCGGTGATGTATCGAACCTTAAGCTTACTGCTGCTGCAGGAAATCCTGAGGCAGCCGAAATTGCCTCAAAGAAAATCTCTTTAAAAATTATGACCCTTAACAACAGCCGCCAGAAGATAAACGACTGCCTCGGCAATCCTATCGAAATCGGTATAGCTGTTACGTGGAGAATAGTTGATACCGCCAAAGCGGTATTCAATGTTGATAACTACAAGGAGTTTTTATCCTTGCAATGCGACAGTGCGCTCAGGAATATAGTCCGTCTTTATCCGTACGATGTAGCACCGAATGTTGACACAACAGGAGACGGCGAGGCTGACGACGGAAGTCTTCGCGGTTCAAGTGATATTGTTGCCCAGCGCATAAGGGACGAAATTCAGGCTCGTGTTGACGAGGCAGGAATTGAGGTAATAGAAGCGAGAATAACCTATCTTGCCTATGCAACAGAGATTGCCGCTGTTATGCTCCAGCGCCAGCAGGCATCTGCTATAATTGATGCAAGGAAAATGATAGTAGACGGTGCTGTAGGTATGGTTGAAATGGCGCTTGAGCGCTTAAAGGAAAACAATGTAGTTGACCTTGACGATGAGCGCAAGGCGGCTATGGTTTCAAATCTGCTTGTAGTGCTTTGCGGAAACCACGATGCCCAGCCTGTAGTAAATTCAGGAAGTCTTTACTGATATGGCAGACGGTAAAAAACAGGTACCCTTGAGGCTCTCGGCAAAGTTGTATGATGAAATAGCCGCTTGGGCTGAGGACGATTTTCGCTCTGTTAACGGACAAATTGAATATCTATTAACACAGTGCGTTAAAAAAAGAAAAAAAGATAAAGAATAATGTAAAATGTAAGGGACGGATAAAATATCCGTCCCTTACATTTTAACTCTCTTTTATAAAAAATCTTTCATACCATACAAGGAAGGTATATACCGTCCAGATTTTGCGGCTTACATCCTCTTTGCCGGATTTATGCAGGTCGAGAAGTGCAACCAAAGCGGAGGTATCGAAGAATTTTTCGGCATAGTCGCTTGTGAAAGCAGTTTTAACTCTGTTGTAATACTGCTCCTCCTTTAGCCATACACGGATAGGCACAGGGAAGCCTAATTTATCCTTATCGGCTGTACGCTTAGGCAATGTTTTTTCCGCTGCTTTTCTTAATGCCAGCTTTGTTGTAATAGTGCTTACTCTGCATTTTAGCGGAATAGTTTCGGCAAGCTCCATTATATGCTTATCAAGGAAAGGTACGCGCAGCTCCAATGAGTTTGCCATACTTGTTTTGTCGGCTTTGAGCAGAATATCACCCATAAGCCACATATTTATATCAAGGTACTGCATTTTTGTAATGTCGTCCTTGTCATTAACCTCTTTGTAGAACTTTGAGCAAAGCTCGGCAGGTGTAACTGCTTTTTTTGCGATTTCGCTTTTAAGGATTTTGTTTCTCTGCTTTACGCTGAAAATATTTGCGTTGCCGATAAAGCGTTCTTCAATAGTCTTTCCTCGGCGGACAAGGTAGTTTATACCGTGCTTTTGGGGAAGAACAGAGCAGATTTTTCCTATTATCCTGCGGATTGCAAAGGGAATTTTATCGTAGGCGGTGAGAGTTATCGGCTCCTGATAAATACGGTAACCGCCGAAAAGCTCGTCCGCTCCCTCGCCTGACATTACAACCTTAACATGCTCGCTGGCTAATTTACTTACAAAGTAAAGCGCAATTGCGGCAGGGTCAGCCAAAGGCTCGTCCATATGGTATTGGATTTCAGGGAAAGTGTTCCAATATTCCTCGGGAGTTATTACCTTTGAGATATTTTCAACCTTTATTGTGTCGGCAAACTGCTTTGCAAAGTGGATTTCGTTGTAACGGTCCCCGTCAGGACTTTCAAAGCCTACGGTAAAGGTTTTGTCAACCTGAGCGGCTTCTGCAATATAGCTTGAGTCTATTCCGCTTGAAAGGAAAGAGCCAACCTCAACATCTGCTATCTTGTGAGCCTTTACAGACTCTCTTACAGCCGCATCGGTTAAGTCGGCATAGTATTCTAAAACGCCGTCCTTCTCGTTAAAATCGGGGCGAAAGTAACGCTCCTTAACCATTTCGCCGTTTTTATAGGTAAAGCAGTGAGCAGGAGGGAGCTTGAAAACATTTTTAAAGAAGGTTTCCTCAGTTGGAGAATACTGGAAAGAAAGGTAGTGAGCCAGAGCTTCCTCGTTAAGCTCCTTTTTAAAGGAAGGGTGGTCTAAAAACGATTTTATTTCTGAACCGAAAATAAAACTGCCCTCCATAAAGGTGTAATAAAAAGGTTTAATTCCAAACATATCGCGGGCGGCGAAAATGCTTTTATCCTTTCTGTCAAAAATAACAAAAGCGAACATTCCGCGAAGCTTTTTAACAAGCTCCTTGCCCCATTGCTCGTAGCCGTGGAGCAGAACCTCACTGTCCGAATTGTTAGCGAAGGTATGACCCTCTTTGATAAGCTGAGCTTTTAATTCCTTAAAGTTGTAAATTTCACCGTTGAAAACGAGAACTAAGGACTTGTCCTCATTAAACATAGGCTGGTCGCCCTCGGCAAGGTCTATAATACTAAGCCTTCTGAAGCCCAGAGCGATATCATTATCGACATATTTTCCCGCTGAGTCGGGACCTCTGTGTATTATACGGTTCATCATTTTTTCGAGAACGGTGCCGTTGTCCCCGATAGTATTAGTAAATCCTGTAAAACCACACATTATTAAAACTCCCTAAGATAAATTAATATTATTATACACTAAAATTTTCCGTTTGTCTTCACTTTTTTTAAAATTAGCTCTGAGATTATTCCCGTGAGTGCTCCGCTTATTCCTCCGGCAAGGATTAAAAAGGGAAGATAATATTTAACCGCACTTCCCAAAACAAAAAAAGCAGCGAGCAGTTGAAAAATATTATGCACTGTGCCGCCGAGCGCGCTAAGACCCACTACCGAAACGCTTTTAACCTTTAAAAATAAAAGCATAGCCGCCATAGACCCTAACGCTCCGGAAAGAGAAAATACAAGAGAAAACGGACTGCCGAAAAGCAGAGCAGAGAGCAGTATTCGAGTTATATTAACCGCCAGCGCACCCTTTATATCGCGCTTTGTTAGTAACAGCAAAGCAACCGAATTTGAAAGACCTAGTTTAATTCCTGGTATAGCGGCGGTCAGCGGAACAAGGCTTTCTATATAACCGAAAATAAGGCAGACGCAGGCAAGCAAAGCATAAGTGCTGATTTTTTTAGCCATTATTCTACCTCTACAACAACCCTGTTAGGGGTACAGACAATAGTTTCTCCCTTTTCGGAAATTTCACCCGTGTTTACGCAGACCTGATTTTTGCAGTTGGCGCTTTCAATATAAGCACAGCCGTTTTCAATAACAACCGTGTTTCCCGAAAGGGTGACTGTTTTATCATCAGAAAGGCTGCCTTCATAAACCGTTTCGCCCTTTTCGGTTATAATAACCGTTTTTCCCGTCTGTTTACCGAAAAAATTAAAGAACAGCAGAGCGACACCTAAAAACGCAATACTAAGGAAAATTATGTAATCTCCTTTTTTCAGCACGGTATCACCTCAAATGTATAATTACATAAGTATTTTAATTTTAACACATCTTTACAAAAAATAAAAGACAATGTATAATATTTCTATGAGAAAGTTTTTAAGCGTTAATGTGATACTCGTCCTTTTACTTCTCTGCGGATGCAGTGATAAAAAGGAAAATACCGATACAAGGTTTATGCTTAATACCTTTGTAAAGCTCACCGCCGCCTGCGATGATGATACGCTGGACGGCGCTTTCGAGGTCTGCAAAGAGTATGAAAACAAATTAAGCCGAACGGTAGAAACAAGCGAGGTATCGTTACTTAATTCCTCGAATGACTTTGTTGAAGTGTCGAGCGATACGCGGGAGATTATCGACCGCTCAATTTACTATTCGGAAATTTCCGGCGGTAAGTTTGACATAACGGTTTGTGAATTAAGCAATCTTTGGGACTTTGAAAATCAAATTATCCCCTCTAAGGATGAAATTGCCGAAGCGCTTAAAAATATTGATTATCAGAGCATAGAAATTAACGGTAATATGGTTAATTTAAACGGCAAAAAAATAGACCTCGGAGCTGTTGCAAAGGGATATATAGCAGACCGCTTACTTGAGTATTTCAAGGAAAAAGGTGTAACCGAGGGAATAATTAATCTCGGTGGAAATGTACTGGTTTTCGGTAAGGAATATAATGTGGGGATACAAACTCCTTTCGAGGAAAGCGAAGTAAGCGCCGTTTTAAAGCTAAAGGATAAATCCGCCGTTACATCGGGAATTTATCAGCGGTATATCGAAAAGGACGGGGTTATCTACCACCATATTTTAGATAAAGAAACAGGCTACGGAGTAGAAAATGACCTTTTGAGTGTTACAATAATAGGGGATAGCTCCTTTGACTGTGATGCGCTTTCAACCGTTTGCTTTTTGATTGGAAAAGAGCAGGGTACAGAGCTTATTGAAAGCCTTTCAGGATATGAGGCGGTGTTTATTGATAAAAACGGTGAGCTTATTTTAACCTCCGGACTTAAAAAAACGGATAAAAATACCATTTTACTAAAATAATACTTTATTTGTTAATAAAATTATTATATAATAATATGATGAATTTACTGATTTGAGGTAAGAATATGAATTTATTAAAGGCTCTTTTCGGAAATTACAGCGAAAAGGAAATAAAAAGAATATTGCCCTTACAAAAGGCAGTGCTCGATTTGGAGGAGGAGTATAAGGCTCTTTCGGACGAGGCACTTAAAAATAAAACAGCGGAGTTTAAAGAACGCCTTGCAAACGGATAAACTCTTGATGACATACTTCCTGAGACTTTTGCCGCCTGCCGCGAGGCAGGGGATAGGGTGCTTGGTATGAGGCATTTCCCCGTTCAGATAATCGGCGGAATTATTCTTCATCAGGGAAGAATAAGCGAAATGAAAACAGGTGAGGGTAAAACCTTGGTTGCAACTCTTCCTGCATACCTAAACGCACTTAGTGGCAAGGGAGTCCATATAGTAACCGTAAACGATTATCTTGCCAAGCGTGACTCTGAGTGGATGGGTAAATTATACCGCTTTATGGGGCTTAGCGTAGGTCTTATTATTCATGGTATGGACCACGAGGCTAAAAAGGCTGCTTACGAGGCTGATATAACCTACTGCACAAACAACGAATTAGGCTTCGATTATTTGCGCGATAATATGGTAATTTACAAGGAGCAGCGTGTTCAGCGCGGACATAACTTTGCTATTGTTGATGAGGTGGACTCTATCCTTATCGACGAGGCGCGTACTCCGCTTATTATTTCGGGTCAGAGCGATAAATCGACCGACCTTTATGCCGCCGCAAACCGTTTCGCAAAATCCCTTAAAATGGTTAAGGTTAAGGAAATGGACGATAAGGCGAGCGATGAGGACACAAATTACGACGGTGACTATGTTGTAGACGAAAAGGCACGCACCGCAACACTTACTCCCTCAGGCGTTAAAAAGGCAGAGGAATACTTTAATATTGAAAACCTTAACGATACAGAGAATATTGCCATTGCTCACCATGTTAATCAGGCAATACGCGCCCACGGTATTATGAAAAGGGATGTTGACTATGTTGTTAAGGATGGCGAGGTAATCATAGTTGACGAATTTACCGGCCGCCTTATGTTCGGCAGACGGTATAACGAGGGTCTGCATCAGGCTATTGAAGCAAAAGAGGGAGTTAAGGTTGCCCGCGAGTCTAAAACTCTTGCCACAATAACCTTCCAGAATTTCTTCCGCCTTTATAACAAGCTTTCGGGTATGACCGGTACGGCTATGACCGAGGAAGGCGAGTTTCAGGAAATTTACAAGCTGGATGTTATTGAAATTCCTACCAACAAACCCCTTGCCAGAATTGACGAAAATGATGCGGTATATAAGACCGAAAAGGCTAAGTATTTCGCGGTTATTGACAAAATCGCCGAGTGCCACGCAAAGGGTCAGCCGGTGCTTGTGGGTACGGTAACAATTGAAAAATCCGAGCTTTTATCCGCACTGCTTAAGAAAAAGGGTATAAAGCACAATGTTTTAAACGCTAAGCATCACGAAAAGGAAGCCGAGATTATCGCTCAGGCGGGTAAATTCGGTGCCGTTACAATAGCTACAAATATGGCGGGACGCGGAACCGATATTATGCTCGGCGGTAATGCAGAGTATCTTGCCAAAGCTCAGCTAAGGCATGATGGCTTAAGCGAGGAAATTATTACAGAGGCAACAGGCTTCGCCGAAACAGACGACCCCGATATTATCGCCGCCAGAGCCGCTTATAAAGAGTTTTACGAGAAGTTTAAGGCAGAGATAGCTCCCGAGGCTGAAAAGGTAAGAGAAGCGGGCGGACTTTGCATTATAGGTACAGAACGCCACGATTCAAGAAGAATAGACAATCAGTTAAGAGGCCGAGCGGGCCGTCAGGGTGACCCCGGTGTTACCAAATTCTATATTTCTCTTGAAGACGATTTGATGCGTCTTTACGGAGGAGAAAGAATTTCCACTATGATGGATACCTTAAAGGTTGAAGAAAATGTTCCGCTTGAAAGCGGAATGTTATCCCGTACAATCGAGGGAGCGCAGAAGAAGAAAGAGGGCATGAACTTCGCAATTCGTAAGAATGTCCTCCAGTATGATGATGTTATGAATAAGCAGCGTGAGCTTATTTACGAACAGCGCAACCGTGTGCTTGACGGGGATAACATCACCGACACGGTTATGAAAATGATTGATGATACGGTTGACTCCTACTGCAAGATATTCTTAAGCGACCCTGTTGCTGATAACTGGGATTTTAAGGGACTGCGCGATTATTTCCTCGGATGGATAACTTCGCCCGAAGATTTACAGTATACAACAGATGAGTTAAACAGCTTAACCAGTGAAAAGGTGGCTGAGAGCTTAAAGGAAAAGGCTCACGCTATTTACGCTAAGCGCGAGGAGGAGTTCGGTTCTTCCACTATGCGCGAAATAGAGCGCGTAATGCTGCTTAGAAGCGTTGATACCAACTGGATGGATCATATTGATAATATGGACCAGCTGCGTCAGGGTATAGGTCTTCGTGCATACGGTCAGCATGACCCTGTGGTTGAATACCGTAACGACAGCTATGATATGTTCTCGGCTATGACCGATACTATCCGCGAGCAGACTGCAAAACTGGTACTTTCTGTAAGAGTGCGCAAGGATGAGCAGGTAAAACGCGAAAAGGTTGCCGAGGAAACCGGCACCGGCGATAAGCCGCAGACCGTAAGAGGAAAAGGTGTTGTAAGCAAAAACGCTCTTTGCCCCTGCGGAAGCGGAAAGAAATATAAACGCTGCTGCGGAAAAGATATGGATTAATATACAAGGGGCTGTCTCGCTTTTTTAGCCAGACAGCCCCTTATTGTATTATGATATACTTTTTGTTTACGTAGAAAAACTGAAATAAGATATTCCAAAAGATGTCATTGAATATCATATAGATATTCCTTTACAATATAGCCACAGATTGATTTGCATTTTGTATTATAAAGGAGTATTATAAAAATGGATTTATTAAGTGAATTGTTTTCAGCAGGTGTTTGGGACACAGAACCACCTGAAATGCCTAATTGGATTAAGTGGATACATAGAAATATGAGCGAAAATCATTGTGATATTTGTCTTAGATTAGATGAATGTTGGTTTTCGTATGATAATAAGCCGACTTATCCGCATCATCAGTATTGTCATTGTATATTAGAACCGCTTTCTTATGATGAAGTATTAAATAACGCAACCTCAATAAGCGACTACAGCAAGTTTGATCCGTATTTATTTGACCCCGAAAATCTTTATCAACACGGAAAACAAAAAATGTTTGAAAACTGGGGATATACTATTGAAGATTCGCAATGGTTAAAGGAAGAGTTTGAAAAACAAGCATTAGAAAAATATGTATCAGGAGAATATAAACTTGGTTTGTTAAATAAATATGGGCAAAGAATAAGTATCAGAATAGAAATACCAAGAAAAGACAAAAAAGATACGGTTTCTTTTATAAGTGGATGGATGGTATGGCCAAATGGAAAAATCAATTTATCAACACCGTATGGAGGAGAATAGAAATGAAAGAAATGGATTGTATTGAAGTAACAGTTGAAAAAGAAAGATATGCAAAAGAGGGCGTGCATAAGGGAATGCAGGGTTGGATATGTGATGAGAGAAATATAGATTCATCTTGGCTTGTTAATTTTCCGCAATACGGAGAAAAAAACGATATAGCGACTATAAGTATTGACGAAAAAGATATGATTTTGCTGCCTAACGGTATGAATGCAAGAGTAAACGAGCAAATAAAAGAAAAATTCGGTGATTAAAAAACGGCTTCTTCATTTTTGAAGAAGCCTTTTTTTAATTATGATATAATTTTTTAGTTTGATACTGCGGCTCGTAGGTCATATTAACTCCGAGCTTTCGGAAAACATTTTCGTCTACGCGGGAAAGTATAACGCTTGAATGAGCTTCAAGCCCTTTAAGGTTGTGGAGCTGGTCGAGCGCTTTTTTTGCCACAGCCTCTGTTGCGGCGCAGATTGAAAGGGCTATAAGCACCTCGTCAGTATGAAGTCTCGGATTGTGGTTGCCCATAATTCCGGTCTTTAAATCTTGAATAGGCTCGATGATGTCGGGGGAGATAAGCTCAACGCTGTCATCAATTCCGGCAAGCTCTTTAAGGCAGTTCAACAGCATTGAGGAGCTTGCTCCCAAAAGCGATGAAGTCTTTCCTGTGACTATTCTGCCGTCAGGAAGCTCAATTGCCGTTGCAGGGTTTCCGGTATTCTCCGCTTTTTTAAATGCGGCGGCAACAACAGGTCTGTCCTTGGCGGAAACCTTGACGCGGTTCATCAGAAGCTCAATTCTTGTAACCTCGCTCTCAGTTCCCATACCTTGTCTTAAATTGACAAGAGCGTTGTAATAGCGGCGCAGTATTTCCTGCTTTGCGGCGGCGCGGACAGCCTCATCATCAACAATTCCGTAGCCTGCCATATTAACTCCCATATCTGTAGGACTCTTGTAAGGCGACTCTCCTAAAATCTGTTCCATTATTGCATTCAAAACAGGGAAAATCTCGATATCTCTGTTGTAGTTTACGGTGGTTTCACCGTAAGCCTCTAAATGGAAGCTGTCAATCATATTAACATCGTTAAGGTCAGCTGTTGCTGCCTCGTATGCTAAGTTTACAGGATGGTTTAAGGGAATATTCCAAATGGGGAAGGTCTCAAATTTTGCATAGCCTGCCTTTACCCCGCGCTTATGCTCGTGGTAAAGCTGAGAAAGGCAGGTAGCCATTTTTCCGCTTCCGGGTCCGGGAGCGGTTACAACAACAAGCTTTCTTGTGGTAGCTATGTAGTCGTTTTTGCCGAAGCCTTCATCACTTACTATAAAGGGAAGATTTGAGGGGTAATCCTTAATGGGATAATGGCGGTAAACATTTATACCGAGTGTTTTGAGCCTGTTTTCAAATGCAAGAGCTAAGGGCTGACCTGTATATCGGGTAATAACAACACTGCCCACATAAAGACCTATACCACGAAAAGCATCAATAAGGCGGAGGGTGTCAAGATCATAGGTAATACCTAAATCTCCTCTGCGCTTATTTTTCTCTATCGCGTCGGCATTAATAACAATAACTATCTCGGCATCGTCCTTAAGCTCAAGGAGCATTTTAACCTTGGCATCAGGCTCAAAGCCGGGGAGAACACGGGCGGCGTGGTAATCGTCAAACAGCTTTCCTCCGAACTCCATATAGAGCTTGTCTCCAAAAGCTGCGATACGGTCGCGTATATTCTGCGATTGCAGCTTTATATATTTATCATTGTCAAATCCCTTTTTAACCATTTTTTACTCTCCCTAAAATCCTAAAATCTGTGCGGCAATGCCGAAATAAATTATAAGCGAAACAGCATCAAGTATAGTTGTAACCAGCGGACTCGCCATAACAGCAGGGTCAAACCCGATTTTCTTAGCCAAAATCGGCAATATACTTCCTACCAGCTTTGCAACTATAACAACAAACACAAGTGTTAAGCAGACTGTAAGCATTTCTGCCACAACAACTGCTGAATCGAAGCTGTGAAGCAGAAGATAATCTACCAAATAAAGCTTTATGAAGTTTACTACTCCCAAAATAACTCCGCAAACAAGAGAAACTCGCAGCTCCTTCCATATAACACGCCAAATGTCTTTAAACTCAATATCTCCGAGAGAAAGCGCACGTATAACAGTAACCGATGACTGACTTCCCGAGTTACCGCCTGTTCCCATAAGCATAGGTATAAAGGCGATAAGAGCCGCATACTTAGTGAGCTTGTCTTCAAAGCTTGAAATAATTGCACCCGTAAAGGTTGCGGAAATCATAAGAAATAAAAGCCAAGGTATACGAGCCTTAAAGGTTTCAAAAACTCCTGTCTTAAGATAGGTTTTCTCACTCGGCAAAATAGCCGCCATCTTTTCGATATCCTCGGATGCCTCTTCCTGCATAACGTCGATAGCATCGTCAACCGTAACGATACCTACAAGACGGTTTTCCTTGTCAACAACCGGCAGGGCAAGAATATCGTACTTTTCGAACATTCCTGCAACATCTTCCTTATCGTCAAGCGTGTTGGCAAAGATGATGTTATCGTCCATTATTTCTTTAAGAACACAGTCCTTAGAGTTAAGCAGTAAATCCTTAACCGATACAATGCCTAAAAGGTGACGGCTGCGGTCAGTAACATAGCAGGTGTATATCTGTTCCGAATCTGTACCGATTTTGCGTATACGGTCAAAGGCATCCTCCACGGTCATATCCTTTTTAAGGTCGATATACTCAGTGGTCATAATACTACCGGCGCTGTCATCAGGGTAAGCCAGCAGCTGATTAATCATTTTTCTTGTTGCCGCGTCGGTCTGTTTTAAAATTCGTTTGGCAACAGTGGCAGGCATTTCGTCGATAATATCAACAGTATCGTCCATAAAAAGCTCGTCCATTACCTCGCGTAGCTCTTTATCACTAAAAGCTTCAATAAGCAGCTGCTGACGGTCAGAATCCATTTCAACGAAAACCTCTGCTGCTAACTCTTTAGGCAAAATTCTGAAAATAACCGTAACATCCTTATCGGAAACTTCTTCAAAAAGCTCGGCAATATCGGCGGCATTCATATCTTCAAGGAGACTTCGCAGCTTGGAAAACTGCCTTTTTTCAATCAGCTCGTAAATCTGTTCTTCAAGAATTTTTTCTTCCATAGCTGCTCCTCCTATCACAAATTAAATCTAATAACCCCGCCTATTTGACGAGGTTATCAGATATTTTATTACATTTATTTATTATACTTTTTTAAGCGAATTTTGTCAATTACTTTTGATGTTTATCAAATGTGCTATTGCGGGGATATTTTCACCTTGATTGGATGAGGTGGGACTCATAAGCGCACCGGTGGACATAAAAAGAATGTTACTGAAATCCTTTTCTTCAAAACGGTGCATTATAAAGGATGCCAAGACAGATGCCGAGCATCCGCAGCCTGAACCGCCTGCGTGAACATCCTGATTTTCGCGGTCGTAGATTATAAGCCCGCAGTCGCTGTGGCGGCAACGGATATCAACACCTCTTCTTTCGAGCAGTTCATATAAAAGATTTGTTCCTACATAGCCTAAATCACCCGTGTAAACAACATCATAGTCCTCAGGACCTGTTTTTGTATCTTCAAAAAAATGCAGTAGGGTAGAGGCAGCAGCAGG